>VFZX01000059.1 GCA_016871015.1 Acidobacteriota bacterium | reverse complement strand
GGGCATCCCCCAGCTTAACCGCTGTCCCCCGGTTACCCTTCGTTTGTGTCAACCGCCCACCGGCACACTTGTCAAGGATGTCTCCGGTTCGCACACCGGCAAGACCGTATTATACGACGGTTCCCTCGTAGCACGAGGCGCTTCGCTCATCGAGGTACAGGGAGCTCTGCGCTGGTCTCCCCATGGGCTTTCGCCTAGGAGCCCTGTCTCCATTCGCGCTTCTCCGTCATCGCTGTCACACTCTCGAAAGAAAACCCGACTATCATGGACGGCACAGAGAACGACAGGAGCCTTCCATTGTCCAAGAAAGTCATTTGGTGGTTCGCGATTGCCGCCGGGTCCGCCGCACTGTTCGCGCAAGCAACGTTGTCCACAATTCGTGGAGTTGTCGCTGATCCGTCGGGAGCCGTCCTGCCCGGGGCCGAGGTGACGCTCGTCGACCAGTCCACCAGCGTCACCGCCCGGACCCTCCAATCCGCCGCTGACGGCAGCTTCGAGGTTCCCGATCTGCGGTCCGGAACCTACCGGTTGACGGTTTCACTGAAGGGTTTCAAGAGGTACGTGGCGGACGACCTGCGCCTGGAAGCCGGCCAGATCCGCCGGGACCAGGATTACGACCAGGACGGTTGGCTCGATCTGTTCGTCGTGCGCTATGTCGCCTGGGACCCGGCCCAGGAGCCGCCGTGCACGGTGGGCAAGTCGCGCGTGTACTGTCATCCGCGCTACTACGAAGGCCTGCCGAACGCCCTTTATCGCAACAATCGCGACGGGACCTTCACCGACGTTTCCTTGCCCTCCGGCATCGCCGGGCATCGCGGCAAGGGCATGTCGGTCGCGTTTCTCGACTTTGACGCCGACGGCAGGCTCGATGCGCTGGTGGCCAACGACACGGTTCCGAATTTCCTTTTCCGCAATGAGGGGCAAGGCCGTTTCCGCGAAGTTGGCCTCAGCGCCGGAATTGCGTTCAACGACGACGGACGCGCACTGAGTTCGATGGGCGCGGACGCACGCGACATCGATAATGATGGCCGGGAAGACATCTTTATCACGGCGAATCACAACGAAACGTTCCCTTTGTTCCGCAACCTCGGCCGGGGCCTGTTCGCGGACATCACCTGCCCCAGTCGGGTCGGGCGGCACACCATGGCGTACACCGGATGGGGCAACGGTATTTTCGATTTCGACAACAACGGACGGAAGGACCTGTTTGCCGCCCGTGGATCCATCGACGCGAATCTCGAGGAGTTTTCTCACCGCAAGGCAAAGCAGACGGTACAGGTGCTCGTGAACCGGGGAGACGGCCGCTTCGACGATCTGCCGCTGACGACACGTCCTGCCATGCACCGGGGCGCGGCGTTTGCCGATTTCGACGGCGACGGCCGCGTCGACGCCGTGGTCTCGCGAGCCGGTGAGACTCCGCTCGTCTTGCGGAACACATCGTCCACGCGAAACCACTGGCTGGCTCTGCGGTTGAGAGGGCGACGATGTAATCGCGATGGGATTGGCGCGATGATTCGCGTTACCGGTGCATCCGGCGCCGAACAATGGAACCGCGTTACGACGGCGGTCGGCTACGCCAGTTCGAGCGATCGGGCCGTGCACTTCGGCATGGGCGCGGACGGCAGCGCCCGCACGATCGAAATTCAGTGGCCCTCGGGTAGTCGGCAGACACTCCGCGATGTTGCCTGCGACCGCTACTTGGCGGTCGACGAACCGTGACGCAATTCGCGCTCGCCTTCCGCCGTGCGGCCAAGCGTGAGATAGGCGCGCCCGAGAAGCAGCCGAATGTCGCTCAGCTTCGGATCGAGCCGGAGAGCACGTTCGAGTCTCGGCACAGCCGCCACGGTACGGCCTAGATGCATCAGGGCGCGGCCGAGTTCGGCGTTCGCCCGGGCCGATTGTGGCTGATTCTTCAGCGCGGCTTCGAGCAGGGCGGCCGCCTCAGTCGCGCGCCCTTGCCTCGTGAGGAAAGCGCCAAAGTCCACACGGGAGTCCTCGCCGCCCAGATGCGCGCGGACCGCGTCGCGAAACCGGGCTTCGGCTTCCTCCGGCAAATCGAGCGCTACGAAGTTCAGGGCCGCGGCCCGCGCGGCACGTTCACGCTTATCCGCCGGCGCGGCTCTCGAGGCCTTCTCAAAAGCCGTCCGCGCCTCCGAATACCGCGCCAACGTGTACAGGGTTCGGCCCAGGAAGTAGCAGGCGTCCTCGTCGCCCGGCGCGTTCTCGCAAGCCGCTGCGAAATGAGTGGCCGCAGTGTTGAAATGGCCTCGCGCGGCCGCCTCGATCCCGAGTTGTTTTGCGTCCGCGGCCCAGGTGAAAAGGCTGACGAGCAACGTCGTAATCATCGGTGGTTCGAACCAAGTCTACATTACCCCGACGCTTCGCGGGAGGTGAACTGAGAGCCCCAAAGGGCCGGTTTTGCATCGGAAATTGCGCCTAACTCCACCGGGCCAGCTCCCACTTCGCAATCGCCTCCGCATGCACCTCATCCGGACCATCCGCCAGCCGCAGCGTCCGGGAATTGGCCCATGCCGCGGCCAGTTCGAAGTCTCCACACACTCCCGCGCCACCATGAGCCTGGATCGCCCGGTCGATCACACGCAGCGCCATGTTCGGCACCGCCACCTTGATCATCGCGATCTCGGTCCGCGCCGCCTTGTTGCCCACCGTATCCATCATGTGCGCGGCCTTGAGCACCAGCAGCCGCGCCTGCTCGATCTCCATCCGCGAGTCGGCTATGTCGCGGCGGACCGTGCCCATCTCGCCGATCTTGCGCCCGAACGCCACCCGCTGGCCCACGCGCTTGCACATCGATTCGAGCGCGCGCTCCGCCGCTCCGATCAGCCGCATGCAGTGGTGGATCCGGCCCGGTCCCAGCCTCCCCTGCGCGATCTCGAAGCCCCGTCCCTCGCCGAGCAGGATGTTCGACACGGGCACCCGGACGTCCGTATAGGACACCTCGGCGTGGCCGTGCGGCGCGTGGTCGTAGCCGAACACCGTCAGCAGCCGCTCCACCTTGACACCGGGCGTGTCAAACGGAACCAGGATCATCGATTGCTGTTTGTGCTTGGCCGCAGCCGGGTCCGTCTTGCCCATGAAGATCGCGATCTTGCACCGCGGATCGCCGGCCCCGGTGGACCACCACTTGCGCCCGTTGATTACGTACTCATCGCCATCGCGCACGATCGACGCCTCAATGTTGGTGGCATCGGACGACGCCACGTCCGGCTCGGTCATCGCGAAACAGGACCGGATCTCGCCCCGCAGCAGCGGTTCAAGCCACTGGCGCTGCTGCTCGCGGGTTCCGTACCGCGCCAGCACCTCCATGTTGCCGGTGTCGGGCGCACTGCAGTTGAATACCTCCGGCGCCCAGTGGACCCGGCCCATGATCTCGCATAGCGGCGCGTACTCGAGGTTCGAGAGTCCGTGTCCGTGCTCCGCATCGGGAAGGAACAGGTTCCACAGCCCCGCGCCGCGGGCCTCGGCCTTCAACTGCTCAACAACCGGAGGAAGCACCCAACGGTCCGCCGAGAGCTGCTCCTCGTAGGTCCGGTCGTTTGGATAAACGCGGACGGCCATGAACTCCGCGATCTCACGCTGGAAACGTCCGCCGGAAGCCGATCCGAGATAGGTCATCTGCGATATCCTAGCGTAAACGGCAACGACCATGAAACGGCGCACCATCATTCGCTCCATCGCCGGGCTTCCGGCCGCGGCCGCCGCGCTCCCCGCGCAGACCACGTCGGCGCCCAGCCCCACCGAACAGTTTCCAAAGCTCGCGCTTGAAGGTCCGGATACGGTCGGCGACGGCGCGGTCCGGTTTTTCACAAAAGACCAGTTCGCGGCTCTGCGCAAGCTGTGCGATCTCATCCTTCCGGCCACCGGCGGACGTCCTTCGGCCAACGACACGGGCGCGGCTGAGTTCCTGGACTTCCTGGTCCGCGAGTCTCCTGCGCCGGTGCAGACGCTCTACCGCGAGGGCCTCGACAGGCTGGGCGCAGGATTCGCGGCGGCTGGACCCGCGCAAGCGGAAGCTGCGATCGCTCCGCTGAAGGCCGCTTGGACCTACGCCGGGCCGTCGGATCCGTTCGCGCGCTTCCTGCAGCAGGCCAAGTCCGACATCCTGCAGGCGGCGATGAGTTCCCGCGAGTACGCCGAAGCGGCATCACGGGGAAGGCGCGGCGCGGGCGGCTTGACCAATTACTTCTGGCGGGCGGTGGACTGATGGCCAAGAAAAACGACCACGACGTGGTCATCATCGGATCGGGCGCGGGCGGCGGCATGGCCGCCCACACATTGACCAAACTGGGCGTGAAGTGCCTGATGCTCGAAGCGGGTCCGATGATCGACTTTGAGAAGGACCGCACGCTCGCCGCCGTCCACGACCTCCCGTACCGCGGGTTCGGACGTCCCGGGCGGTTTCCGCACGTGACGCAGGCCTCCGAGTTCGATGCCAATCTTTGGGCAGACGAGCAGGAGAATCCTTATACGTACGCCAAGGACGAGCCGTACTATTGGGTCCGGATCCGCGCCGTCGGAGGAAAGACGATGCGCTGGGGCCGTGCAAGCTGGCGGCTGTCGGATTACGAATTCGCCTGCAAAGATCACGACGGCTTCGGCGAAAACTGGCCTGTGCGGCTGGCTGATCTGGCGCCGTATTATGACCGCGCCGAGCCGATGTTCAGCGTCTCCGGCCGCAACGAGGGACTGCCGCAATTGCCGGACGGCAAGATCCTGATCGACGATTCAAATGACAGCCTGTCGGTGCAGCGATTCGTCGCTTCGTGCAAGGCGATGGGGATCCACACGACCAAGCCCCGCCGGGCGTCCGGGACGCTCGCCGCGTCGACGAACGTCCTGCTGCCGGGCGCCCTGGCGACGGGCAAGCTGACCGTGGTGCCGAACGCCGTCGTCCGGTCGCTGTCGGTGGATGCGAACACGGGGCGCGTCAACGGAGTCCACTTTGTCGACCGGAGGAGCAAGCGCGATTTCCATGTGAAGGCGCGCGCCGTGGTGCTGTCGGCGTCGACGCTCGAAAGCACGCGGATCCTGCTCAACTCGGCGTCGCGCCAGCATCCCAATGGGCTGGGCAATTCGAGCGGCGCGCTCGGGCATTATCTGTTCGACCAGTTCTATGTGAAGGGCGTGATCACCTGCACGGTGCCTGAGGCCAAGGGAGGCAAAGGACCGCGCAACCTGATGGGTGGTGGAGGCTACGTCGTGCGCTTCCGCAACGTGGACAAGCGCGAGAAGAACTTCATCCGCGGCTACACGTATGACTTTGGCAGCGGCGGCACGCCATCACCGCGTCTGTTGCCGCTGTACGGTGAGCCGCTCATGAAGGAGCTTGAAAATCTGCGCGGGACGGGATTCTCGATGACCACGATGGGCGAGGTCCTGCCGCGGTTTGAGAATCACGTGCGAATCAACAAGGACGTGAAGGACCATTGGGGAATCCCCGTGCTCCACATCTCGCAGAAATACGGCGCCAACGAGCACGCAATGGCCAAGGACTCCATGGAGCAAGCCGAAGCCATGTGCCGCGGGGCGGGATTCGAGGTGCTCGCCAAGCATCACCAGTTTGTCCCGCCCGGAGAGAGCATCCACGAGCTGGGGACGTGCCGGATGGGATCGGATCCGAAGAAGTCCGTGCTGAATGGGTTCAACCAGAGCCACGACGTACGCAACCTGTACGTCGTGGATGGCAGCAGCTTCGTGTCGGGCGGCGCGCAGAATCCGACGCTGACGATCCTGGCGCTATCCATGCGGGCGGGCGAGCATCTCGCCGAGGGGTTGAGGAAAGGCGAGCTTTAGCGCCCTTCGCTCGACGGCGGGACAAGGCCCTTGATCCGCATATAGGTGACGATGTTCCCGTAGTGCTCGTAGTTGTGCATGTTGTTGAAAGACAGCACACCGAGCCGGGTCCGGTCGCGGCCGAAGAACTTGGTCATCTCGGCGCCCTTGGCGTCGTTCATGCCGTTGACGATCGGATCACAGAAGGCGAATCCTTCTTTGATGGCGGCAACCAGGTCGGCTTTGCTCGACTTGGACTTCTCGAACCCGCGGGCCGGGTTCTTCTCTCCCGCCGCGCCGGCGCAGAACGCCATGGTCGCGTCGGCTACGTGTCCGATGAGCTGGCCGAAAGACCGGACCTCGGGAGTCGGCTTGAAGCTGTAGTGCTCCTCGGGCATCTTCTCGGCTGCTTTGATGAGGTTCGTCTTGGCCGTGTCGTAATTGCCTTTGATGTCGGCGGTGAGGGGGTTTTGGGCCAGGGCGGTGATGGAGAAAAGGGAAGCAAGGATGGTGAGTCTCATAGTGCTAGGGTACTCCAGTCCTGATCCCGGGGTTCTGCGGGATTTCACCCATCTGTCGACAGTTTGCCGTTCGAACCGGTTTTTGTGGGCGTTTTCGCAATTCAGTATTGACACGATGGCCGGTTCAGGTTAACCTTGTGTTTCAAATCAGGGCAATTCATTTCAAGCAGAGTGAGGTGGAAATGGGTCCTGCGGTGACCTTTCAGATCGGTGAGCGGGTGGTTTACCCCAATCACGGAGTAGGGACGATCAAGAATATCAGCAGCAGGGCGTTCGGCCCCCGGACCGAGCGCTTCTATTTGCTGAAACTGGCGGCGAACAGCCTGACGGTGATGGTGCCGTTCTCCCACGTCGGCGATGTCGGGTTACGGAAAGTGACCCGGAACACCGAAATTCAGCGCATGCTGGATTTCCTGGCCGCCGGGCGCTGCAGGGCCTCCGGCGACTGGAAGAACCGCTTCAAGGAGAACTCCGACAAAATGCGCGCCGGATCGCTGGCGGCGGTTGCCGAAGTCTTCAAGTGCCTGCTGGTGCAACAGGTGGACAAGCCATTGTCGTTCCGGGAGAAGAAAATGCTTGACCGCGCCCGCCAGATGCTGCTCATGGAAATTTCGTCAGCGCGCGGCTCGTCGCTGGACGACGCGGCCGAGGTCCTCCGGCGTCACCTTGGCAAAGCCAGTCTGGCGCTGCCTCAACCGCTATAGCCGCCGGTGAAGATCACCGGCATCGAGCTGATCCGCTATTCGCGCGGGATCCGTGTCCATGCGGGTGAAGTGGATTGGCTATGGGTCCGCATCCACACCGACGAGGGACTGACCGGGCTTGGGGAAACCTACCCATGCGCGGACGCCGAGGCAGGCGCGATCTCGCGGGAACTGGCGCCGCTGCTGCTCGGCCGCGATCCGCTTTGCATCGACCGGCTGTGGGCGGATATGTTCCTGGCCGTGAACTACCATGGCTGGGCAGGCGCCGAGCTCCGCGCGATCTCGGCGATCGACATCGCGCTGTGGGACATCGCTGGCAAGGCCGCGGGCCGGCCCATCTACCAGCTCTTGGGCGGAGCGTCGCGCGACGCGATCCCGGTCTACAACACTTGCTACGATCACATTGATTTTCTGGCGGAGCCGGTTCGGCTGGCTGAAGAGCTGGCCGCCATGGGGATCCATGCGATGAAGATCTGGCCATTCGATCCGGTGGCCAAAGAGACCGGAGGCCAGTCGATCCACCACGGGCAAATGGAGCGCGGACTGCTGCCGCTGAAGCTGATTCACGGCGCGTTCGGGCCGTCGATGCAGGTCGCCATGGAATTCCACGGCTACTGGAATCTCCCCTGCGCGAAGAAGATCGCCCAGGCCTGCGAACCCTATGAGCCCATGTGGCTCGAGGAGATGCTGCCCCAGGACAACCTGGCGGCGTACAGCGAACTGGCGCGGTCCACGCGGCTTCCGTTGACGATCAGCGAACGGCTCATGACGCGGTGGGGGTTCCGCGAACTGCTCGAAAACCGCGCGGCGTCGACCATCATGCCCGATATCTGCTGGTGCGGAGGGATTTCGGAGGCGAAAAAAATCGCCGCGATGGCCGAGACCTACTATCTGCCAATCGCTCCCCACAATTGTGGGGGTCCAGTTTTGCACGCCGCGTCGGCTCACCTGGCCGCGAATCTGACCAACCTGTCGATTCTTGAGACCGTGCGGCGCCACTACCTCGACGAGTACCGCGGACTGCTGACCCGCGACCTGATCCCGGAGCAGGGATGGCTCGGGTTGCCGCCGGGTCCCGGACTCGGGGTTGAGTTGCGCGAGGAAGTGCTCACGCGGCCGAATGTCCACACTACCCGCATTTCCTAAGGGATTCTTCCGATCCAGGGCCTAAGGGACCGGCCTAGTTCCGCTCCTGCATAGGCGATTTCACTTCTAGGAAGCGCGCCGCGATTCCGGCACTATTGCTATAGCGCCCCTGCTGCCCCGATCATGAAATGCCTGGTTTGCGGTAAGCGACTTCCTCTGTTCCGGAAATTGCCGGGAGAGTACTGCTCCGCCGAGCACCAGGAAGCGCACGAGCAATCACAGCGGGAAGCGCTGGTCGAGCGGATGAAGCACGCCGCCCACCACGAAACCCGGAGCCATGTTTCCTGGGACCGGCGCAAGAAGGTGCAACGCGGGGACATCGCCCCGGCGCCGATCGCCGGTCCGGTTCCGGGCAATACTCCGGCCGTCCACGTTCAGCGCCAGTTCCAACGCCGGAATCCGAACCCAATTCCTCCGGTTCTCCTGGCCGCCCCTCCGCAGGCGGAATTCCGGGGATCAGGAGTTGGTGTCCCCCGGGCTGGACTTGTCTCTGTCGAGAGGGTCGCCGGGCCTCCTGCTCACAGCCAGGCAGCCTCCTACAGCGCCGGTCTGTTTAACACCGGAGTCCAGGTGCTGGTCATTGTGCGTCCCCTGCCACCGCCTCCAGGCCTGCGGGTCCAGGCAGTCCCGTGTCTGGCGGGGGCGCCGGAGCCGGACAGTCTTGCGGACGCGGTTCCATGTCCGGTGCCAGGGCCCGTTCCGGGGATGATCCGGCTCCGGCGATTCTACGCGCAATCAACGCCATTTCCAGGTTTGCGCACGCTGCAGGCAGTCCGGGGGTTGCAGTTGCGGGTCGAGGAAATTGATCCCTCAACTTTCGAGCGGAAGTTCGCACCGCCTCAGCCCGCGGACGAAGCACCAGTGGTTTGGCAGCCTTCCGCCTCGTCCCTGCCGGTTCCGCGGTTGCAGCCCTCGGCCGTGCAGGAGTCACTCCAACCTCCTCTCAAAGGGATCCGGCCGCGATTGGGCAAGGTGGGCTTCCTTCCCCGCCTGGCCGGATCGGTCCCGGTTCCGTTGCGCGATCCGCAGCGTGGCGTCTTCGTGGTCCTTAGGCCAGCCGCCAGCTCAGCCGCCACCGCGGGCCTGCCCGATGCTGCCGTGGCGGCTGGGCTCTGCCTCAGGGCCGGACGGGAATTGGCCCCGGCCAGCCGCACCCAGATCGCCGTCGCGGCGGTTCGTGGAGGCGCCTCACTTTTCACCAGTTCGAAGCCCGCGGCTCCCGCCGCTTCAGTCCTCCGCCCAGGCCTCCGGCTCACGCTGGCGGACCGTGGGAACGTTGCGATGGCCACGCAAGTGGACCTTGGCTGGCCCAGGGTGGCCACCGTTCCGGGTGTGCCCGCGGCGGAGGCATCGCCGGTCGAGTCCGGGGACGAGCTTCCGGTGCCTCTGAATCCCATGCCGGTGCTGGCGCTCCGGCAGTATGTTCCGGAGAAACCGCTCCCGTTCGGGGCTCCGCCGGAGGAAACGAAAGCCAAGCCAGCGTTCGCCAAGGCGCAGACCAAGCGCTACGTGGCGGTAGCCGCGCCGACAAGACCGAAGGCGCCGGTCAAGCCCGCAGCCACCGCGGCGGCAGCCGACCCAACGGCATTCGCCGGGCGCATTCCGGTCCCGTGTCCATACCGGAACGGCCCATCCGAACGGAAGAACGAACGTCCTCGCGAAGTCCCGTTCGCGGTCTCGCACTTGTATCCAGTGGGTCCACGGCTGCCGGAGAAGGGGGGAGCAGGGCATCCCCAACCGGATCACCAGACGGTGGTCGAGGCGCCGGCCCCTGATACGCACATCCGCAGCAGCCGGAGAACACCGGGATCCAACTTTATGAGCCAAATCAACGTCCCACGCCCAAGCGGCTGGCGTGTTCACCTCCGCACCGTAACGGCGGCGTGGAAGCGCGCTCCGGCGCCGGTCCGGTGGGTGGGTGCGATTTTCGCACTGATCCTGGCCGGTTTCGCCGTCCCGCTTCCGAATCCCCGGAAGCCATCGGTACGCCCGCCAGCGGCCATCGCCTCCCCGGATGGACCTGCCGAGGTTCCGGAGCCCGGCCAGGCAGCGCCTAAGGCCGGGCCAAAGCAGCCCGCCGTTGTCGCTGGACCGGTGCGCGAGCCGGATCCGGAGATTCCGGCGGTTCGCAGGTCCAAACCGTCGAGTCTTGCGCTTTCGGGCCGGTGGCGGACCTTCAAGGAAAACATTTCGAGCCGTGCAGCGGTCGTGCTTGCGGATGATTTCCGCGCCGGGCTGGGCGAATGGTCCGGTGAAGGGAACTGGGCCAAGAGTTGGGCATACGATCAGGCAGGATTTGTGCGTCCCGGGGCCCTAGCACTCTACACTCCGACGGTATATCTGTCCGATTATAAGTTGGAGTTCCTCGGTCAGATCGACCGCCAGGCCCTAAGCTGGGTGGTCCGGGCTGCCGATTTTCGCAACTACAACGCAATCAAACTGGTGGTGACCGAAAGCGGACCGCTTCCCAAAGTGGCGCTGGTGAGCTATCCAGTGATTCGAGGCCGTGCAGGACCGCCGCGCCGGGTGCAGTTGCCGTTTCCAGTTCGAAACGAGACTTCATCCCGGGTGCAAGTGGAGGTGCAGGGCGACCGGGTCGCGGTGACTATCCAGGATACGCTGGTCGACTCCTGGAGCGAGGCGCGCCTTCCGGGCGGCGGAGTAGGGTTTTTCGGAGGCCGCGGCGAACTCGCGCGGGTCCGTTGGGTCGGTGTGACACATCAAGACGATTTCTTGGGCAAGCTATGCGCGCTGCTAGCGCCGCCAAACCTCGGGCCGAAGCTTGAGGATGAGGAGCAATGAGAGTCGAACAGGAGCAATGAAGAAATGAATCCGAAGAAGAAGGTTGTAGAAAGCAGGATTGCCGGGAGTGACCGCTCCGGAGCCCACTCGGCGCTTGGCCGCGCGGTGTCGCTGCATTTGGAAGGAAAACTGAAGGAGGCTCTCCGCGAGCTGGAGCAGGCCGAGGCACGGGGGGAGTCCTCGCCGGAACTGCTGTCGGCCAAGGGCCACATCCAGTTCGAGCTGGAGCAGTTTGAAGAGGCCTCGCTGAGCTACGGCCGTCTGCTCGAAGCCGAACCGCGCAACATCGCGGCGACCTTCAACCTCGCGGTCTGTCTCGAGAAGACTGGCAAGTGGGCGCCTGCGGCCGAAGCATTCCAGAAGGCCTGGAACGCCGACAAGACGCGGCATGAGGCGCTGGTGGGCCTGGGAGTGTGTGACCTCCGGCTGGAGAGGGGGCCCGCGGCGCTCGAGTGCTTCGAGAAGGTGCTCGCCGCCGATCCGGCCAACGAAACGGCGATGTTCGGCAAGGCAGTGGCGCTGCAACTCGCTGGACGGCTGGACCAGGCGGCGGAGGTCTACAAGGCGACCCTCGAACGGAATCCGAATTCCGAAGATGCGATCACGAACATGATCAGCGTCGGAATGGCGCGCAAGGATCACGAGATGGTCCGGACCTACTCCGAGCGGCTGTTGCAATTGCGGCCCTACTCCCACGCAGCAATGGAAGGCCTGGCGACCTGCGCCTTCGCCGGCGGCAACTATGAAGCAGCCGCGAAGTTCTGCGCCAAGCTGGTCGAGTTCACGCCGGACAGCTTCGAGCGCTGGTTCAACCTTGGAGTCGCCTATCAGCGCACAGCGCGGCTGGAACAGGTGGCCAAAGCCTACCAGGAGTCGCTCAAGTTCAACCCCAATGCGAAGAACGCGCTGGTCAACCTTGGTGTGGTGCTGCACGAGCTCTCCGACTTCACCGGAGCCCGCGAAGCCTACGAGCGCGTGCTGAAGATCCAAGCCGATATCCCCGCGGTTCTTTACAATCTTGCGCTCCTGCATGAGCAACAGGACTCGACCGCCGAAGCCGAACGGCTGTATGACCGGGTGCTCGCCAACAATCCCGACTGGGAAGACGCCTGGTTCCGCTCCGGATACCTGCGGCTGCAACGCGACGATTTCCGCGGCGCGGCACAGGCCTTTGAGAACTGCTTGAAGAAGCGTCCGAACTGGCCCGAAGCGCAAGTGAACCTGGGGCTCGCCTACTGGAAGGCGGGCGACCGCGAACAGGCGGGGACGACCTTCGAAGCAGCTCTGCAATCAGATCCATCCTCGATCGACGCACTTCGCGGACTCGCCGCGCTGGCCATCGAGCGCGAGGACTTCGAACAGGCGCTGGACTGCCAGGCCAAGCTCATCGACAAGGGCGAGCGGAGTCCCGAGCTGTTCTACAACACCGGCCTGATCCTCCAGAAGAGCGGACAACTCGACGACGCCATCCGGCTGTACAAAGAGGCACTCAACGAGCGGCCTGACTTCCCGGAAGCGCTCCTGAACCTGGGCCACGCCCTCAAATCGCAGGGACACGCCGACGAAGCACGGGCCTACTGGCGGCAGGCATTGGCGGCGAAACCCGAACTGGCGGCCGGCTACTTCAACGGCTAACCTCTTCGCTATATACTGGAAGCCAGTATGCGGCTGGCTTTAATTGTGGGATTGGGGTTGGCTTGCACACCCGTCTGGGCCCAGGCGGGTGGCGGCAAGATGCTTCCGAAGGACCATCCTGCCGTGGAGCCCAAGGGCAAGCGCCAGGACGCCTCGCGGCTGACTGCATCGGTGGCAGGCCAAACCGCCAACGCGGGAGGCACGGCCGAACGCCGGAATTTCATTGACCATGAGATCTTCGGCCGCATGAGCCGCGACCGCATTCCTCACGCTCCGATTGCTGGCGACCACGAATACTTCCGGCGGATCCATCTCGATCTCACTGGGCGGCTGCCATCGCCTGAGGATACGGCGGAGTTCGTCCGCTCCACCGATCCCCAAAAGCGCGACAAGCTTGCGGACCGCCTGTTGAAGTCACCCGGCTTCCTCGCCAAGTGGACCTACTGGTTCTGCGACCTCGCACAGGTGAATTCCAACCGCCTGGGCACGGACGGGCGGAATCTGTTCTACCAGTACATCTACGATTTCCTGCACATGGACCGGGCCTACGACGAGGTGGTGGCGGAGATGCTCACCACGCGCGCGGCCTCCAACTACTACGTGGGTCCGGCAAGCTACCTGGTCCGCTGGGTGGTGATCGGCGACACGTGCGAGGATGAGGTCCACGAGGACACCTCTGACGAGATCGCGATCTGGACAGCGAAGCACTTTCTCGGCATCAATCTTCAGTGCATCTCCTGCCACGACGGCAAGCGCCATCTCGAAAAGATCAATACGCACCTCGCAGGCCGCACCCGTGCTGAGCTCTGGAAACAGGCGGCCTTCTTCGGCAAGACGCGGATCCTGCGCCGGACTGAAATCGCCACCACGCGCGATGAGTATTCGATTGACGACAAGGGTCCCGGCTACAATGCCGCGGGACGCAGCGTGGTGCGCATCCCGAGAGGCGCCAAAGGTGTCGTCGAGCCTGGGTTCTTCCTCACCGGAGAGAAGCCGCGCCCAGGACAGCCGCTGCGGGAAGAGTTCGCGCGCATGATCACCAGCCATCCGCAGTTTGCGCGCGCTACCGTGAACATGTTCTGGGCCGAGCTGATGGGCGTGGGCATCGTGGATCCGGTGGACGAATTCGACTTCGACAACAAGGACCAGGCCTCTCATCCGGAGCTTCTCGACGCATTGGCCAAGGACTTCCGCGACAACGGCCACTCGATCCGGCGCCTGTTCCGGCACATCGTTACATCAAGCGCCTACCAGCTTTCGTCAAAGTTTCCCGGCGAGTGGAAGGACAGCTACGCCCGCTACTATGCCCGCAAGTTCGTCCGGCGGCTGACGTCGGAAGAGCTGCACGACTCGATTGTCAGCGCGTCGGGCATCTATCACGAAATCCCGGTGCCGAATCGCGGCATCTCGGTCCGCTATGCGAGCGAGGCGAGGTCACCGGAGGACTTCCGCAGGCTCCGCGACGTCAACTTCTTCATGGAGAGTTTCGGCCAGCCTAACCGGGACTACTCCCAGCGGTCGAACGAAGGCGCGATCACGCAGGCCGTGCTGCTGATGAACAGTCCGTTCGTGAAGGAGAAGATCCGGGCAGCGCCGGGGAGTCCACTCAGCCAGCTTCTGGACACCAAGCCCGAGGTCCCGGCGGGCGAAATTGCGCGCCGGCTGTTCCTGCGGTTTCTGGTCCGTGAGCCTTCGGAGGCGGAACTCGCGATGGCCACCCGGCTGATTGCCGCAGGCCGCCTGCGCGGCTCGGAAGACGTCCAGTGGCTGCTGGTGAACAAACTCGAGTTCGTGTTCAACTATTGAGAGGAGCCAGGTGGAACACTTCACGGACAATTTCCTGACCCGGCGCGAGGCGTTCCGGCTCGGTCGGGCGGCCGCCAGCGGATACTTCTTCCTCCCGCTGCTGGCTCCTCGCAACGTACGCGCGGCCCGCAAGGTGGAGCCCCGCGGCAGCGCCCGGTTTTGTCTGTTCTTCATGCTCGACGGGGGCCAGAGCCATGTTGATGGCTGGGACCTCAAGGAAGGCGCTTGGACTCCGCAAGACTTCGAGGCCACCACGCTTCCAACTGGGATCAAATGGCCGATGGCGCTCTATCCAAAGCTTGCCGCGCGGATGGACAAGTTCACCCTGATCCGGTCGGCAGCGGCCTGGGACGCGGTACATGGGCGCGCGCAGTATTACGTGCAGGCCGCGCATCCGATGAACCTGGCGTTGAAGAAAGAAATCCCGCCGATTGGCGCGGTGGCCGCGAGTGAACTCGAAGGGCAGCGCCGGGCGGGCGACACGTTTCCGCCCTACGTTGCGATCAACGTGCTGCAGAGCCAGGCGGGGCTGCTCAACTCCGGATTCCTGCCCGCGGCCTATTCACCGTTCCTGGTCAACACCAATACGGACCTGACGGCATTCTCGCCGGATCCTGAATCCAAGCGCGACCTCGACCGGCGCTGGAATCTGCTGCTTGAATTCGATGGACGGCTTCGCACGGATTCCTCGCTGGCGGCCAAGGCCTACCGGGACTTCCACGATCACTACAAAGGGGCCAGCCGATTGATGGCTGATCCGCGTTCGGCGCGGGTGTTCGATCTTCCGGCCGCGGACAAGAAGCGCTACGGAAACACGACAACTGGCGACGCCTGCATTCTCGCGCGCAACCTGATCCATGCCGACGCCGGCACCCGGTTCATCTTCCTGCAGCAGAATGGATGGGACCACCACTCGGCGATTTACGAGCGCAAGAACTTCTACCAGCTTTCCTGGGATCTCGACGCCGCGCTGTCGTCACTGCTGGACGACCTGAGCGCCACGCAGCGTCCCTCAGGCAAGACGCTGCTCGATGAGACGCTGATCTTTTGCCTGGGAGAATTCGGGCGGACGCCGGGTCCCATCAACGGTCTTAAAGGACGCGATCACTATCCCACCGCGTACACGGTCCTGACCGCGGGCGGAGGAACGCGCGGCGGCAAGATCATCGGGCAAACCGACGGGATTGGCGCCAAGGTGGTCAAACCTGAATGGCAGGGGCGGCGTCCTGTCTACATGGAAGACATCGCCACAACGGTCTACTCCGCGCTGGGAATCGATTGGACGAAGACCATCACCACCACGCCGTCCGGCCGCGAGTTCTACTACGTGGAACCGGTGACCGCAACCACCGCGATCGCCAGCCGTGAAATCGCCGAGCTCTACGCCTGAGCTGTTCCGCGGCATCAGCCGCAACGTCGCGCTGCTCGGCGGCGTGAGCTTTCTCGCCGACGTGTCGAGCGAGATGCTCTATCCAGTGATCCCGCTGTTCCTCACCGCGGGCTTGGGTGCGCCGGTCGCGGCGGTCGGGATCATTGAGGGCGCGGGCGAAGCAACGGCGAGTATCGTGAAGGGCGCATCGGGCGTGTGGTCGGACCGGGTAGGTAAGCGCAAGCCGTTCGTCATCGCCGGGTACTCACTGTCGGCAATCTCGAAGCCGTTGTTCGCGCTAGTGGGGGCCTGGTGGGGCGTGCTCGCGGTCCGGCTGATTGACCGGTTGGGTAAGGGCGTGCGCTCGACCGCCCGTGACGCATTGATCGCGGACTCGACCGCGCCCGCCGGCCGTGGTCGTGCGTTTGGGTTCCATCGCAGCGTCGACCAGGCTGGCGGCGTGATCGGACCGCTGCTCGCGCTTCCGATCCTTGCAACATTCGAGGGCAACTACCGGGCCCTGTTCCTGGCGGCATTTCTTCCGGTGGCTTGCGGAGTCCTGCTGCTGACGTTGGTGCGCGACATGGCGCCCGCGCCGCGCCAGGCCGTCCGCGTGGACCAGAGAACGGCGTTTCCCCCGGCGTTCCGGCGTCTGCGCCTGGCGATGCTCGTCTTCTCGCTTGGCAACTCGTCGAATCAGTTCCTCCTGCTCCGTGCCAAGGAGATGGGACTCAGCGACTCCGCCGCCGTCGCGTTGTTTGCCGTTTACAACCTGTCGACTGTGTGCGCGGCGTTTCCGAGTGGCTTGCTGGCCGACCGCTGGGGACGCCGCGGAATGTTGATGGCGAGCCTCGTGGTGTTCGCCGCGGCATACACAGGGTTCGCCTTTGCCTCCGCCGCTTGGATGGCGTGGCCGCTGATGATCCTCTACGGCTTCTATAGCGGCGCCAGCGATGGACTCGTAAAGGCGATCGCGGTCGACTGCGTGCCTGCGGAATCGCGTGGGGCGGCACTCGGATCCATCGCGATGGTCACGGGCCTGGCGGCGTTCGCGGCGAGCGTGGCCGCGGGCTGGATCTGGCAGGTGGCGGGATCGCAGTGGGCGTTCCTGATGGGAGCGGCGGGGGCGGCCAGCGGCTTCGTGCTGCTCACCACGGTCCGGCGATAGATGCCGGCCTACGACGCGTCCTGAGCGAGGAGCGCGAAACCCGTGGCGATCAGCGGGTCGTCTTCCTTCACCAGCGGCTCCGGATTGATCCAGCTTCCGTCCCCACGACGTCCGATTGCGATGAGCCTCGCCTGGTCCGGATCCGCGGCCATTCCGGCCTTTGCAAATGCACGTGCACTGGCTGCGGCGTAGTAGTAGCGGAGTCCCTGCGGCCAGCGGGCGTACGCCGGACCTTCGAATCCGGGCGCGGAATCGGGCCGGTGGTGGCGGCGCAACCAGGACGCAGCCGCGTTGATTCTGTCCTTCGCGGCGCCTGAGGAGGCGAGCGCCAGCAGTCCATCGGCTGTCGCCGATCCATAGGAGCGCGTGCCGCCCGCCTTGTTGGCGTCGGCGACAACAGTCGAAAAGTGGAAGCCGCCATCAGAGTTCTGCAGGCGGCTGAGGAAGACGCGCGCGCGGGTCAACACCGGGCCGCTTGCGGACTCGCCCGCGGCCGTGAGCGCCTCGACCGCATGGCGGCTCATCGACAGGTCGACATGGCCCGCATGCGGCGGCGTGCGGCGGTCGCCACCCATGCCCCAGGCGCCGAACGGTGCGTCGGCTTCCTGCCACCCGGACTCCTCCGTGAACTGCTGGGTCCGCAGGTAGGCCGCGTGACGCCGGACTTGTTCCCGCCATCCATCGCGCTGCCAGCGGACTTCGGCGAGGAGCGCGAGCGCGGTCGCATACACGGGATAGTCGTAGAGCAGGGGATTGGCGCGTCCCACAGCGCCTCCGGAGTCCGTGTGACGGCGCAGGAATGCGATTCCCTTGGCGGCGACGCCGGGCGGCGTAGAGGCTGGCAGTGCGCTGAGCACGAAGCCGGTGAGCGACTGGCCGGACCGCAAGAGTCCATAGGTGGAACTGTGCCATCCGCCATCGGCCCCCTGCATGCGCTCGAAGTAGGGTCGGCGGGCGCGGCCGAATCCAGCCGCGCCCAGAAGGAATTCACGCCGGAGCATTGAGGAACCTACTTGGCCGGCTGCCGGTCGGCGACCAAGGTGAGCAGGGCCGCGCTGGTGACCGCCACCCGTCCCGTGATGCAGTGGTGTCCTGCCCAGGTGCCGTCGTCATTCTGGAGGCCTACCAGTTGTCCCTTCATGTTGGTGTTCCACTTGACCCACTCCGGGCCGCCGGCGCGGCGCATGCTGTCGCTCACGTTGAGGTAGGAGAAGAACTCTTCGCCGCCCATGGATCCGAAACCGCGGACATAATTGGCGTTCGACAGGTTGGCGGAGAGCTCGCGGATCTTTTGCTCGTTCCGGGCCCGGTCGGCTTCCGTGCGCGTGAGCTGTTCAAGCTGCTGTGCACCGAGGTAGAGCGGCACTGGAGTCGCGTCGGCGGCGCGGCCCGGGGACTTCGCCGCGTCGAGCGTGTAGGTTTCGACCTTCTTGCGTACCGAGGTGTCGACACGGACACCCTTGGCGGCGGCCATTTCAAGGCTCCGGGAGGCCATGGACGTTCCCAGAATCGGGGCCCAGCCGCCGGAGATGTTCCAGCTTCCGTCCTTCAATTGGTTCCTCTCGATCTTGGCTACGCACCTGGTGAGCCCGGCGCGGACGCGTCCGGCGAGTTGCTTGTCGGTGAGCTTGCCATCGATCTCCCCAAACAGCATTGAGGTGAAGAAGGTGTCGATGAAGGGTCCGAGTTTTCGCTGGATCTGAGTGCCCTGGACCGAAGTGACCGCAAGTCCCTCAGCCGGGCTCTGTTCGAGATGGGTGAGGATAAAGCGCAGGCCGCGGCGGAAGGGCTCGGAATTGACCGGGTGGCCCGAGTGGGCCAGCGCCAGCAGCGCGACGGCGGTGTTGGCCACGTCGTTGCCCGCGCTCTCCATGTTGACTCCCCGGCGGACGGTGGACGTTCCACCGCCGTCCTGGCCCCACCCGCCGTCGGATCCCTGGGCGGCCAGCAGCCACTGGACGCCCTTGTCCACCGCCCGGGTTGCCGCCGTGTCAATTTTGGGGTTGGTAGCCGCCGCGGCTACACAGGCCCATATGGGCACACAAAGTGCGATCGCTCTCATAGAGTACTTCTCCTTGCCGTTTCGAATGGGCAGGCGGATTTTCCGCCGCCGCTACTGAACGCATGGTGCGACGCAGCGGACCCTTTCAAGATTTCGAAATTAATCTGGCGGCCTACTTGCAGGCGGCCAGGGCTTTCGCCGCTTCCTTCCGCTGGGCCTCGGAGGCAGGGTTGAAATCCGGGTGCTTTTGGATTGCCGTGAGATCCTCAAGGCTCGATCCCCACCAGCCGCAAGCCTCACCATGGCTTGAGGTGAGCGCCCGGAGCCGCCGGGCGCGTGCCCGCACAAGCCGCGGCGCGAATCCGTCCTGCCTGCCGGCCGAGGCGATCGTGGTGGCCTCCCGTGCCAGGGCGGAGGCCTCGCCCTGCTGGCCCTGCTGGAGCAGCAGAGGCGTCAACTCTTCGGCAGCATGGATGAACGTACGCCCCAACACCGGATCGTTTGGCTTGTCACGGAGTCCGGGACGGGCAGCCGCCAGGGCTTTCCGCAACGCGGCCAGTGCTTCGTTGAGACCGCGGCTCTGGGCGTGGCGTTTCGCGCTCAAGGTGAGCACATGAACGTAGTTTGCCACCACATTGATGTTGCCCGGGTCGGTGTCGAGCAGTTGTTCAAATAGCGCCACCGCCCTGCCGTAGGTCTCGTTCGCCTCCTGGCTGCGATCGGGCGCGGTGACGGCGCCCTGGCGGCCGAGGGCGATTGCCAAGTCCATGCGGGCCCGGCTGTCCTTCGCGTCGGCTGAAGCGAGTTTTTCAGCGACCGCCACAGCCTTTCGATAAGAGCTGTAGGCCCCCTCGCGATCTCCCAGGTTGGGCGCGGAGGGCCAGCCGAGGATGTCGCCCTCGTGGCCGTAACCAAGCATCAGAAGATGCAGGACGCGGTGGTCATGCGGATTGCGCGCGAGCTGCCGCTCCATGATCCGGATGGACTCACGCGCGGCCGCGACGGCGCCCTTCAGGTCGCCAGTCCGCGCACGGGACTTGGCAAGCGAGGACCAGGCCGCACTGGCCGCCGTGTCGAGCTCCGGTCCAGGAGGGATCCTCGCCGAGACGATCCGGATCAGCTCCGCGGCACGTTCGGAGGCATCCATTGCCGCCTTCACCTCGCTCCCCGCGCGCGCCATGTCGGAATAGGACGCGTACATGCCCGCACCCCGCAGATAGATCTCCGGCAGAGCGCCGGCTTGCTTCACCGCGTCCTCGACCGCCGCGGCGCCCCGTAGATACGCACTCTTGCCTCCCGCCACGTCGCCGGCATAGCGCAGGGTCATCGCGTAGTCCCCGAGCGCGCTGATCAATTCAGCGCGGGCGCCTCCATGCGACGGATCTTCCTCGATTACGCTCTCCATCAAACGGATCGCCCGCTGGTAGTGCGCCAGCGCTGCTTTGCGGTCACCAAGATTCGCTCCCGCCGCGCCACCCACGGCGTCGCCAATCTTGCGGAACGCCGAGCCAAGCTCGTAGCGGGAACTGGTGTCGTCCGCTTCCTTGGCGAGAGCCTCGAGCTGTTCGAGCGCCTTGGCGAGAATCAGGCGGCGCGCCTCAGTGGCTCCGGGGAGCGACCGCACCGCGTCGTGGACCTCGAAGATGAACGAGTGGGTGAGCCGCCGCAACTGGTCGGCGCGATGTTGCGCCTTCCGCGCCTGCTGTGTGGCGACCACGATCCCGCTCACGAGGCTGGCCGCCACCAGTCCGGCGGCGATCAGTGCGGTGCGGTGGCGGCGGACAAACTTGCGGGCGCGGTAGTGGGCGGTTTGTGCCCGCGCATTGACCGGCAGGTGATTCAGGTAGCGCCGGACGTCGTCGGCGAACTGAGCCACGCTGCCGTAACGCCGGCCCGGCTCCTTCTGGAGCGCGAGCATGGCAATGTCGTCGAGGTCTCCGCGGATGTCCTTTGCGTTGACCGGAGAGGTCTCGCGGACGGCCTCGCTTGGAGGCTTGATGTCGGTTTCACAGATCACATAGGCGATCGTCAGCGGCGAATTGTTGGTGATCGTGTGAGGTGATTTGCCGGTGAGCAGCTCATACAGCAGGACTCCCAGCGAGTAGATATCCGAAGCGGCGGTGATCTGCTCGCCGCGCACCTGCTCAGGACTTGCGTACTGCGGCGTGAGCGGGCGGATCTGGTCCGAGGTCAACGGTTCGCCCTCTTCTCCGGGATCGAGGAGCTTCGCGATCCCGAAGTCGAGCAGGTGCGGCTCGCCGGAACTGTCGACGAGGATGTTGCTGGGCTTCAAGTCGCGGTGGACGACCATCTGCTGGTGGGCGTACTGGACTGCCCCGCAGACCTTGATAAACAGCTCCAGCCGCTCTTCGAGGGTCAACTTCTGATTCGCGCAGTGGCTGGTGATCCGGACTCCCTGCACGAAGTCCATGACCAGGTACGGGACTCCATCGTCGGTGCTTCCCCCGTCCAGGACTCGCGCGATGGATGGATGATCGAGCCGGCCCAAGATCTTCCTCTCCTGCCGGAAGCGGGCCAAAACTTGCGGGTGCAGAGCAGTCCGGTGGACGGCCTTGATCGCGACTTCGCGGTCGAAGACGCCATCGTCGCGGCGAGCGCGCAACACGATGCCCATCCCGCCACGGCCTACTTCATCGAGCAGTTCGTAGGGACCCAGGCGGCCGCCGGGGCGAAGCTGGTCCCGCGCCTGGACGCTCTTGGCCAGGTCCGTCAAGGCGCTCTTGAGCGAAGCCTGCATCGCTCCTGTGGTTTCGTTGGCGCTGATGAGGTCGTCGACCTCTTTGCGGATGGCGGGGTTGGGGCAGTTCTTGTCGAGCCAGGCGGACCGTTGCTCCGCCGGTACTTCGAGCGCGAGGTCGAAGATCTCTTCGATCTGTCTCCAGTGCTCGGCGGTCATGACTTCAAGCGGGAGCGGAGCCAGGCCTCGGCCAGCCGCATGTCGCGGCGGACAGTAGGCGCCGAGACGCCGGCGAGCAAGGCGGTCTCCTCTTCCGTGAAGCCGCCGAAGTATCGGAGCTCGACGATCTTGGCACGGCGCTCATCGAATTTGCCCAGCTCTTCAAGCGCCTCGTGGAGCGCGAGCACATCGGCGCCGCCACCGGATTCAACCGCCATTCCTTCTTGCATTTCGACCTTCACCGCGCCGCCTCCGCGCTTCTGGCGGAGCCGCGAACGGGCCTCGTCGACCAGGATTTGGCGCATCATCCGCGCCGAGATGGCAAAGAACTGCGCGCGGTTGACAAAGTCCGGCGTGTTGGGTCCGGCCATCCGCATGTAGACTTCGTGGACCAGAGCGGTAGGCTGCAGGGTCGATATGCGCTTCTCACTGTTCAAGTGCCGGGAGGCAAGCCGGCGCAGCGTGTCGTAAACCAAAGGCAGGAGCTCGTCCCGGGCCGCTTCGTCGCCGTCGCCCCAGCGCTGCAGCAGGAGCGTTAACTCCTGCTCGTCTTTGGTGTCTACGCTCACTTTTCCGCCAGTATATCAGCCGCACGTTGGTCCACTGGTACCATGGAATGAGTCATTCCCGCCCCCGTTCCCAGCATGGACTCGCCACTACCCGAACTCAAGAATACTGTCAACCTGCCCAAGACCGGCTTCCCGATGAAGGCGAATCTGCCCACGACCGAGCCAAAACTGCTCGAAAAGTGGAGCACGATGAACCTCTACAAGAAGTTGCGCGAGGAGAGCGCCGGGCGGCCCCGGTTCGTTTTGCACGATGGCCCGCCGTACGCCAACGGGAACATCCACCTTGGCCACGCGCTCAACAAGATCTTGAAGGACCTCATCGTCAAATCGAAGACGATGTCCGGGTTCGATTCGCCCTATGTCCCTGGGTGGGACTGCCACGGGCTGCCGATCGAAATCAAGGTCGACTCTCAGCTCGGGCCGAAAAAGGCGCAGATGACCACCGCGCAGATCCGCCGCGCCTGCCGCGCCTACGCCGGGAAGTACGTCGATCTCCAACGGCGCGACTTCATCCGGCTGGGCGTGTTCGGCGAGTGGGACCGGCCATATCTCACCATGAGTCCGGAATACCAGTCGGTGATCGCACGGGCGTTCGTCGATTTCCTGGATCAGGGCTACGTCTACAAAGGATTGAAGCCGGTCAACTGGTGCCTGCACTGCCGGACCGCGCTGGCCGAAGCCGAGGTGGAGTACGAGAACCACCGGAGTCCGTCGATCTGGGTGCGGTTCGCGCTGACGTCGGAACCGGCTGCAATCCACCCGGATCTCGCGGGACGCCGGGTTTATGGGCTGATCTGGACGACCACGCCCTGGACGATTCCGGCCAACATGGCGATCTGCTACCACCCGAGCTTTGACTATTCCGCTGTGGAGGTGGGGGCTGATGTCTACGTCGTCGCCACTGACCTGGTTGAGGCGACAGCGAACAGCCTTGGCTGGATCGAGCCGCGCAGGATCGCGTCATTCCACGGACAGTGCCTGGAAGGCGCTGTGTTCCGGCATCCGTTCGTCGAGCGGGACTCGCCGGGGATTCTGGGCGACCATGTGACGCTTGAACAGGGCACAGGCGCGGTCCACACGGCGCCGGGCCATGGGCACGAGGACTACGTGGTGGGTGTGCAGTATGGGATCCAGGTTTATTGTCCGGTGGATGGGGCGGGGCGCCTGTATCACGTCGAGGACGCCCAGGGGCGGCTTCCGGACGAGTTGATCGGACACACGGTGTGGGATGCGAATCCCGTGGTCATGGAAATCCTCAATCGGAAGGGCGCGTTATTGGGGTCCAAGGAAGTGGACCACTCCTATCCGCACTGCTGGCGGTGCCACCATCCGACGATTTTCCGTGGCACCGAGCAGTGGTTTATCGGCATGGAGCGGAACGGACTGCGCGAGCGCGCGCTGGACGCGATCCGGCGCGTGAAGTGGATTCCGGCCTGGGGCGAGAGCCGGATCTACAACATGATCGCGGAACGGCCGGACTGGTGCATCTCGCGCCAGCGCGTTTGGGGCGTGCCGATCACCGTGTTCACGTGCAATCAGTGCGGGGAGAAACTTACCGACAAGAAAATCCTCGACTACGTGGTGGACCAGTTCGCCATCCACAGCGCCGACATCTGGTACGAGCGCACGCCCACTGAACTGCTGCCGCCAGGAACGCGGTGCGCCAAGTGCGGCGATGCGGATTTCGCGAAGGAGAACGACATCCTGGATGTTTGGTTTGATTCCGGTTCGAGCCACCTGGCGGTGCTGAATAAGAACTGGGACCTCACTTGGCCGTCGCAAATGTACCTGGAGGGCGGCGATCAGTACCGCGGCTGGTTCCATTCCTCGTTGCTGGTGGGTGTGGGGTTGAAGGGTGGGTCGCCCTACAGTGAGTGCGCCACCAACGGATGGACACTGGACGAGCAGGGCCGGGCGATGTCGAAGAGTTTGGGCAACGGGATCGATCCGGGAGACATCATCAAGCAGTACGGCGCCGAAGTGCTGCGGCTGTGGGTGGGATCGGTTGAGTTCTGGGAGGATGTCCGGCTGTCGAACACGATCCTGGCGCGGCTGACGGAAGCCTACCGCAAGATCCGCAACACGCTGCGGTACGCGCTGGGGAATCTGTACGACTTTGATCCGGAGCAAGATGCGGTAGAGGCGGGCGATCTGCTCGAGATCGACCAGTGGATCCTGCTGCGGACCGAAGAGATGGCCGCGCGCTGCCGCGGCTTCTACGACGAGTACGCGTTCCACCGCACCTATCAGGCGCTGTACAACTTCGCCACCGTGGACTTGAGCGCAATCTATTTCGACGTGCTGAAGGACCGCTTGTACACCACGGCGCCGAGGTCGCATGCGCGGCGCAGTGCGCAGACGGCGCTCTACCGGATCACACACGCCATGCTGCGGTTGATGGCGCCGGTGCTGACGTTCACCGCCGAGGAGGCGTGGGGACACTTGCGGCGTCCGGCGGGTGAGGCGGAGAGTGTGCACCTGGCGCTGTTCCCCGAGCCAGCGGACCTGACGCACGGGCTGAATCCGGAACACCGGCAGATGGCCACGAACTGGGACAAGCTGATGCAGGTCCGGGAGACGGTGCTGAAGAGCCTGGAGATCGCGCGGCAGGAGAAGTTCATCGGGGCGTCGCTCGAGGCTTGCGTGAATCTGACGTCCGGCGGCGAGCAGCTCGCGCTGCTGCGGCAGTATGAGGCGGACCTTCCGTCGCTGTTCATCGTTTCGCAAGTGAAGCTTGACGGTGGCACGGGCGGCGAGCTCGCCGTGCACATCGAGCGCGCCTCGGGAGTCAAGTGCGAGCGCTGCTGGAAGTACGCGCACACGGTGGGATCGCACGCGGACTATCCGGGGATCTGCGCTCCGTGCGGCGCGGCGGTGGATGAGCTGCGCGGTTACACCAACGCATGAAACGCGCTTGGATGATGCTCGCGGTGCCGGTGGCGGTGTTCACTGCCGACCGCGCGTCAAAGATCTGGATCGACAACAACGTGTCGGCGTTCGACACGCTGACGGTGATCCCCGGCTTCTTCAACATCATCCACGCGGAGAACCGGGGCATGGCGTTCAGCCTGCTCGCCGATTCGAGCGAGTTCCTACGCAAGACGGTGCTGGTGGGGTTGTCCGGAGCCTTGACAGTGCTTGTCGGATGGATGCTGTGGCAGGCGCTGGCGGCGGGCAACCGGCTGCAGCAGATCGCTCTGGGTCTGATACTGGGCGGCGCGGTGGGGAATCTGTGGGACCGGGTCGAGCGCGGCGCGGTGACCGATTTCCTGGACTTCTACGCTGGCTCGTATCATTGGGCGACGTTCAATATCGCCGACACTGGAATCACGTCGGGGGCGATCCTGCTCGGAATTGAGATGTTGATCAACCGGAAGGCGGCGTCCTAGTGTTCCCCAAGCTGCTGCACTTCGACGGCTACTTCCTGCCCGCCTACGGGGTCCTGGTGGCCGCGGGATTCTTCGCCGGACTGTGGATCACCGGAAAACTGGCGCGGCGGCGCGGGCTCGATCCGGAGAGGATCAGCAACATCGCGGTGATGTCGGCACTGGCTGGGCTGATCGGCGCCAAGCTTCTGATGTTCCTTGTCGACTTCCAGTACTTCTGGAACAATCCGGGCGAGATCTTCACGTTCGGCACGCTGCAAGCCGCCGGAGTCTTCTATGGCGGGCTGATCGGCGCGATCGCGGTGGGATGGCATCTATTCCGCAAGTACTCCCTGCCGCCGCTGGCCACGCTGGACGTATACGCACCGGGACTCGCGCTCGGACAGGGGATCGGACGTCTCGGATGCCTGGCTGCCGGCTGCTGCTGGGGCGACCGCTGCGAGCGGCCCTGGGCGGTCCGCTTCACGCGCCAGGATGCGTTTGAGGTGTCCGGCGTTCCGCTCGGCGTCGACCTGCATCCAAGCCAGATCTACGAAGCAGCCGCGAATTTCATCGTGTTTTTCGTGACGTGGAAGCTATGGCAGCGCGAGCGTCCGGGGGGAATGATCTTCGGGATCTACCTGGTGCTGAGTTCGGCGGCGCGGCTGGGGACAGAGTTTTTCCGGTACCATCAACAGCCGAACCCGTTCGGATTGTGGCTGACCTCGGCGCAGTGGATGTCGATCGGGCTGATGCTGTTCGGCTTCTGGGCGATCCGCCAGCGCCGCGCGGAGTAGCCGCCGTGCTGCTGGTCCAGAAGGTTTCCAAGTGCTATTCGCTGTATCCGCGTCCCGCTGACCGGCTGTGGGAGGCGATGCCGCTGGCGGGCCGCCGCCACACGGATTTCTGGGCGCTGCGCGATGTGACGCTGAGCATCCCCAGGGGCCAGTTCGTCGCCATCGCCGGACCCAACGGATCGGGCAAGAGCACGCTGCTGCAGATCACCGCCGGGATCCTCCAGCCGACCAGCGGGCGCGTGATCGCGCAAGGCCGCATCGCCGCGCTGCTCGAGTTGGGCGCTGGGTTCAATCCTGAGTTCACGGGCCGGGAGAACGTGTTCCTCAACGCCGAGATCCTGGGAATCCAGCGCGAGCAAATGGAAGCGGCATTCCCTGAGGTGGCGGCCTTTGCGGGCATCGGCGATTTCATGGACCGCCCGGTGAAGGAGTACTCGAGCGGCATGTATGTGCGGCTGGCCTTCTCGACCGCGATCCACGTCGATCCCGAGGTCCTGATTGTCGACGAAGCGCTGGCGGTGGGCGACGCGATCTTCGGAGCGCGGTGCGTGCGGAAGTTCGAGGAGCTGAAGGACCGCGGCGTGACGGTGTTGTTCGTCTCGCACGACCTGGGACTGGTGAAGCGCCTGGCCGACCGCGCCGTGCTGATGATGAACGGCAAGGTCCACGCCGATGGGACGCCGAACGAGGTGGTGAACCTGTACACGGGGATGATCCATGAGTTCCAGAGCCGGTTGAATCCGGTGGGCGGCACGGCGGGCGCCAGGCCCGGTCTCGCCGCGGAACACCGGCATGGGGATGGCACTTCGGCGATCACGGCTGTGGGGATGTTGAACTCGAGTGGTGAATCTGTGGCGGCGATTGAAGCCGGCGATGAGCTAGTGATCCGCGTCGAGGCCCGGTTTGAGCGCGCGTCGGTGGATCCGATGGTGGGGATGCTGATCCGCAACCGGCTGGGCATTGATGTGTTCGGCACGAACACGCGGGTCGAAGGCGTGAAGCTGGGCTCGTTTGAGCCGGGCGATACGCTGGCGGCGGAGTTCCGGTTCCCGTGCCTGTTGTCCCAGCAGGAGTACTCGCTGACGGTGGCGGTGCAGAATGGGGACGGGACGAGCCAGGACTGGCTGGACGGGGTCCGTTCATTTACGGTGACCAGTGCACGGGCGGTTGCGGGGCTGGCGTGTTTTCCGGTGCGGGTGGAAGCTAGCGCAGTGAGAGGATCTACCGCGCCGCGTTAACGCACACCGTCTAACTCTAACGCCGCGATAGCAGCGCGCTGACATCGGCGCCGGGTGTGCCGTCCGGGTTCGGTGGGAGCGTGTAGATCCACTCGATGGAAGCGTATCCGAAAGCGAGCGACTCGGTGGGACGCTGTTCGGTATCCGGACCCGCGTGCAGGCGCGCGTTCGTGATCACCGCGTTCTTGAGGATGACGCGAATGAACCGGCGGCGGTCGTCCGAGTCGACGGCTTCCAGCTCCACCGTGGCGAATCGCTGGGAGTTGTTCAGGGCGCGGAACAGGAGCGGTGAGGCACGGTCGAGGCGCTTGGCGACGAGCAGGTCGCGGAGGTTGGGGCGGGCTGCGACTTGGGCTCCCTGGTTCCCCAGATCGGAGGCGTAATCCCAGCCGGTGACGTCGATCCAGTCTTTGTGGGCGGCGTCGGTGGATTCACCGGGGATGCCGTCAATCTTGAGGAAGCTCTCGAACATACTCCGTTAACTCCAGACTGGCGCGAGATCCAGAACAAAGCCGTCGACCGGACCTTCGCCGGCGATTGTTTCCGGATCCGCGAGGATCACCGGCTCGGTTCCGGGCTTGTAGACGGTCACGGTGCGGTCGTAGGGGTCGATGAGCCAGCCTAACTGGACGCCGTTGCCGGTCCACTCGCGCATCTTCTGGTCGAGCCGGGTCCGGCGGTCGCTGCGGGAGCGGAGCTCGATGACGAACTCGGGAGTGACGTTCCACAGTTCGCGAGACGTGTCGACGGTTGCCAACCTTTGATGCGAGATCCAGGAGGCGTCCCGCTCCGCCCAGATATCCAGTTGCGTGCAGATCTTGGTGTTCCAGTGGGA
>VFZX01000058.1 GCA_016871015.1 Acidobacteriota bacterium | reverse complement strand
CCTCGGTGAATGGCTCCTCATCGATCGACATCCTCATCGATGGTGACTTGACGCGCTAATCGTGAGGTCATCTCTGGGAACACTTCACAATGGCGAGGTATCCCGGCGGGCGTCGAGAGAGATCAGTCTTGGGAATAGCCGAATCCAGGCCCTGCGTCCACCAGGGAGTAACCGAGGCTGTTCCCAAAGGACGAGGGGCGACCGTGAGCAAGGCAGCCGCGCTTTATGTCAGATTCGTGCTGACGGTTGGGCTGTGGAGCCTGGTGTTTGGCCTGAGCCAATGGCAGAACATTCAAACGCCTCGGTGCAAGCGCCGTACCAGAGGCGGTTCCCGAGAGAACAAGGCTAGGGAAATCCAGTTCGCGAGTGGGCAGCGCGATGCTACGGTTAGCGTCCTTCAGTAGCGAGTACAGGGGCTCTGGAACCGCGACGCAGCAGGCGTCCGACATCCTGGAGATCCTCGGCGTTCTGCGGGTGAATCGAGACGGCTTCGTGGACCCTTCGGCAAGGAGCCTCAAATAGCGAGCGCCCGGCTGTCGGGTCCTGCTCCGGGTCCCGGTCATGATCGCCTTGGCCTCGGCGGCGGACAGCCCGTAGTCCGCGTGGCTTCCATCGCCACCGCCACCCCGCAAGCTGATTGTGAAGGTGGTCGTCCGTGTCGTGAATGAGTGAGGCGACTGCCTTCGTTACCGGACGCCCCGGAACACTCGCCGGATCTCGTCCTGTTCCCCCGCCGTCAGCATGCGCAGCTTCTCACCTCGCGTCAAGAACCAGAGCTTCGCCGTCTCCTCGAGCTCTTCCGTCCGGTCCACAGCCTCTTCGAGCGCCGCCCCCAGACAGATCACCCCGTGATTCCGCAACAGCATCGAATCATGGACAACAGCAGCCTCTCCAACCGCCTGTGCCAGTTCACCCGATCCCGGCCGGTAATACGGCAGGACCGCCAGGGGAGCCACACGCATCAAATAATAAGGCGTGAACACGGGCAGCGGATTCGCCTCGTCCAGCGTATCCAAACACGATAGCGCCACCGCGTACGTACAGTGTAGATGCACCAGCGCCTTCGCGCGCCCTCCCGCTCCGCGATAAGCCGCCAGATGGAACGGATACTCCTTGGACGCCTTGTTCGCATTGAGCGCCGCCCCGTCCAAGCTGATGCAGGCCAGATCCGCCGGAACCACCTTCCGCAACGATGCACCCGTCGGAGTGATCCAAACCCGGTCATCCACAACCACACTCAGGTTCCCGGTGGACCCGAACGCATAGCCACGCGCGAAAAAGCTCGCGGCGGTTTCACACAGCTTCTCCAGAGGATCCACTCAGATTCGTTCCATCGCTTTCACAAAGAAATCCACCGCGCCAAAATTGCCCGACTTGAGTGCCAGCGCGACCGGCGGCTCAGAAAGCGTGCGCAGGCTGGGAACCCCAGGATCCAGAATCCCGGTGATCTCCACCGCCCGGATCCCCAGCGATTCCACCACCGCCCCCGCCGTCTCCCCGCCCGCCACGATCAGCCTCCGGACCCCCTGTTCGAAAACCAGGCGCCGCGCCAGCTCCCCCATCAGTTTCTCAATCCGCCGCGGCGACTCCGGATCCCGCGACTGCGACTCCGGCGGCGCCGATGAAGCAATCACCAGCCCGTCAACATCTTCAGCCCGATCCTCGGGACCCACCTGCGTCACCTCAACTCCGCGCGACTTCAAGTAGTCAAGCTGCCGCAGAGTCGCCACCGAACAACTCCCGCTCAGCACTGCCACCGCACCCGCACCGATGGCGCGCCCCTCAAGCGATGCCGGACGCAGCAGCCCGGCGGACCTCCACACTTCCGGCAGTGCGATTCCCCACCCGCTGCCTCCGGTCACCAGTTCGAGCCCTTCAAACGCGGCCGCCGCCGCGTACAGGTCGGCATCGCGGATCGCATCCACCAACGCGATCTCGCCGGACCTGGCGGCCGACCCCAATGGGATCAGTCCAGCCTCCCGCCGGGTCTGTTGCTGTAGCCACCGGACCAGGTTGCTATCAGTCATCGGATTCAACGGGTGATGACGCAGCGGCGACTCTGACAACGGAACTCCGTTGACGAACAAGTGGCCGAGGTACTGCGTGCGCCCATTCACGGGCAGCGCGGGCATCGCCACTGTAAAGACCGCTCCCAGCCGGGACATCAGCACATCCGCCACTGGCCCGATGTTTCCCGCAGGGGTCGAATCGAACGTCGAGCAATACTTGAACTGGATCTGCCGCGGCGACAGCGCCGACAGCGCATCGAGCGCCTCCACCGAGATGCGGCAAGCGTCCGCCGCAGGAATCGAGCGCGACTTCAAGCACACCACCGCGCTTTGATAGCCGCCGCGCCCGATGAGGTCAACCGTTTCCGCATCCGGCACGCCAAACGTCTGGACCGTGGCCACACCCCGCTCGGCAAGCATCCCCGCCAGATCGGACCCGCCCGTGAAATCGTCGGCAATCGCACCCAGCAACAAGCTCATCGTGAACACCTCTGCGCCGAGATTGCCGCGCCAGCCGCCGCCACCGCCGCAATGCTAACCGCGGTCATCGGAATCACGAAGCTGCCAGTGGATTGCGTGACCGCGCCGACGGCCCACATCGCCAGCGCGCCTGCAAGCGAGCCGCTGCCTCCGAGCAATCCCGCCGCCGTCGACACGTTCGAGGGAGACACTTCCTGCGCCATGGTGAGGTGCATCGCGATCCAGATCCCGATGCCAAAGTTTACGACGGCGAGCAGCCCGGCCGCAGCCCGCAGGTCCGCGACGTGCGGCGCGGTTGCGCTGGCAGCGAGCAGCACGGTGGCGGACAAGAACACTGCCCGGCGCGCGGACGCGGCGGTCCAGCCGCGGCGCACCAACAGCATCACCGCCGCACCGCAGGAGAGGTATCCGAGATCCAGCCCGAGATAGATCGACGTGAGGACCCAGCCCAGACCGCCACCCGCTGCCATTCCGCGCTGCTGAACAAAATAAGCCGGCAACCAGTTGACATTGAAGTACAGGCAAGGATTCACGAGAATCGAGACAAGCAGCACGCGCCAGAAGATGCTTGTCCGCACAATCTCGACGTAAGCAATCCGGGGCTTCGGTTCCTGATCCGAGGCCCGCCACAGCCCGGCGAACTCCGGCCGTCGACTGTACCAGGCCCACAACACGAACCACACGAGTCCGAACGAGCCGACCACGACGAATCCCCACCGCCATCCATACGAACCCGCAATCGCCAGGATCAAGGCTGGCGCGATCAGCGCGCCGGCGCTCGTTCCGCTGGTGAAGAGCCCGTTGCCCATCGGACGCTCGTGTGGGGGCAGCAGCCGAGCGACGATCCGCATCGCCGCGGGCCAGTTGGCCGATTCAGCGACTCCGAGCAGCAGCCGGAATCCAAGCAGTCCCACGAACCCGGAGGCGAGCGCTGTCGCCGCGCCCGCGGCGGACCACAGGAGAACGGCCAGCCCGTAGACCCAGCGTAGATTCGAGCGGTCGAGCAGTGGTCCGGCGGCAAACTGCGCGAACGTGTACGTGTAGTAGAAGACCGAGAACAGCCACCCAAGGTCGCGGTTATCGATCGCCAGCTCTTTTTGCAGCAGCGGCGCCAGGATCCCGAGAGTCTGCCGGTCCAGGTAGTTGAGCGTGGTGGCGAGGAACAGCAGGAAGCAGAGTCCCCACCGGCTCCGCCCCACTTTAGAAACCGAGCCTCAGTCCGATCTGGATCTGGCGCGGCGGTTTGGCCGAAAGGACCCGGCCGAAGGTCGCCGGCTCGTCCGCGTACCGCTCCGGCAAGTCAAAGTGCGCCGTATTGAGTAGGTTGAACGCCTGGAGATCCGCTGTCAGCGTCCAGCGCTCGCCCAGCCGGAACGGCCGCGAGATTCCGGCGTCGAAATTGATGAGGCCCGGACCCGCGACGATGTTGCGTCCCGCGGTCCCGAAAGCATTCGGCCGGGCGATCGCGAACGCGGCGGTGTCAAACCAGCGTTCCGGCCGGCGCGCAGCCAGCCGTGGATTCCGCAAGACGTCCGGACGGTCGTTGCCGAAGATGCTGCCCGCATTGCCCGTGTTCGAATTGTCGAACCGCAGCAGCGGTGTGAAGGGCTGTCCGGTCTGAGCCGCGAAAATCGAGCGGAACTCGAATCCCGCGGCCGCCGCTGTGAAGGCCCCGCTCACCCGGTGGCGCATGTCATAGCTCGACAACGCGCGCTCGAGGAAGTAGTTGTTGCTGTCCTGGGGGAAGTTCTTGTCGGCCTTGGTCGACAGGAACGCCGATGTATCGTCGATCGATTTCGACCACGTGTACGCAGCCAGCGCAGAAAACCTCCGCGACAACCGCCGGTCGAGCTTCATCTGCAACGAATGAAAATTCGAGTTCGCGCCGCTCTCGGAATAGAAGATCCCGCCGAAGGCCGGATTCGGCCGCCGCGCTGCCGCCGGTACTGGCGAGCCAGGCCGCGGCTGATTGAGGTCGCGTGAACGGATCAGGTGCGTTCCCTTCGATGCGGCATAGGAAGCCGTCATTACCGTTGACCGCGAGACCTCGCGCTCAACCGTGAAGTTCCACTGCTGCAAGTATCCGGAGGTAATGTCCGGACTCAGGGTGTTCGGCGACGGCGGAGGAGTGATCCCGCCGCCCGTGGGGAATGGATCCGACAGACTCAGCAACCCTTGCGCGGTGGGGAAGAACACCCGGACATTGAACAGCGGCGGGTTGAAATAGAACGACGAGTTCACCACCGACATGCCGCTGTCAAAGAAGATGCCGTATCCGCCGCGAATGGTCCACCGCTGCGCGGGCGACCAGGCGAACCCGGCGCGAGGCGCAAGATTGTTGCGATCCGTGCCGATACCCGCGCGCGGCACTCCTCCGGTGCCTACCTGCTGCAATCGCCCAGTGGCGGGGACGAACGCATACATGCGGTCCTCCGGATCGACCGGGGGGGGCGTGAACTCGTAGCGGACGCCAAGGCTCAACTGGAGCGAGGGCGACACGCGCCAGTCATCCTGAAAGAATCCATACCAGGCGGTGTTGCGCAGCGATTGCCGGTTGTCGAACCGCGACTGCAGCGCGAAGGAGGGCAGCCCGAGCAGCAGGTCGCCGATTCCCTGCCCGCTCAGCGCGCCGGAGAACGTCATCGTTCCGCGCGAGAAGTAGTCAAGGTAGCCGTCGGTCGCCAGGCGGCGGACCTCGGCTCCCGCCTTCCACCAGTGCGCCCCGCGCGCCACGGAAATCGACGGCTGCACCTGCCAGGTGTCCGTCGAGCGTCCGATCGGAAGCTGATCCGGATCGCCTACCTGCGCGAATCCACCGACTTTGATCGAAGGATATCCAAAATCGCGCGGCTGGACCCGCAGCCAGTTAACACCCCACAGTTGGCCGACATCGGTCTGTTGATTCTGCTGCCTCACTTCGCGGAACGATCGCGTGAACGTGAACCGCGTGGTCTGGACCATGGACCCGCTCCAGATCCGCTGGTGCTGCGCGGAGATGTTGTGTCCCGTGTTGGCCACCAGGTTGCCGAACCCCGGGACGTCGGTCACCTCCTCCGCGAATGGCTCGGCCAGATCCTGTGCGCCCCATCCATAACGCACCGTGATCTCGTCGCGTCCGGTCGCACGCATATCGCCCCGCGCCAAAAACTGATGCGACGCGTCCGCCAGCGCCGGCTGGGCGAGATGAAACGTTCCCTGGTTGGCCGCTGGAAACAGACTCAGGATCCGCCCGGCCAAAGGATGCATCCGCGACGCCGGGATCCGGTTCCCCGGGAACGGCTGCCGGGTGAACGGATCCGCGACAGTGCGGGAAAGCTGTCCTTCGCGCTCGGCGGATGACGGCACGGCGCTCAATCGTGGCAGGCCACGGCGTTCGCGCAGGCCTTCGTAGTTCGTGAATACAAACGCCCGTTCGCGCAGCACCGGACCGCCGAGCGATCCGCCAAACTGGTTGCGGATGTACTTCGGCCGCTCGGCGCCTTCAAAGAAGTTGCGCGCGTCGAGCACGCGGTTCCTTAAGTACTCGTACGCCGCGCCATGCCAGGAGTTCGTTCCCGACCGGGTGACGACGTTCACCTGCGCGCCGGCGTTCCGTCCGTACTCGGCGCTGTAGCTGTTGGACAACACGCGGAACTCGCGGATGCTCTCAACCGACGGCTGCAGCACGTAGCGGTTGGTGTAGGGATCGTTGTTGTCGGCGCCGTCGAGCGTGAAGTTGTTGAACTCCTCGCGCGCCCCGCCCGCGTGCATGGCGAACGATCCTCGCGAAGACAACTCGGAGTCCTGCACTGGCGGCAGGATTCCCGGCGCAAGCAGGCAAAGCTGCAAGAAATCGCGGCGGTTGAGCGGAAGCGAGGCGATGCGTCCGCGGTCGAGAGTCAGTCCAAGCGATGGCGACACAGTGTCGGGCGCGGCGGTCCGCGCCTCGACCGTCACGGCGTCCCGCTGGTCGCCCGGACGCATTTCGAAGTCCTGCCGGACTTGCGCGTCGACCGTCACCTCTACTTGTCCGGCGGAAACCGGCTGAAGATTCGACGCCGTAGCCGTGATCCGGTAGATGCCCGGTGGAAGGCTGGGGATCCGGTAGCTTCCATCCACGCCGGTGCCCGCCGTCCGGACCACGCTTGCCGCCGCGTCCTCAGCAGTGACCGTCGCGCCAGGAACCGAACGACCTGACACATCGCGCACATGGCCGGAAACACTTCCCGTAACCGGCTGAGCCAGCGCTGCGCCCGGGAGCAGGACCGCGGTCCAAAGGATGCCCCGCATCAGGTCCATTGTGACACTACCGGCCGAGGCTCACGGAGTACACCTGCGGATGTCCGCTCTTGTCACTGGCAAACACCACCGTGCCGCCATCCGGCGAAAACGACGGGTGCGGATGGGTCCACTGCGGACCATACACTGTGTCGGTGGCCACCTCCATCCAGCTCAAAGCGCCGGATTTGGCCGCGCTGCGGGCAGCGGCGAAGTCCTCAGCGAGGGCGTATCGGGATGTCCGCCACTGACTGCCGCCATTGGAGGCCTCGGACAAACAGACCTGCTCGCGCTCGCCGGTGGCCGCATCGATCAGGAACAAGCCCAGGTCCGGATGATTGGTGTCGCACAGGATCCGCGCGCCCGCCGGGTCCGGCGTGATGTGCCAGGCGTTGAACTCGGTGATGCGGGTCCGCTCACGGGTGTTCCAGTTCATGCGCCAGAGCGCGTACGGCCACACGGTGTGGACCAGATCCCCGGTCCGGCCAAGAAACGTTTCGTGCACGACGAACTCGTTGTTGCCGTGTTCGTACAGGCACTCGATACCCGTGCCGTCCCGGCGGACCCGGTGCATGCGCGGCGCCGGATCACCCGCGAACTCGATCCATTCCGGATCGAGCGGGTGGAACTGGGGATGAATCACGGTCCGCGGAAATTCGATGAAGCGCCAGCCGGAGCCATCCGCGCGTCCGGTAACAATGCCGGACTGGGACCCGCGCTTGGCCGCGGCGGTGATCCATTCGCCATCTGAGGCCAAGGAGCATTCGCCCAACTGAGCGCCGTCGAAATCGGTGACGCAGGTCTCTTCGAGCGTATCCAGGCGCAGGAACCAGATTCCGCCCTTGCGCACAAAGAAGATCCGTGAACCGTCCGGATGGATCGCGGGCGAGAAGGGATGAATCGGAGTCCCGTCGGTCAACTGGCGGATCGGGCCATCTGGAAACGGCCGGACTTCAAACAACTGCGCCTGCCCGTTGGCGCGGTAGGACACGAAGATCATCGCCTGCTGGTCCGGCGTGAACGAGCTTTGCAGGAAGTAGGTGGCGTGGTTGATGCACGGCTGGCTGGTCAGTTGCAGGATGGTGCGCCCGGTCGCCCGGCACACCGATTCCGACAGTTCGGAGGGGAACCGTACACCTTTCGCGAAAGACATTCTCCCAGTCTAGCGGCGTGATACGATAAGCCGTTGAGGAAAGACCCGCAGTGAACGATACAACCCGTCGAACCATCATCCAAGGCGCCGCCGCGGCGGCGGTGCTGAACAGCAGAGTGTCACGCGTGCTCGGCGCGAACGAGAGAATCAACATCGCCGTGGTGGGCGCGGGCGGACGCGGCACCAACCACTTGCAGGAGTACTGCAAGCTCCCCGGGGCGCGTGTTGCCGCGGTGGTGGATGTCAACCAGGCCGCGCAGGAGAAAGCCTCCGCGCTGGTGGAACGGGAGAGCGGCCACAAGCCGAAGCTCTACTACGACATGCGCGAGGCGTATCAGGATAAGGAGATCGACGCGGTGTCAATCGCCACGCCGAACCACTGGCACGTGCTTTCCGCGCTCTGGGCGGTCCAGGCGGGCAAGGATGTTTACGTCGAGAAGCCGGTGAGCCACAACGTGTGGGAAGGCTACCAGCTCGTCAAGGCGGCCCGGCAGTACAAGAGGATCGTCCAGGTGGGCCAGCAGAGCCGCTCGATTCCTCACAAGATGCGGGCGATCCAGTTGCTACAGGAAGGTGCGATCGGCAAGATCTTCATGGCCAAGGGACTTTGCTACAAGCGCCGGAAGTCGATCGGGCACACGCCGGATGAGGCCGCGCCCGCGGGCGTGAAGTGGGACATCTTCCTCGGACCCGCGCCGCTGAAGCCATTCAGCCAGAACAAATTCAAGTACAACTGGCATTGGTTTTGGGACACCGGCAACGGCGATATCGGCAACCAGGGGGTCCACGAGATGGATATCGCTCTCTGGGGACTGGGCAAGACAGCGTTCCCGAAGGCCGTGGTTTCCACAGGCGGTAAGTATCTCTACACCGACGACCAGGAGACCCCCAACACCCAGCACGCGGCGTTCGATTTCGCCGATGGGACCAAGCTCGAATTCGAAGTCCGCGGACTGCTAACGCTCGGCGAGGGCGGACTCGCCGCGCGCGGCAACATCGTGGGCAACCTGTTCTTCGGCAGCGATGGTGTGCTGTCGGTGGACGGCGGCGGGTTCCAGGTGTACAAGGGTGAGGACCGGAAGCTCGAAATGGATGTCAAGGCGCAGCGGGGTCCAAGTGACACGGGCATGCACATGGACAACTTCCTGAGCGCGGTCCGCAGCCGGAAGCATGAGGATCTGCGGTGCGATGTCGAGACCGGTGCGTTGTCGGCGGCATACTGCCATCTGGCGAACATCAGCTACCGGATGGGCCGGCGGCTTGCGATCGACGCGGATGCGCGGAGGTTTGTGAACGATGCTGATGCCAATGCGATGTTGACGAGGAAATACCGGGCTCCGTACGTGGTTCCGTCGAAGGTGTAGTCAGGCGATTGCGCGATAGAATGAAGTCGTGCAGACTCACGAGAGCGTTATCGACCAACCGGCTTCGGATGGCGTGCCGGAGCTGGTGGGGTTGTCGGACCTGGAGTTGCTAGGCCGGATTGCGTCCGACCGTATGCACTCTGAGGCTTACTCGATTCTGTTTGAGCGGCACCTCCCCGTCCTCCGGCAGAGGATCAGGACACTTGTGCCGGATGAGGCAGCTGCGATTGAAGTAGCGAGCGACGCCATGTCCTGGTTGTGGGAAAACGCCACCGTGCTAAAGGGGATACTCGAGGACTCCCCGGTCGAGGTTGGCGAGTACTTGCAACGAATCACTGTTGGCCGGGCGCGGGAGTACGCGAGAAGGGCCGGCGCGCCGCCAGTTGAGGCAGGAATGAACCTTCGCCCGGGCGTATCTATCGATCTCAAGCGCGGTTTGGGCAAGCTCCGTGAGCAGGATCGTCTGCTCATCGAGTCCTGGCTAGAGGGCCAGACAACCCAGGAAACAGCGCACCAGATTGGGAGCTCTCCCGGAGCCGTTGCCGTGCGGCGACACCGTGCGCTGCTCCACTTGAAACGCATCCTTGCCTCAGATGAAAGGCCCGTTTGAACTTGACCCCCAGGCGGAAGCATTCATCCGCTGGGCGACGGCTCATCTGACCTCGGAAGAGGCTACTCTTGACAGGAAGCTCGGCGCATTCTTGCGCGGGTACACGGGGCCGCCGAAAGCGGCTTGCGACGACACCCGCTCCTCGATCCGGGAGGACGCCGCCGTCCGCGAGATCGCCCGGTTGCTCGGAGAGTACGCAGGCCCCGTACGGGTCCTTGATGCATGCTGTGGTTTCGGAAACCTGCCGCGTCAAGTCCTACGTTCGATGCGGGCCGACATTGACCGGATTTCGTTCTGCGCGGTCGACCGTGACACCGGCAGCATTGAAGCGATCCGGTCCAAGATTGACCTGTTCAACGGGTTCCTGGCGTTCGACCTTATGCAACGCGAGGTCTGGGACCTTGCTGGCTTGGACAGTCACACGGTGGATCTGATCGTGCTGAATAACGCGCTACGTGAGATTCCTCCCAGCTCCTATTCGAAGCTGTTCTCAGTCTTCAATTCGCTCCTCCGGCCGGATCGGGGCCGGATATGCATTATCGACATGGAGTCCCAGCCCGTAGACGCCCCGGAATCGATCGCGATCAACTGGGATGGCACCGAGGCCAAACGGTTCCTGGCCGCCGGAGGTTTCGCGCCGGAACTCACGCTACACGACAAGCAGACCACGGTCTACCAGTTGCACTGCCGCCATTCACCAGCAGGCGTCGATGGCGCCGCAATGACTGGCGAGTTGCGCGCGCTCCTCGAAATCAAGCTGCACGCCGCGCTCGAACGGCGGCGGAACCCATCCAGACGTAATCATCAGGAGTGGCTGGTGGCCACGGGTACAGTTGCCCGTTGCGTGGAGGAACTGACGGCGTTCGGCGCATTCCCACCCCGTCCTACCGTCTGACGGGCCTCGGGGACAACATCCGCAAGGCCCAGTCCGGCGCGCGAATTCATTTGAGGCCGTGGAGGCCGATCCGGAGGGCGGCGGCCATCTCCAGGTGGGCCAGAAGCTCGCGGGCCGGTTTGCCGTTGTCAACGATGCCACCGGAGAGGCGGCCCTGGATCGTTCCTGAGGGAGGGCTGGCGGCGTTCGCAACTCGGGCGGGCGCGGCGGGTTTCATCTTAAGATAGTGGTCTCTCCCGTAATGCGCCGTTTTGTTCTTTTCCGCCTTGTGCTGGCGTTGCTTTTGGCCGTGTTTGCGGCCTTTTCCCAGGAGCCCAGCGCGGGAGCTGGTCCCGTGAGCGAGACGGTCCGCCGTTTGTTCAGCCAGGCGTTCTTCCGGAGCGGGTTTCACAACCTCGTGTCCCTCCCGGCGGTGTACGAAGTGCGCCGGTATGGAAGCCTGGGGCTGATCCAGGAGTTCAACGACACCGCGAGAACGCCGGGAGTCCGGTACGCGCTCGTCAAGCCGAACACGAGCGACCAGGTGTCGGAAGCGGTGGACGGAGTCTACCAGGTGTATCCGGACATGTTCTCCTACTACAACAGCATCGGTCCGAACACGGCTGGGTACCCAACCCAGGACACCTCCAACTGTCCTGTCGTCGACAACAATCCGTGCCGGTTCCAACTCTTCGACAAGAACTACGCGTTGTTTGTCTACCAGTTCGCCACCTCCACCATCAGCGGGACGAACTTTGCGGTCAAGGATCCGTTCTTCAGCCGTTGGCGGCTCCTGGGCGCCCTCGGCGGCCTGGGTCCGGCGATCGGGCCGGAAGAGACCGCAACTTCCGGGGCGGGCACCGGGGCCACCGGGACCTTGCAGCGGTTCCGGACTGGCGCGATGTTCACCTACACCGCGGGGACTCTGGCCGGACGGCTGGTGGCCGTGCAATTCCCGGTTTGGGACCTATACCAGTCGCAGGGAGGCCACACCGGCTTCCTGGGATTTCCCGTGAGCGACCCGCTCGTCGTATCCGGTGACCAGCGGCGGCAGAATTTCGAAGGCGGCGCGATTGACTACCGGACCGGCGGCGGGGGCGCAACCCTCCGGTTGCCTGTCGCCACGGTGTCGGTCAACGTCTCGAGGCCAGTCCAGCGCCTGGATCTCGGTGAAACGGTCAAGCTCACCGCCACCACGTTCGCCTCGAACGGAGCGTTGCTTGAGGGCCGCGCAGTGACCTGGCTCTCGTCGAACACGAGGATCCTGGTCGTGGGATCGAGCGGAACTGAAGTCGATCTCCGCGCCGTTGGGGGCGGATCTGCCACCATCACCGCCGTGAGCGAGGGCAAGTCCTCGAGGGTCATGACGTTCTTCGTCAACGCACCGTGCTGCCAGGTTGGCGAAGGGGCACCGACGGCAGTGCTGCAACAGTCGTTCACCGACGCGGTGACCCGGAACCGCCTCAATCTCCGTCTCCCTTCGCAGTCTCCGGTCCGGCGGGTTGCCGCCGGCTACGTTCAGGAGTTGGTGAGCGCGGACGGCAATACGCGGTACCTGCTCGCTAAACCGGACTCGTCGAGCAACGCTTTTTTGGTCACGGGCGTAATCCTCGAGCGGTATGACGATTTGGGCGGACCGGGCGGCCTGCTCGGTTACCCCACGCAGGATCCATCCGCGGGGGGGCGGCAATTGTTCACTGGCGGGGCGCTGGCCGGGAATCCGGCGATCGTGGTCACCGCGCCGATCCTCACCCGGTGGGCAGCACAGGGTTATGAAAACTCTCCGGCGCGGCTGCCTTCAGCGCCAGCCGAGAGTGCTCTGAGCTTCACCGCGACGCAGGGACAGATCCAACTGTTCGCGGGCGGCGCCTTCGTGGCGCATACGACCGGCAATTTGGCGAACCGGACCTATTTCATTGCCAATATCCCCCTGGGCAAGTACAACGCTGAGGGCGGGGCGGCTGGCCAGCTTGGCCTTCCGGTCGCAGAGGAGTTCTCGGTCAGCGGCCGGCGCCGCCAGGAGTACGAAGGCGGATTTCTCACTTACACGCCGGGCGAGTCGGTGGTCGACTTGGAGGCCAAAGCCCGGCGTCCCCAGATCTCAGCCTCGCCGCCGACGGTGGCGGCGGGCTCGCGGGTGCGCATTGCCGCGTCCGGTTTCCCCCAGGGGGCCACGATCCGGATCACGGTCGGGGCGCAGCCGGACTTCCTGGTTGAGACGCCGAGCGGGGCCTACGCGTACGAGACCGTAATACCCGCCAATACGCAGTCCCAGTTGGTTAACTTGCGAGCCGCGGATGCCAACGGCACAGCGCTCGCGGTCGGGTCCTTCGTGGTGCAGGCTTCGGCGCAAACGCTTGCCCGGATCACCAAGCTCCGAGGTGACCTGCAGGCGGGCTACCCGGGGAGCCGCCTTCCAATTCCGTTGCGGATCGCCGTGCGTGATGAGGGAGGCAGTCCGCTCGCGGGGATCGCGGTCCGTTATAACGCTTCGCCGGGAGCGGGCATCGAGTCGGCGGTGCAGCGGACCGACGCGCGGGGCGAGGCGCAGGCTTTTCTGCGGCTGCCAGAAGCTGAGGTGCCGGCATTGGCGACCGCGGAAGCCGCCGGACAGGTGGTTACGTTCACGGCGCGGACAGTGGCCGGATCGCTTGCCAATTTCCCGAAGTTCACCCAGACGGCTGAACTGGGACCGCGCGGGGCGCTGCTGGCTGCGTCGGCGGCGATTGTCCGGCACCTGCAAAACGAGGGCAAGGCCGCATCGGCGAACGGACCTGCGGATCCGGCGAGCTTGAACGCCTACCTGCGGGAGCTGTGTCTGTTCAACGCCCGCGGCGAGCGGTTTTGCGACGGATTTATCGCTCCGCCCGGCGCGGCGGAGCCGAACGTCAACCTCTGGCGGCTGGATACCTATACCGGAAGTAACCTCGATGCGGAGCCTTTGGCGCCCAACGCCGATTCGATCCGGGACCTGCTCGCCGACGGCCGCCCGGCGCTGGTTGCGCTGGCGATCCAATCGGCCAATGGCGCTGTGCTGGGATCCCATTTTGTAGCCGGCATCGGTGTCGGACCCGGCGGCGCGATCCTGATCCACGATCCGTCTCCCGCGCTCAATCGCACGAATTTGGATGAGTACCTGGCTGGCTTCACCGCCGGTGGCAGGCAGATCAAGGGTGCGATTAGCGCAGTTGTTTCGATCGGAGAACCGGAGCAGCAGTCCGGCGGGTTCCTGATTGCGTCGACGCAGGCGCCCGAGGTCCGGTCGCGGATGGGGGCCTGCGGCATGACGGCGGTCTGGCCCGGCGCGGCATATACTGGCGCGGCGCCACAGACCACCCCGCCTCCTCACTATTTCCGTTTTTGCCCCGGGACGCTATCCGAGTACCAGCTCGACTTCGGGGCGGCCACGCGGATGACGTTCGCCGATTTGACCAACCAGGGCGGAACCGCCGAGTTCTCGCCAGCCGACGCTGCCTCGTTCCGGGCGTCGCGGCAGGGGGCCAACTGGACTGTCGCCCCGCTCGAGGTCGCTTTCACCGCAGCGAATGTGGTCAATGCGGCGAGCTTTGCTCCCGGGCTCTCCCCAGGGGTGCTGGCAGCGCTCTTCGGTACCGGCCTTTCGCGATCGGGCGATGACGTGACGATCGAAGCGGGAGGTCTTCCCGCGCAGGTTCTCGGGGCGACGCCGTTCCAGGTGAACTTCCGGATTTCCCCGGATGTGGGGACTGGGCCGCAGGTCTTGCGGGTCCAGGGTCCGTACGGTTCGGCCGAGCGGACGGTCAATTTGGCGGCGGTCTCTCCCGGACTTTTCAGCGCTGTTGTGAATCAGAACAACTCGCTGAACTCGACGGCCAACCCGGCTTCCCGGGGACAGGTTGTGATTGTTTACGCAACAGGATTGGGCCCGACCCGGGCACAGGGGAATCTCCAGGTGGTCCAGCAGCCAGTCACGGCGGCAATCGGAGGCCGCGCGGTGCCGGTGGCGTTTGCGGGAGCGGCGCCCGGGCTGCCAGGTGTCTATCAGGTCAATCTCCAGCTTTCGGTGAACTCGCCGCCCGGCGTTGAACAAGTGCTGAGGCTGGAACAAGCCGGGGTGGTCAGCAACGCGATCGCCGTCTCAATTCAATAGTATTGACAACCGTCCGGAAATGTGGTCCAATCGATCCGTACGCCACGAGATTCGCCGTTGGCCTTGACATCCTGGGGTTTTGGGTGCCACAATAGCGAAAGCTCCCTCTATACGCATTCATCTACGAATGAATCCCGAGAGCACACAACACTGACAGAAAAACAATAACAAAGAACAAAAGTTGAGTTTCGCAGGTGCAGATGTTCCCAAAACGACGGACGGCCAAAGGAAAGAGTTGACGCCAACCAGCGCTGAAATTTTCCACGGCATGTGCCGCCAAGTCTCGAAACCTTCTGTTCGATCGGGATTTGAGGCTCAGGTTCGATGAGACTTTCCACAATTCAGTTTTTCAAACTTGCACAAGGAGAAGGAAATGCTTGATTTCCGTAAATCGTTTCTAGCGGTTGCGGCCCTCGCCCTCAGCTCCGGTACCGTATTGGCTCAGATTCCGCTGTCCTGCGTCGCGCAGTCAGCGGGTACTCCGAGCATCCGGTCGGAAGGCGTGGCCGAACTCGTCGGTGACATAATCGTAACCTGCAACGGCGGCACGCCGACCGCGGCTGACCGTGCGTTGCAACAACTCAACATCCAGGTGTTCACGCAGCCGAGCATCAACATCACCAGCCGCATTCTGACTGGTGGCGGTGACCGGATCGAGTTCACCGAAGCGCTCATGTTCATCGACGAGCCGTCGCCGGCCGGCCAGCGGCCGTGTGGCTCCTCCGCCTACCCTTACAGCACTACGCCCGCCACCACCCAGACGACCATCGCTGGTGTGTGTGGTGCGCACGCCGGCACGGGCACTGGCATCGGCACATATGACATTGCCACTCCGGCGCCGACGCTCAGCTCGGGCGCGGTTAACTACCAGACGTATCGTGGCAACGTTTACCAAGCCCGCCGCAACGGCAACAACTCGCAGATCTGGCAAGGTGTTCCGTTCGATCCTCCGGGTACTCTGACCACGCGCGTTCTGCGGCTGACCAACATCCGCGTGAATGCCAGCCAGCTCGGTGTCCCCGCCGGGTCCGTGGCAGCCGTGGCGCTGCTGGTTTCCACCAGCGCGTCCGGTGTGTTCCCCGGTCCTCTCGGCGGCGGCCCGATCGCGCTGCCGATCACCAATCCGAACCCGACGGTCGCCGTGGCCCAGGCCTCGCTCGACTTCACAGTTGCGAACCCCGGGACCTGCCCGCAGATGCAGGCAAGGCACTTGCCGCCCAGGGCGCCAAGTGCGACAGCGTCCTGAGTGTGTTGCGTTACACGGAGCGGTTCCCGACGGTGTTCCGCCGCCGCAGCGTCCGGTTGCCGTTGGGCGACTCTGACGCGAGGCTGGCTCATTTGCCTCCGTTGCCCACTGAAAGCCAGGACGTGCTGGGTACGATCTACCAGACGGAAACCGGTTTCTACAAGGCTTCGGCTGGCGGAGCATGGCCATCCACTCTAGCGAACGGAACGGTCGCAACGGGCACCAGCGACGGTGCACTTGGACTGGCCGACCACGGGACCCGTCTCGTGGCCCGGTTCACCAACGTCCAGCGTGGACTCCAAATCTGGGCGCAGACTCAGGCATCGATCTTCACGCTGCAGGGCGGCTCCCTCAACACGGGCGTCCGCACTGGCACGGCCTCAATGACGGCGACCAACGATGGTGGCGGCGTCGGAGCGGGACCCTTCAATCTGGTGGGCGCCGGTAGCGGCAACGCTGGCGGCATCGCATCGCTGAATATCGTGGGTGACACGGCCCAGGCCGTTTGGGAAGTCGCCAACGCCGACACGACCGCTATCGAGCGCGTGCAGTTCAACATCGTGATCGCCTACCGCGCGAATACGGCGTCGAGCCTGCCGACCCTCGGCACGTCCAGTGTTGCCGGGTCGATCGGCCCGTGGAGCAACGTGGCCACCGCTTCGACCTCCGCAGCCCTGCCGCGGTTCGTTGAGACGCCGACCGCGCGTACCTTGCTGACCATCAACTCCTGCCGCACGAACATCCTGTTCCCGTTCGTGTCCAACATCGCAGGCTTTGACACCGGTCTGGCAATCGCCAATACCTCGAAGGATCCGTTCGGGACGTCGGTTCAAACTGGCGCCTGCTCGGTGTGGTTCTATGGCACCGTTGGAACCTCTAACGTGTGCTTGAGGTACCCGTCTCCGTCCATCACTGGTGGCCAGCACTTCGTCTGGTCGCTGGCGAGCGGCGGTGCAGTTACGGCAACGGCCGGGTTCCAGGGCTATGTGATCGCCGTTTGCGAGTTCCAGTATGGCCACGGGTTCGCCTTCATCAGCGACCTCGGCGCCCAGCGGCTCGCAATGGGTTATCTCGCTCTGGTCATGGACGAAAGTATCGGGTCGCGGTCGGGGAGCCGGTCGGAAACTCTCGGTCACTAAGAAGAATCGTCTTCGGCGAACAAGGGGGAGCTTCGGCTCCCCCTTTCGCTTTTCCGGTGGTCTCGTGCCGGTGGCGGCCGGGAGCCACCTGTCTGCCGCACGTGGGGACCGGTGATGGCGTCCGGACCGACGACCCCGACGCTGACGCCCCTGTCTTCGAGCTTGCGCCTGGGATCCCCCAGTCCGTCCATCCACTTCCCGGGTGCTGCGGCCTCCAGTGTGGGAATGCCAATCTGTCGCTGGAACAGCGCTCGCGGCATGGGAGGTCGTCTTACTTGATCGCGCAGTGCGGCTCCGGCCGTTCCTCACGGTGAGAACTCACGGTTTCTCACTACCAGTCCGCGCGGCAGAATCCTTATTCTGCATTCATGAGGATCGGAATTATTGCGCTGCTCTGGATGTCGGAAGCCAACTGGCGTGAACACAACGACCGTGGCCTGGCTCACTACCGGTCGGGCAACTACACCGAGGCGCGCGCCGATTTTGAGCGGGCGATCGGTGAGGCCGCCGAACCCGGCTTCGCCGCCCAGTCGTGGAACAACCTGGGCGCTGTCCACTACCAGCGCGGGGAATTCCCGGAAGCCGAACGGTCCTACCGTAAGGCCCTGGCTCTGTGGGCCGAGGTCGACCGTCCGGCGAGCCTGTACGCGACGTGCCGGATCAATCTGTCGGTGCTGCTGCGGCAAACCGGCCGGCTGGACGAGGCTGGCGGCGAAGCGCAGGCGGCGGTGTCGTGGCTTAACTCAATCGGGATGCGCGGGATATCCCTGGCTTCCGCGCATCACTCGCTGGGCGAGATCAACCGGATGCGGGAGGATCTCGACCGGGCGACGCACCACCTGACGCTGGCCCAGCGGGAGCTTGAGGCCGCGCCTGACCGAGGCATTGAAGCCACGATTCTGCAGAGCCTGGGGACCGTCTGGCAGGACCGGCGCCGGTTTGACCTGGCTGAGCCGCTGCAGCGCAAGGCGCTCGAGAGGTTTGAGTCGCTTTACGGCACCGGACACGCGTTGACCGCGGGAGCCGCGGCTTCGCTCGGCCAAACCCTCCTCAGCGCCAACCGGCTGGATGAAGCGGAGCCCTACCTGCACCGCGCGCTTGATGCCTTCGAGCGCCACTACGGTCCGCGCCATCCACGCACGGCGCTGGCGCTGAACAATGTCGCGCAACTGGCGCGCGCGCGATCGAACTTCCGGGTGGCGGAGCCGCTCTACCGGCGGGCGATCGATATCCTGCGCGAAACGCAGGGTCCGAAACATCCTGACACGGGCCGGGTACTGGCCAACCTCGGCGCGATGTTCGTACAGCAGGGCAAGACCAGAGGAGCCGAAGTATTGTTCCGCGAGGCGCTGGCGATCTCACGGGGATTCCAGGCGGCGGCGGTTTCCGAGCACCTGGCGTCACTGCTGGAAGCCCAGCGCCGCTACACGGAAGCCCGGAGGGTGCGCCAGTCCGTTGCTAACTGAGGCCGATCCGCGCAATCAATTCCTGGAGCCGCGGCTCACCGCGAAGCTCGTCGTAGACCGGATGGACGGCGATGGCGGCCAGTGACAGCTCCCGCGCTTCCGCGGCCCTTTCCAGACAGTAGAGCGCGCCGGCCCGGTCGCGGAGTCCGAGGTGGGCAATGGCGTGCGTCACCCAAGCGACGTGTCGACGCCGTGCATACTGGCGGAGGGCCGCCACGTGGCCCGATGCCGCTTCCGAATTGCCTTGCAGGCCGCGTACGTGCGCCAGAGCGGCCAGGATCACCGGGGTGTCGCCAGCGATCGAGCGGCCCCTCTCCAGCATCTCCGCGGCCTCGCCGTAGCGGCCTTGGGCGGTGAGAACGCGCCCGAATCCGGTGTAGGACTTCCAGTAGTCCGGACGTTCCTTCAAGAGATCGTGATACCGCTCCTCGGCCAAAGAGTACCTTCGGGACAGGAGGAAGAGGTAGTTCATGCTCTCGATCAGCGCAGGCTCCAGAGGGTCGAGGGCGATGGCGACTTCCATCTCGCGCCCGGCCTCGTCCCAGCGCTTCTGAAGCGCGAGCAGGTCGCAGCCAAGCCAATGGTGGGCAGTGGGGTAGCTTGGCCGCAATTCGATGGCGCGGCGGTAGGAGCGCTCGGCCTGCTCCCAATCCCAATCGGACATTGAAAAGACGAACGCCGATGAGCAATGCGCCTCGGCAAGCGTTGGGTCCAGTTCGAGAGCGCGGGCGGCAGCGGCCCGGGCGGCGGCGATGGACGTTGCGGGAGGCTCGAAACCGAAATCGCACAGGAGACTGTGGCAGTCGGAAAGCCCGGCGTGGGCGAGGGCGAAATTGGGGTCGATTGCGACGGCACGCTCGAAGAAGATGACGGCTTTCCGGAAGCCCGCTTCAGTGCGGCGGTTCCATGCGTGACGCCCGCGCACGTAGAGCTGGTAGGCCTCGGCGTCGGGAGAGTAGGCCGACCGGTTGACCGTAACGCGCAAGCTGTGTGCGATGCAACGCGCCAGATCCTCCTGGATACTGAACAGGTCGGTCAGCTCGCGCTCGAACACTTCGTTCCACTCGATGACTCCAGTGGCAGCCGCGGACAACTGGACGTGGATGCGAACGCGGCTCGCATTCCGGCGGACGGAGCCTTCGAGAATCGAGTCGGCCCGGAGCTGCCGTGCGGCGTCGGAATTGGGCAGTCCGCGCAGTTTCTCGACCGAGTTCCAGGCGATGACGCGCAGCGAGGGAATCCGGGTGAGGAGATAGATCAGCTCCTGGGTGAGTCCGTCGGCGAACTCCTGGTCGGACTCGGTCTGGACGCTCGTGAAGGGCATCACGGCGATCGTCCGGAGCGCGTCGGCCTGCCGGGAATCCGTGAACGCCGGGGCGTAGCAGCCGGAAGGGAACTCGATCCGGATTCTCTCCGAGGCGCCTTCACCTTGGTAGTACTCGGTCAGCTTGGACCGAAGCCTCCGCGCCTCAACCCGCACGATTCCGTCCACACGTGTGTCGTAAGCGGCATCCCGCTCGAACACGGCGGCGCCAACAACGGATTCCTTCAACGTTTCCGCCCGGCCGGCGAGCGACTCCTCCACCGCGTACCGCAGGAACTTTTGCATGCGGCGGCTGGCGCGAAACGGCGCACTCTTGAGGATCCGCTCGAGTGAGCCACGAATCTCTGAGGGATCCAGCATGAGGTCGCCTGCTTCCAGTGTACCGGGACCAGGGTGCGGCGAACAGGCACAGAGCGGACGCTCCGGCGCTTACAGGGCGTATTGGTCGCCTTCGCTCCCTTTGCCCGAGCGCCGTGGCTCGCCGCCCGTCTCCGCCAGGATCTGCTGAAGCCGGGTTTGCAACTGATCGACCAAAGGACGCCGCTCGTCCTTCAGGTTCATCCACAGCCGTCCGCGCTGGTAGCCCCGGATGCGCATGTCGGCGATGAGGTTCTTCATCTGGTCCGGGTCCTTTTCGAGGTCGTAGAGCTCATTGATGTCCCAGATGCCGTGGTAGTAGGTGAAGCTGTGGCGCTCGGTCCGCAGCCCTGTCATCGTGGGGGTGTACGGGTAGTCCTGCTCCCACTCGTATTCGTAGACGAAGTCCTTGCGCCAGTTTGACGCTCTGCCTTGCATCACCGGGATTAGCGACCGGCCGTGGATCTGGGGCGGAGTGGCGAGTCCAGCGGCGTCGAGGAGCGTCGGCGCGATGTCCAGATTCAGGGCGAACTCGCTGACGGCCTTGGGACCGGAGAGGTCCGGGCAGTGGGCGATCATCGGGACGCGGATCGAGGGCTCATACATCGCGCGCTTGTCGACCAGTCCGTGCTCTCCCCACATGTAGCCGTTGTCGCCCATGTAGATCACCAGCGTGTCGTTAAGCAGCCGCCGTTCTTCGAGCGTGTTCAGGACTTCGCCGAGCGACTCATCCACCGGCAGCAGCGCCTGGCAGTATCCGCGGTAGGCGTCGTCAAACGTCGAGGTATGTCCGAACAGTCCGTCGACGCCATGGCGGGTGAAGCGGCGGTCGTGGACCCAGCGGGGAAGCTGGTCGTAGAACTCCGGCTTGTAGATCATGGACGCTGGCTTCGGGATCTTCATCCCCTGGAACAGGTTCGCGTGGCGGGGATGGGGCACGAAGGGGTAATGGATGGCCTTGTGGGACAGGTACAGGCAGAACGGTCCGGCAGCGTTGTCCTTGATGAAACGCGATGCCTCGCCGGTGAGGATGTCGGTCATGTAGCCGTTGACCTGGCTGGCTTGGCCGTTCTTGTTGATCCGCGGGTTCTCGTAGTCGCCTTGGCCCCGGAAGCTCACCCAGTGATCGAAACCCGGCTGCGGCGCGTCGCTGTCGCCGCCCATGTGCCACTTGCCGATGAATCCGGTGCGGTAGCCGTTGCGCTTGAGGATCTGCGGAAACGTGGGCAGGGCGGAGGGGAACGGCGAGAAGTTGTCGTAGACCTTGTGCGCGTGCATGTACTGGCCGCTGAGGATCGAGGCGCGGGAGGGTGAGCACAACGAGGAGGTGACGAAAGCGTTGCGGAAGTGGACGCCGCCGCGCAGCAGCCGGTCGAGGTTGGGGGTGTGGCCCTTCAGCCAGGGGTGGCCGAGAGCGCCGATGTAGTCGAAGCGATGGTCATCGCACAGGACGAAAACGATGTTGCGGCGGCGCGTTTGGGCCTGCAGCGCGGGGGTGGCGGCAGCGGCCGCCGACTGTAGGAGCGTACGGCGCGTCATGAAGATCAGGTCCCATTAAAGCAGAAAGCCCGGTCCTCCCGGACCGGGCTTCGTCGAAAGCCGGAGTCAGCGCACCCGGCTCAAACCGCAGCGAGCAGGTGTTGGGAAAGGATGGCCTGCATCTTGTCCTTCGTCTGCAGTTTCAGCTTCTTCAGCCGCTGTTCTTCCATCTGCTCGTCATAGGTCAGACGGTCTTTGGCTTCCAAAGCCACCAATTGCTCGTCGTACTCGTGATGACGGTCCGACAAGTCGCGGTACTCCGCGTTGGTGATGAGCAGGTGCGCCTTGGTCTGCTCCTCGGTAAATCTGTCCATGCGTTATGTGCCTCCAATGAATTGAGGCCGCGCCGAGTGGATACCCGGTGGGTCAGGTGACTGGAATCCAGTACGCCCATCAAGGAATTTAACACTTTTGGAACCGCATCACAATCCCAGGTTCCTCCGGGTCTGAGTAGTATGCTGGCCGGATTCCCGCTAGGGTGAATCCCAGGCTCTCGTAGAGGCGGCGGGCGGGGAGGTTGGACTCGCGGACTTCCAGGAAGACGCTGCTGGAGAGCTGGTCCAGCCACTGGGCGAGCAGTATCCGTGCGATGCCCTGGCCGCGGTGGTGCGGCACGGTTTCAACGTAGAGGATCTCGTGTTCGCCGGGCGCCACGGTGCGGGTGGCGAGCAGTCCCACCGGGCGGCCGTCCAGGACGGCGGTGGAGCAGGTGTTCCCGTGCCACTTGCCGGCTTCCGCGGGCGTGCTGTCGCGGAACGTCAACGGTGCGGGCGCGAGCTTGTGCCAAAGGCTGCTCTGCAGCTTTCCAATGCCCTGCCAGGCGAAGCGTTCCTCGGCGATGGCGCGGGCCTGGCCCGCAATCTGCCGGCGGAGGCTGACCGAGTCCAGCAGTTCGTTTACCGCCGCGGCGAATGCGGTGGCGCCGTCGGCAATCCGGATGTGGACGCCGTCGGTGAGGTCCAGCCCGGCGCAACCGGAGGAAGTGGAGACCACGGCGCGCTGCATGGCCATCGCTTCGAGGACCTTCAAGTTGGTGCCGGCCGATTCGAGCGTGGGCACGACGACCAGATTGGATTGCTCGTACAAAGGCCGGACATCGGCGACGAACTCATGCATGTCCACGGCAGGGAGTCCGGGCAGGCGAAGATCGCCGGTGAACGAGCGCCAATGGAGGAGCGGATCGGGTCCAGCGACGACGGTAAGCCCGGCGTTGCGGACCAACGGAAGCACCTGCTTTGTCAGGAACTGAAAGGCCACCATGTTCGGAAAGTGGCGGAACGAACCAATGAACAAGAGCCGCCGGGTTCCGGCGGGTTCCGAGCGCGGGAGGAACCGCTCCAGGTCGACGCCGTTCGGGATCACGGTGGCATCGGTGCGCCCCGTGAGAGCGCGGTCCTTTTCCGACATCACAACGACGGAGGTGTAACGAGCCAGGGCCGCGGTCTCGAATCTTCGCCAGCGATACAGGTTCCACCAGGAGGAGAGCGTCGCCGAACGGTGATGCACCTGGCGGTAGAGATCAAACGTTACGTCGTGCTCCACCAGGATGTCGCCGCCGTAGCCCGCCAGTTGCGTGTACTCCACCTGAAGGGGACCAGCGCGATGTTCCGCAAGCAGGCGCGCCATCAACGGAGAGCGGTACTCGTGCACCTCGGGCGGCTCCATTGTCGACCAGCGGGGTTCGAACGAGCGCGGCAGGGGAGCCAGAGCGATCTTTGCGCAGACCTGGCGGAGAGGATCGAGGTCTTCCGGCATGTCTCCTTCGTAGAAGCAGAACAGCGTGACGTCGAATTCGAGGGCGCACTGCCTGAGCAAGTTGTACAAGCGGACCGCTCCACCGTGCGACAGCGGCCACGGGGCGTAGGGTGTCAGTACCGATACCTTGGCACGGGCCGGGGAAGGACGGCGTCCTTCGATCACACGGCAGTCGATCCGCTGCAGGGGCTTGCGGCGGAATGGCCAGAACCACGGGCGGTGCCAGATGCGGTCGAGCGGGACCCCGAACCAGAACAGCAGACTCGCCACGGGCGAGGTCCAGTGCAGGTGGTGCCGCTCCAAGCGCCGGTTGAAGGCCAGGATCTTGGTGGGCGCGAGCAGGAACGCCTGCCAACGCAGCGCGCGGTCTCCGGGCGCGTCTCCCGCGAACAGCACGGCGGACATCCCGATCCGGAGTCCGCGGAAATTGGGCTTGTCTCCGGGCGAGACAACGAAGTGGCGGCGCGCCGGGATTAATGCGCGGAACTCGGCCTCCATCTGGTCGCATAGGTCGGCGGGTCCGGAACGGAACGTCACCACCACAGCATCCGGGTCGACGCCGCGGAGCCAGAACCAGATCCGGCGCAGCAGTCCCCTCACGCTTGCCGGATGGTCCACCGGAGGATGAAGCAGGCGAGCAGCGGCAGCACCGCGATGATCGCGCAGGCGGGAGCGAAGCCGTAGCGGTCCACCGAGGCTCCGATCATCGGTGAAATAAAGACGGACATGAGCCCGTAGGCTCCGGTCAGGGCGGCGACGCCGGAGGCGGCCCGCTCGGGTCCGAACAGATCGACTGGCAGAGAATAGACGTTGACGCTGAACACAAGCGACCAGAAGGCGGAGAATCCGATGGCCGCCGTGGCAAGGGCGGCGCTTCCCAAATGCGGGGCCGCGGCGGTGCTCAACAACGCCACCGCGCCGATCATGGCCGCCCGGACCCGGGCATCGGGCAGCGAAGCGCCTTGCCGCGCCATCCGGTAGGAGATCGCGCCGCCCGCGAGTCCGCCGAGAAGCTGGAAGATGGGCGGGATCCAGGCGAGGCGCAGGTTGGCGTCGTCCTGCTTCATGGCGTAGGTGTGGACCAGGAACTTCGTGGTCCAGCCCGTCCACAGGCTATAGACGGCCATGCCGAGCATGTTGGCGGCGACGAGTCCGAACACGCGCCGGTCCCTCCAAATGGTGGATCCGGCGGGAGCACTGGACGAGAGCACTTGGGACGGCGGATTGCGGCGCGAGAACCAGATCCAGAGCGGGATCCAGACGAACCCGAGAAGTCCGGCGATCACGAACGCCACACGCCAGCCGTAGCGCGGCGAAATGAAGCTGGCCAGGAGCGGCGCCGCGATCATGCCAAGCGTGAGTCCAACTTGTCCGATGGCCGCTCCGAGCGCGCGCTGGCTAGGCTCAATGTAGAGCCCAGTGGCCTTGCCGGATCCCGGAATGACCGCGCCTTCCGCAGCGCCCAGCCACATGCGGCATGCGACCAATCCGGTGAGCCCGGAGGTGAATCCGGTGGCGACTCCGGCGAGCGACCAGAGTCCGACAGCGGAGGTGATTCCGAGCGTGAGTCCGACCCGGTCAATGATCATGCCGGCCAGGGGTGACGATACCGTGTAGACCATGTAGAAGGCCGAGTGCAGGAATCCGAAGTCCTTTGAGGAAAGATGGAATTCCGCTTCGAGCGCGGGCTGGAGCGAAGACAGCAGGAGCCGGTCAAGATAGTTGATCGCCGAGGAGAGAGTGAAGACCAGCATCACGAGCCACTGGGACTTCGATGCGCTACCGGCCACTCAGAAACTCCAACGCCACGATCTCATTGATCGCGCCGTTTGGATTGAATCCCACCCGGATCTTGCGGGCGGGCTTCTGGGGTCCGCAGGCAAACGAAGCCTCGCCGCCAACGATGGTGATCTTGGAAGGATCGCCCAGGCGGTAGGCGCCCAGCTTGCCGGCGGCGCGGACGTGCAGCGTGTGGGGGCCCTTGACGCAGTCCACGCGCTCCAGGGTCCCCTCGACCGACGCTTTGGCTTGGGGGCCATCCCACCACTCGACGGGCTTTTCGGCGGACTCAAACTTGCCGAGCCTTGCGTTAGCCCTGGCTTCCGCTTCGCGGATCCGGGCTTCGGACTCGGCCTTGAGCTGTTCGAGCTCCTTCTGCCGGATCTCCTCCTGGCGGCGGCGCTCGGCGGCTTCGAGTTCCAGGCGCTGTTGCTCGTACTCACGGCGTAGCGTCTCGATACGGGCACGTTCTTCGGGGTCCGCGCCAGCACGTTCGGCGGAACGCCAGGAAAGCAGGGCGGCGGCGAAATCCTTGGCGTCGACCTGGGCTTGCGCGAGCGCCTTCCAATAGCCAATGTTGCGAGGTTCGAGCTCGCACGCCTTCTTGAGCGGCGCCACGCGTCCGCCTGGGGTCTGCATCAACGCGCCGAACCGGAAGTGCGGCTCAGCCCAGCGCGGGTTGATCTCCATGGCCTTGCGCAGGGATTCCTTGGTTTTCCCGGGATCTTTTTCGGCGAGGGCCTTGGCCATCCATTCGTGTGCGCTCTGTTCCGGAGGCGCCTCGGGACCGGTGGGCTGGGGCCGCGGACGGTAGTCGCGCTCAAGGCTGATAGGTTTGCCGGAGACCGTCTGTGGGTTGAACTGGCCTGCCTGGATGAACGCGGTCAGCGCGGCCTCCATCTCGGCCTCGCGTTTGCCGAACGCGTTCTTGTACGCGGCCTCGTAGGTGGAGGCCTGCTGCAGGTTCGAGAAGAAGACCCGGACGCGGCCGGTGTTCTCCGGATCGACAGCCAGGAGGTGCATGCGCGCCCAGTCACGGGTCCGGCGGGCCGGCGCGGGCGGAGTTCCGATGGTGATCAGCGGACCCTTGACCTCGATGGTCGACACAACTTCGGCGAGCCCCTCCTCGAGTGCCCGGCCCATCACCGGAGTCCCGTCATTGAGCAGGATGCGGACCCAGGCGCGGATCCAGTCCTGGGGCACCGGTTCACCGGCGGCGAGCCCCGCGGTGTAGAGGTCGCCGCGCAATTCGAGCGTGGGGATCCGGTATTGCGCCGACTGCTTGTCGTTCTTGAATACGGTGATCCGGACGGGCCAGAGCGGCTGAAGCTCGGACCGGCCGAGGACCTTGGCGGTCCAGTGAGCGGCTTGGTCGAAGACGGCCATCACCTGGCGGGCATGCTTGTAGTCGGTGTTGGTCCACACCTCGACCGGGCCGCTGCGGAAGAGGCTCCAGTCCGCCGCGGCCGCGCACCAGGACATGGCCAGCAGGATGGCCGCGCGCCGCATACGCGTGTACGGTAGCACAATCCGCGGGCGCTTATGCTCCGCTCCTTTCGGCGGCGACACGGCGCAGCCAGTCGAGTCCCTCCGCACTGCCGTCGCGTACTTCGAATTTCTTGGCCTTGGCGGCTACCTGGTCGGCGAACTGCTGGACCGCGGCGCGTCCCAGGCCCATGGACCGGAGCTGGTCCTGGATGCGTATCCATTCGAGCGTCACGTTCTTTTCGCTTTCGCTGACGGCCAGCAGGCCTACCCGGAACCGGAACTGGCGTTCGTCGAGGATCGAGGAGACGATCACGTTGATGCCGACGATGCTGGCGGTCTTCATAGGTGCGTGACGGTCTCCCTGCTCCTTGATGAGCTTTTGCTCAACCGGATTGCAGTTTGCAAAACCAAACCCCTCGTCGAACTCGAATCCATCGGAGTTGGTGAGCCCCAGGATGCGGCGGCACCAGCTCTGGAATCGCGCGCCATAGGTCTGGCAGGAGAGAGCCCAGGCGATGCGCATCATTCCGGATCCGGTCCAGTGGCGGAACAGGTTCATCCAGCCGCGATGGTCGGGATGGGCACCTTCGTGTTCCAGGTCGAGATCGACGTAGACGTTCTCCATCAACTGGATCAGCGACTGGCAAAGGTAGAAGGCCTCGCGCAGCTCCCGCTCGGTGCTGGGCAGCCACTGGTTGTCGCTGGGCGAGAGCCATGCGCCGCGGGCCAGATCGTGCCAGGAGGGAAAGATCTGGGCATCGAGGAATCCGAGAAAGCTGCTCGACCGGATCGCTTCCCAGACCTTGGTCAGCTCTCCGGTGTGGCGCGTGAAGTTCCGGGCGGACTTGGCGGGCGCAAACCAGACGCGCTGCAGTGCGAGGAGCAGGGGAGCTATCCGCTGGCGGTCATTGATCGCGTCCGCCCAGCGCGGCTCGGCCAGCTTCCAGTCCTCGATCGCTGTGGCGAGCGCTTGTCCGGCTACATGTTCACCGAGCTTCCGGTAGCTTTCGAATTGTGCTTCGCTGAAGAACTGGTCGGCTGTGGATTCGTGGGGGAAGGGGTGGGACGTGGTTGCGTACTGGAGCACATCGGGAGGCTCGTCGCCGGTGAGCGACGATTTCAAGTACAACAGGGTTCCGGGAGGTTCGCCGTCCGGGTAGTTGATCCGGCCGACGGCACAATGTGCCTGGCTGAACTTGGATCCGGCGGCGGGAGTGATCTGGCTGGTGTCGATCTGGATGTCGACGTCGAAATCGAGCCGGCACATGCGGATCAGCGCGCCGAGGGCGGGGAACTCGTACTTGCCGTCGCACTCGCCGTCGCCAATGATCACCAGCCGGCAGCGGCGCCGGATCAACTCGTATGCGCCGAGGTTTTCGAAGTGTCCGCCATCGGAGAGGTAGAGGAACTTGTCCTTGTTGGTGGTCGCGGCCAGCAGCTCCCGCAGAATGTAGAACAGGCTGAAGGCGGGTGCCATCAACCTGGTCAGGGACTCGGGATGCGGCACCCACCAGCCGAGGCGCACGTTGAACATCGTCAGGAGGAAGGCGAACAGCGGCGATGTGAGATTGCCCATGGCCGGACTCGCGGTGGCGCCGGAGATGGCAACGGCAGTGCCGAGCTTCATGGACGTTTGCGGATAGATGTAGCCGATGGTCTCGCGATATCCCGTGATCCGCGAGCCAGAATAGAGGGGCGTGATGACGAAGGAGTCCGC
>VFZX01000057.1 GCA_016871015.1 Acidobacteriota bacterium | reverse complement strand
TTTCCACTCCCCGCCCCCGTCTGCCCTGCCGCGCAAGCGGCAGGTGAATGCTGCTACCACCCACCGCACCCCTATCGTCACCTTTCTCTCTGCACTCACTCAGGCCCACAGATTCCGCTACAGAGCCCTTTCTCTTTGCTGGCCAGTCTATCACGGAAAAGCCCTTGGACGAATGCCAAAATATACTTAGATGAAGAGGCAGGTACCCGCGATCGAGCCCGCTAGCATCGCCGCCTAGTGCGCGGCGGACTCTTCCCCATTCCCGGTGTCCAGATACCGTTGAAACTGGCGCGACGCCAGTTCGGCGGGCACGTCGAGGTCCGACTCCTCTTGCAGTGCGCGCTCGACCCAATCATAGATCAAGTTGACATCCTCCGCCCGGTTGATGGAATGAAACCACATCGAGCGGCCCCGGAACTGGAGGAGCACGACGTTCGCCAACGGGCAGGGTCCCAGGCATCCGGATACAGTCAGGTGAAAGCGCCGCCGGAATCCGCGCCGCTTCCACTGCTGTTTGAACTCCTCGAGGGGCAGCGCCGGGAAACCCTTTTCCGTACGCCCGCAGCAGCAGCCGCTACAAACGAATAGGTGACCATCCTGAACTCGAATCGTCTTGGTGGCACCATCCACACGCGTCACTTGCAATAACGGGCTATGGCGGTACTGGTAGCGAATGCGGAAGCCCGGCCGGAGTTGCACAGGCTGGCCGTGCGGCGTGTGGCGATAGGCGTCCGCCCACGCCTCCTTCCGCTCGTACAACTCGGGCTCGCCAGCCAGCCGTTTGGCCATAACCAGCTTTTCGAGAGCGGCTACCCAATGATGATAATACTCGGAACCATCGTCGGCCTCGCCCCGATCCACCGCCGCGGCGAGTTCCGCCGCCAGGTGATCGGCCCACTCTCTCCAAGTGAAGTGCCCCTGGGAGGAGAGGCGGACCGCAAGCGCGAATGCCTGCGCCTGCCACGGCTCGGCGAATACGGGGCCATCCTCGTCACGCGGCAGCTCCCACAACTCCGCGCCGCAGGCGAGGAGATCAAGCGCGCTCGAGGTAGTCATCCCACAGGTCGATGTAGACGAAATCACGCGGCGAGGCTTGGGCGCCCCAAAGCTCCCGCGCCGTGAATCGTACGGAGTAGACATGCTGGCGCTTGGGGCCGCGTCCCTCGGCATTCGTATCCGGAAAATTGTAGACTCCGTTATCGCGATGGATTCTGCCGGTCTTGCCCCGCGCGTATCGCGGCACCCTTGTGTGGCCTAGCGGCTGAATGTTGAGCGCGCGCACCCGCTGGCCTGCCTTGAATTTCGGACGAACCGAGCGATCGATGTTGGACTCGATGTTCCGGTTGAGCGCGACAGCGGGAACCCCGTCCACGCGCAAAGGCGGTGACGCTTTCTGGGCACCGGGCTCCGGCACGCCCTTCCGGATCTCGTCCTGGGTGACCATGCCGGTCTTGACGAGCAATTCCACCAGCCGCGCAAACCACCTCTCGTAATAGCTCATCCGCAGGTACTCGGCAGGAGCAATCCGCTCGATGTAGTAACGCCCCGTGTCTATGTTCCACTTTCGCCACGCACCGATTGCCCGGGTCAGAACATAAACGCGGGACTCCCACCTCTCGTGAAATACAGGCTCGTTGATTTCGGGCTGCACCGGTCCCATCCCGTGCATGCCACCCATGTCATGCACACCGTTCATCGGACAACCCTTTGCGTAGGTGATTTGACCTTTTCCACCCCGATCATGGAATTGCGCGTGACGAGTCCCGCCAGTGCCTCCTCGTCCATATCCTTTGTTCCGGCGGGACGCTCAGGAACTACCAGGTATCGCAATTCCGCCGTGCTGTCCCAGACGCGCAACTCGACGTTCGCGGGCAGATCGAGTCCGAATTCCTTCAGCACACCTCTCGGGTCGATAACTGCCCTGGAGCGATAGGCGGAGGACTTGTACCACACGGGTGGGAGACCGAGAAGCGTCCACGGATAGCAGGAACACAGGGTGCACACGACCATGTTGTGGACCTTACCCGTGTTTTCCAACGCCACCATATGCTCGCCTTGCACACTCGGGAATCCCAGCTCCGCGATGGCACGCGGTGCATCGGAGAGCAGACGCCTCTTGTAGGCCGGGTCGACCCAGGCGCGCGCAACGATTTTCGAACCGTTCCGCGGCCCCACCTTGTTCTCATAGGTGTCCACCAGGGCATCGAGAGCAGCGGGATCCACCAATCCCTTCTCCACCAGCAAGGACTCGAGTGACTTGACTCGCAGACTGATGTCGGATGGGACCGTCTGATGCTGGTGGCCGTGCTGCTGCTCAGCCGCATCGGCGGGGCTTGGCGCCGGCGAGCTCATCGCCGCGATGAATCCGCGCCGCGATGTTTTCACAGATGACCTCCCGGCGCTCCGCAGGGATTAACCGTTGGCACAACTGTTGAGTATATCGCGGCGCTCTCATCCGCGCACTGACCGGACAATGTGGTCGCTCGCCCGGTAGGCAAGCGCCTGGATCGTCGCTGTCGGCTGTTGGCGGCCTGATGTGACGAAATTACTCCCATCGACGATGTACAGGTTGGGTACGTCATGCGCGCGGCTGAACGGATTCACCACGGAGCGCTTCGGATCCGTGCCCATGCGGCATGTCCCCATCAGATGAAACGTCGAGCCTGGATCCGCGCCCGGGCCGCCCCAAACTTTGCGCGCGCCCGCCGCCTCGAGGATCTCGATCATGCGCAGGCGGAGCCACTGCTGTGTCTTCAGGTCATCGGAATGATAACGAAACGTCACAACCATCACGGGAAGGCCCCACTCGTCCTTGACGTCCGGCGACAACGTGATGTTGTTGGACTCGACCGGAAGCGACGTGCAGTGTCCCGCAACCATCATGGTCCGTGTGAAGTACTCCGCAAGCTGGCGCTTGTACTCAGCGCCCCAGCGCGGTGCGTCCGGTGGCAGCCCGCCAATCGCGAATCCCGCGGGATAGCCGCCGAAGCGCGCGTCGATGCCGCCCCCACCATAGAAGCCACGCTTCGGATCGGACCGGTAGTAATCGTGCGCCACCCGCGTCACCTTGACGCTCTTGAACTCGTTCAATGGATGCTCGAACAGCCCGTTGACGCCGAACGTGTTGTCCCACATGAGGCACTTGCCGGCCATGCCGCTCGAATTGGCGAGTCCGTCGGGGAACAGGTTCGACTTGGACAACAACAACAGCTTGGGCGACTCGGCGCCATTGGCGCACAGCACCACCGCCTTGGCCCTCTGACGGATCTCGCGCTTCCGCTCGTCGAAGTAGATCACGCCTGTGACGCGTCCGCGCTTGTCGGTGTCAATCTTGCGCGCGTAACAGTTGGCTCGGATCTCGCAACGCCCAGTCTTTTCGGCCACGGGAATCACCGAAACCAGCGTGCTCGACTTGGCGCGCATCTCGCATCCGAACCAGGAGCAGAATCCGCAGTGTGTGCAGGCGCCGCGCCCGCGATAGGGCTGGGAGAGGATCGCCATCGGCGCGGGGAACGAATGCAGCCCCAGCTTGCGGCACGCCTGATCGAACAAGACACCAGACGATTTCACCGGCAGCGGCGGCACCGGATACGGACCCGAGCGCGGCGCCTCAAACGGATTCGCGCCCGCAAGTCCGGAGATTCCGATCTCGCGCTCGGCCTTGGCATAGTAGGGCTCAAGATCCGCGTACCGGATGGGCCAGTCGGCGAAAACCGATCCAGGGACATCACCGAAGCGGGTCCGCTCATCGAAATCGGATTCATGGAACCGCCAGTAGTTCGCCGCGAAGTGGACGGTCCCGCCGCCCACTTGCCGCCCATAGCCGACGGCCTTGCGCGGGACGGCGGGATCGGATGCGGTTGCGCGGTAGAGCACCGGCTGGCGTTTGATGTCGTTGGTGAGGCCTTGGCGCGTGGCGAAGTGGATCTCGTCGTGCGAGTAGTCCTTCTCGCGCAGGTACGGACCTTGTTCGAGCACCACCACGCGGAATCCGGCGGTGGAGAGTTCTTTGGCGACGACGCCTCCCGCCGCGCCTGAGCCGATCACCACGAAGTCCACCGGGTCGGCCGGGCGGAACTTTGCTGTCACTTGCCGCCTTCCCGCAGGGCCTGCGCGTCGTAGTATCCAAAGGGCGGCGAGAAGCTGGCGCGATCCTCGAATCCGATGTGGGCCCAGCCGGCGCCACCGCGGTTGCCGCCATAGGCCGGGGATCCGAGAAAGCCGAACGCGGTGTGGGTGCGGAGCAGCGAGAAGAACGGAGTCTGATCGAAAGCAGCGATGAGGCGGTCCTGATCGGCCTCGGAGAGTGCGGCGATGCTTGAGGAGTTCGGGAACATGCGCGTCCGCAGAGCCTGGACCTCAGTCATGCCGCGGCGGTAAGCCGGTAAATGTTCGGACTGCCAGCCGCCGAGAGCGCGGTCGATGAAGTAGATCACCCCCGCCTCACGCGCGCCAGGTGAACCGTCCGATGGGATGATGCGGGACGTGAGCGCTTCGATCTCGCGCGCCATTTCCGGGTCGAGCACGTTGAGCTTGGCGGGAGGCGCGGCCGCGGCTTCATGCGCGTGCTGCCAGGCCTGGGCGAGTTCGGCGGGAGTGGCAAGGCCGAGTGTGGCGAGGGTCCACTCGCGGCGGCTGATGGAGTCGGACATGGGGCGATGATCTCTGATTCCGGGGACGCGGCGCAAGTTGAGCCGCGCGGCCCTCACGCTTTCCGCAGCTTATCCATCAAGTGGACGCTGCCGCCAACATCGGTCAATCGGAAATCACGGCCTTGATATCGATAGGTCAGTTGCGTATGATCGAGACCCATCAGGCCGAGGATGGATGCGTGCAGGTCATGCAGGTGGACCTTCTCGTCCACCGCGCGGAGCCCAAGCTCATCGGTACCGCCAATCACCCGGCCTCCGCGGACACCGCCGCCGGCCATCCAGATGCTGAAGCCATACGGGTTGTGGTCGCGCCCTTCAGCACCGCCCTGTCCGCCATCGCTGGTCGGGGTCCGGCCGAACTCTCCACCCCAGATGACGAGCGTCGATTCGAGCAGGCCGCGCTATTCGAGATCGGTCAGCAGCCCGGCCACGGCCTTGTCGGTCTGCGCGGCCTTGGCCTGATGGTTCTTGTCGCAGGCGATGTGGCCGTCCCAGTCGGTTGCATTCATCCCATTGCCCGACCACACCTGCACGAATCGCACGCCACGCTCGACGAGCCTGCGCGCGAGCAGGCACCGTCCGCCGAAGTCGGCGGACACGGGATCGTCCAGGCCGTAGAGCCGCCGGGTCGCTTCGGACTCGCCGCTCATGTCGGTAGCCTCGGGCGCGGCCATCTGCATGCGGAAGGCGAGTTCGTAGGACTCGATGCGGGCGGAAAGCTCCGAATCGGCTTGGCGGGCCGCGCGGTGGTGCTCGTTCAAAGTCTTCAGCGTGTCGAGCATGTCGCGCTGCTCGGCTGCCTTCATGCCGCGCGCGGATCGCAGGTTCAACACCGGATTCGCGCCGGGCCGGAACGAGGTTCCTTGATAGACGGCGGGGAGAAAGCCCTGTCCCCAGACCGCCGGGCCGGAGCGCACGCCGCCCTCGAGCAGCACCACGAATCCGGGGAGATTCTGGTTCTCGGTGCCGAGTCCGTACAGCAGCCACGAGCCCAGGCTCGGGCGTCCGATCCTTGCCCATCCGTTGTGGATCAGGAACTGCGCCTGCGAGTGCGTGAACCCCTCGTGATGCACGGAGCGCACCACCGCGAGCTGATCCGCTTTGCGGGCGATGTGGGGAAGGAGATCTGAAATCTCAAGCCCCGACTGGCCATGCCTGCGGAAGGCGCGCTGCGAGCCGAGCACGATCAAGTCCTTGAACTTGCCGTTCTGGAAATCCTCGTCGCCGAAGCTCGCGGGCGGATGCTTGCCGTGCAGCTTGTTCAGCAACGGTTTCGGATCGAACGTGTCCATCTGGCTGGGACCGCCTTGCATGAACAGCGAGATCACGCGCTTGGCAGTGGCGGGTAGGGGCGGTGCTTTGGGTGCGAGCGGACCGGCGGGCGCCGCTGAAGCGCGATGGCCAAGCATGGATGCGGCGGCGAGCCAGCCGAACCCGAGTCCGGCTTGTTGCAGCAGGTGCCGGCGCGATGGATCAATCGGCATAGACGAACTCGTTCAGGTTGAAGATAAGCAGGCAGAGGCTCTCGGGGCTGTTCCGGCGCAGGTACTCCACGGCGGTGGCGCGTTCAGCAGCCTCGGGATCGCGGCCGAGCGCGATCCGCCAAGCGGTATCCACGAATTTGTCCGGCTCGTGCGCGGCCTTCTTCACGTGCGCGGCGAAGGCGGCTGACTGCGCGGCGGTGAATTCGCTGTTGAGCAACGCCAACGCTTGCGGGGCGACGGTGGACCGCTCGCGGCGCGCGCAGCTTGACGCCGGGTCCGGCGCGTCGAAGATCTGCAGCATGGGCAACGTCAGCGACCGCTTCATCTGCAAGTAGATGCTGCGCCGGTTGTGCTCGGCGGGATCCGGGTTCGCCGGCCACAGGTTGGGCATCCGCGCGGCAAGCATCTCTTCTTTTGAAAGCGCCGGGATGATTCCGACTCCGCCCATTTTCAGATTGAGCGTTCCGGCGGCGAACAGGATCGAGTCGCGGATTACGTCACCGTCGAGCCGTCTCCGGTTCATGCGGCTGAAGTAGCGGTTCTCCGGATCCTTCTTCATGCTCTCCGGATGGCCGTTGCTTGATGCACGGTACGCGGCGGAACTCATGATGAGCCGGTGCATCTGCTTGATGCTGTATCGCTGCGCGGCGAACTCCGTTGCGAGCCAGTCCAGCAGTTCCGGGTGCGTCGGCGGATCTCCCTGCCGTCCGAAGTCATTGGGCGTGCGGACGATGCCTTCGCCGAAATGGCCTTGCCAGATGCGGTTCACCATCACACGCGAGACCAACGGGTGGTCCGGCGAGGTCAGCCACTCGGCGAGTGCCTTGCGGCGGCGCGGTACAAAGAGGAATCCCTTCGGCTCGACGATCGGCGGACCCGTATTGAGCGCCGCCGGGAACCCCGGCTCGACCTTATCGCCCCTGGCCCGCCAATCGCCTTTCTGAAGGATGTGGGTGTCCGGCACTTCCTCCTCGTGCGCCAGGACGTTCGCCGTCGGGTAGCGCTCTGGTGCCCGCAGGTAAGCCTCGCCGAGCTTTCGCAGCAACTCAGGATCGCGTCCGCGGCCGGCCATCCTTCTATATGCCTGTGCCTGGGCGAGCAACGGAAAGTTGCGCGAGGCGGTCTGGACATCGAACAGGCTGCCCAGCGGGATCTCGCGTTCGACGCTGCCGGCAAAGAGCGCCGCCATGCGGTAGTAGTCGCGCTGGCTCACGGGGTCGAATTTGTGGTCGTGGCAGCGCGCGCACGCGACGCTGAGTCCGAGAAACGCGGAGCCGATCGTGTCGACTGCGTCAGCCTGCCACTCCGTGCGGTACTGATCGCCGTAGTAGGTGTACTCGATCGGAAACGAGCCGAGGGTGAACAGGCTGGTTCCGATGCGGCGGGAAACGTTTTCGGCTTTCTCCTTGGGCAGCTTCAGCGTGCCTTCCAGATCCATGTTCGTGGGCCAGATCTCGTCGGCCGCTACCTGTTCACGCAGGAACGTGTCGTACGGCTTGTCGTCGTTGAACGCCTTGATCACGTAGTCCCGGTAGCGCCAGGCGTTAACGTAGAAGTGGTCCGTCTCGAATCCGGCGGTGTCGGCGTAGCGGACCAGATCGAGCCAGTAGCGTCCCCAGCGCTCGCCGTAGCGGGGCGATTCGAGCAGGTGGTCGATCAGCTTCGTGTAAGCATCCGGTGAGGCGTTATTGACGAAAGCGTCCGCTTGCCCGGGTGTGGGCGGAAGTCCAGTAAGGTCGAGGTAGGCACGGCGGACAAGCGTGCGCTTGTCTGCTTCAGCTGCGGGCTGGAGTCCCTTGTCGCGGAGCTTGGCGAGCACGAAGGCATCGACCGGATGGGTACTTGCAGCGGGTATAGGCGGACGGACCGGCTTGCGGAAAGACCACCACGCCGGTGCAGGGTCCTTCGCGACGGCGTCGAACGGGGCTCCGGCGCGGATCCAGTCCGAGATCACGCGCAGCTCTGCGGGTGTCAGAGCAGCGCCGGTTGGCGGCATCTTCAGGGGTCCGGAACGCTCGACGGCCTGGTACAGCAAGCTTTTGTCTGGATCCCCGGGGACAACGGCCGCGCCGCGGTTGCCGCCGCGCAGGGCTGAGGCGCGGTCGCGGAGGTCGAGTCCGGACATCTTCGCCGCGCCGTGGCAGGACAGGCATTTGGAGGCGAGGATCGCATGGGCCTCGCCGGGTCCGGACTGGGCGCAGAGGCTGCTGGCGGCTAGCAGGAACACGAGCCGCGAGCCAGTGGGATTTTGCATCGCCGGGCTTGATTTTACCAGAGTATGAATCGGATGAATCCGATTCGCGCGGCTCGCCGTAAATGCTTGGGAAAGGGTTATCGATGTCCATCCACTTCCGAACACTCCTGTGCGGCCTCACGCTGTCCACCCTCGCTTACCCTCAACAACTCCCGAACGTCGTCATTGAAGTCGACGTGGAGAACCTCGTGTTTTATGCCGTCGACTCGGTCGATCTGACCCGGCTGGCGACGGACCAAGGACGCACCACAATTCCCACCTCGCCCACATTCCGCTCGTCGATCTCGATCGGCGATGTGGTGGCGGTGAACGGCACACGCGCCAAAGGCGTTTATATCAGCCGCGCCTGGAACCTGCAACTCACCCCAACTCCCGCCCGCGGACAGGCGATCTCCGACACGACCCGCGCGATGGCGGCCGATGCGACGGTGGAGATCATGCAGGACGACGGCACGGCAGTGGGTAGTCTCATGATGGCCGGACTGGCGGGTGGCGCCGCTGCTCCTGGTTCCCCGGCGGTCTTCACGGGATGGAATCTGGCCGTGACCGGCGGCACAGGGTATTTCGCCGGAGCGCAGGGAACCTCGGGCGTCGGACAGACTCCGGTGGCGATTCGAAATGCCTCGTTAACCGAGGATCCCGCGAACCGGAGGACTCACGGTGGCGGTACCCGGCGATACATCCTCAGCGTGATTCCGATGACCCGCCCGGCCATCACCTCCGTGATGCACGACGACTTCACGCCGGTCACCAAAGCGCGTCCGGCGCGGCGCGGAGAGACGTTGATCGTGAGCGCCACCGGACTGGGACCAGTCGTACCTGGTGTCGAATCCGGCGCGGCGTTTCCGGCGGCGCAGTTTGCCGTGGTGAACAGTCCGCTCGCCGTGTCAGTGGGCGGGCAGAATACGGAACCGGTCAACAAGATCGGCTGGCCGGGGCAGGTGGAGGTCTATCGCGTCGATTTCCGGGTGCCGGATGGCACACCAGCGGGCATGGTCCCCGTGAAGTTGACCGCTGCGTGGATTCCAGGTCCCGAGGTCCGGATCCCGGTACAGCAGTGACGCGCGTCACCAGATGCGCTGATGTCCGGGCGCGGACGGCGTGCCACTGGCGGTGTTGAGCCGGTCCGTGATTTGAACCACAAGCCGGCAGGGATTCCGGTGATTGGGCAACGCATTATTTTGAACCGAGAACCAATACTCGAATCCGTGGCCGTCTGGCTGGGGTTGGCCAAGAGATTGAATATCCCATTCATGTGCCACTTGCCGATGAGGGCGGCGGCGTATCCGGCATCGCGGAGCAGCGAGGCGGCCGTAATCTCCTGCGCGCGCATGTGGACCGGAGAGAGCATCTCAATCGCGGTGTGGATTCCGAGGCGGGAGATGAACGGGCTTGCAGCGCCGGTGCCAAGGCGGCGGAGAGGAGACTCCGGCGCCTGAGGCTAGCGCCCATTCACCGGTAAACTGAGTGCGCGCCGGGCTTCGCGTTCGGACTTGGCGGAGAGGAGGCTGGCGAACAGCTTCCGGGCCTGTTCGTAGTCATCGATCCGGTCGATGGCGGCGGCGTTGACGACGGCGGGAAAGCGGTCTTCGAGGACCTGCCGGATCGCATCCTGGATCCCGATCAGACGTCCCTTGTCGACCCCTTTTTCAATACCCTTCCTGGTGGCGTCCTTGCGGGTGTCCCGCACCAGCTTCTTGCCGGCCTTGGTCCCGGCCAGGATCTCTACCGTCTCTCTCTCGAACAGCATCTTTTCAATCCTCGCGATTTCTTCCTCAGCATACCTCACCCGCGCGTTCGACAGGAACTGGCTGATGAGATCCTCGTCCCCTTCCTGTCGCAGCAGCTCCGCCGCCTTCTCCAGGTCACGCCAGGTATGCCGGCACAGCGGGACCAACGGCAAAAGAGCAATCCGTCCGAGCTGGAAGATCCACTTGGCCCAGGTCTTCCGAATCAGCTTGTAGCGAATCCGCAGGTAACACCGAAGCGCTCCGCGCATCCGCGTGAACGTCTTTGGAAACACGGCGGGCGCATCATTTTCCGTCATTACGATGATCCAAGTATGGATGTCGAGGCTGCGCAGCCGGGGGACGAGCGAGATCGACAGGGCCCGCTCAAGAATCTTGTTCACTTCTCTGGGCTTCCAGCGAGCTACAGATTCGATATGCTCCACCTGTTCCGGCCCTGTGGGTGAGCGGCGGATCCGGTACAGGTGGTCCGCGATCTTCTGTCCCGGCACGATCTCGCGCTCAAACTGCCGGACCGTGGCGGCTTCGTCGAGCCCGAGACAACCCGCCAGAGCCAGGAATGCTCGCCGGTCGCGCTCTGACATCCGTTTCGAGCCATGATCCAGATTTGCCATATGCAAATCATGACAATTTCAAGGGAAAATGTCTAGTATTAACGGCTTGACTGCGGAATCACCGCCGCTGGCCGCACCGGCTCAAACAACCCAAACGTGAACAGATCCGTCTGCGAGGCGATGCTCACAAACTGCTTGCCGTCCGCCATGAACGTCATCGGCGACGCGAAGATCTGCTGGCCCATCTGGTAGTGCCACAGGTGCCCTCCCTTGGCCGCATCCACCGCCACCAGGTGGCCGTCGTCGTCGCCAAAAAACACCACTCCACCCGCTGTCGACAGCGTCCCCGCCCAGGCGATTGCAGGACCGGGCATCGGATACTCCCACACGCGCTTTCCCGTCAGCGGATCCAGCGCACGCAGGTAGAACTTGCCCGGATCCATCGGAATCCGCTCTCCGCCACCACCCGAGAAGCCCTTTCCCGGCTCGGGCATCTTCATTGATGTCGAATAGATATCGCACTGCTCGAGCGACGGAACATACAGGAGCCGTGTCACCGGATTGAACGACGGCGACATCCAGTTCGACGCGCCGCGCACCGATGGGCACACCCGCACTCCGCCCGGCGTCGGCTCGGTCCCTGGATTCTCCACGGGCCGTCCCTTGGCGTCAATGTGGCTCGCCCAGTTCAGCTTGTCGACAAACGGGGTTGCGCGCAGGTATCGCCCCGTCGCGCGGTCGAGCACGTAAAAGAATCCATTGCGATTCGGGTGCAGAAGCAACTTTCGTGGCTTGCCCTCCCACGGCAGATCCACCAGCACGGGCATGGACTGCGCGTCCCAATCATGCGTGTCGTGAGGCGTGAATTGAAAGTACCACTTCATTTTCCCGGTCGACGGATCTACTGCCAGCACGGCGCAGGTGTACAGGTTGTCCCCTCGCCGGATGGGTCCGTTGTAGTCGGGCCACGGATTGCCGGTGGTCCAGTAGACCAGGTTCAGCTCCGGATCATACGAACCCGACATCCAGGTCGCTCCGCCGCCGTATTCCGTGTTGAACTCCGACCAGGACTCCGACCCCGGCTCGCCCTTGGCGGGAACCGTATAAAGCCTCCAAAGCTCCTCACCCGTCGAGGCCGAGTGCGCCGTGATGTAGCCGCGGATTCCTCCATCCCCGCCGGACACGCCCACGATGACGCGATCCCGGAAGGCCATCGGAGCCAGAGTCGCGCCGTAGCCCTTGGATGAGTCGGCGAAACGCTTTTTCCACAGAACTCCACCAGTCCGGCGGTTCAGCGCGATCAGATGCGCGTCGCTGGTGACAAAGAAGATTCGCTCGCCGAGCACCGCGGCGCCGCGGTTGACCCGCTTCGCCACCACCTGGTCATCAGCGAACATCCAGATCCGCCTGCCGAGCCTCGCGTCCAGCGCATGGACCTCGTTGTTGTTGGTGACATACATCACGCCATCGACGACGAGCGGCGTGGCTTCAAGCCGCCGCCCGGTGTCCATGTGATACGTCCATTGCGGAACCAGCCGGTTAACGTTGGACACGTTGATCTGGCTGAGCGGACTGTGGCGCGTCGCCTGATAGTCGCCTGAGTACGTGAGCCAGTTCGCGCCAGGACCCTTGCGGATATCCTCGAACGACGTCTGTGCCGCGGCCACGGCGGCGAGGAGCGACAGCAGGAATATCATTGGGTCCTCAAAGACTGGCGGCTCAAGTACGCCAGCAGATCGCCGATTTCCTGTTTCGACAGGCGCGAGGCGGCGTCCGCCGGCATGTAGCTCTTCTTCAACCACGTCACCTGCGCAGCGTCACTCGCGCGGATCAAGTGGACCTCGCCACTGCGTCCTGTCACTTGGATCGAATAGTTGGAGTAGTTCCGTGCCACGCCCTGGATTACCCGGCCGTCCTTGAGCCGCGCTTCAATACCCTGGAATCCCTCGGTCAGCCGCGCGTTGGGATCGAGCACCGCTTCGCGGAGTTGCTTGAGTGTCTTCGACGAGCCTGCATTGGAGAGATCCGGGCCAAGAGTCCCGCCGCGCCCATTCACGGCGTGGCAGCCCGAACATCCCGCCTTGCCTTCGAACAGCACCCCGCCGGCCGCAGGATCGCCGGTCAGCGGCGAATCGATCGCGGGCGCGCTCATGTTGCGCACGTAGCCGACCACCTGCCAGGCCTGATCATCCCGCACGGCGAACGGCGGCATGTCGGATCCGGGCACGCCGGTCTTCACGGTACGGAACAACTCGTCATCGGTGCGACGCCGGACCATGCGGTTGTCGCTCAGGTTTGGCCCGCGTCCGCCTTCGCCGGTCATCCCGTGGCAGCCGGAGCAGGCGGTCGCGTAGAGCTTGCCGCCGGCTTCAATCGAGGCGAGATCCCTGGGCGCGTCGCGGCCGGACAGCGTGGCGCAAACAATCAAGAACAGCGAAATGCGCACGATGCCTATTCTGTCAGATCAGTTCAGGAAATACCGGCGGTACAGCGTGTCGCGCTGTTTCGGCACGAATCCCGCGTCGCGGATCATGCGGCGCAGGTCCTCCTCGGTGGCGTGGTTGTGGGCGCCGGCCGCGGACACCACGTTTTCCTCGATCATGATGCTGCCGACATCATTGCCGCCGAACCGCAGTCCCACCTGGCAGGTCTTGAGTCCTTGCGTCACCCAAGAGGACTGCACATTCAGGATGTTCTCCAAATAGATCCGCGAAACCGCCAGCGTCTTCAGGTACTCGACCGCCGTCGCCTCTTCCTTCACGAACCGGCCGAGCGACGTGTTCTCGCGCTGGAAGGTCCACGGGATGAACGCCGTGAATCCGCCCATCTCCTCTTGCAGGTTGCGGACCAGCTCGAGGTGATTCATCCGCTGCTCCAGCGTCTCACCGCACCCGAACATCATCGTGGCCGTTGTCCGCATGCCCAACTGGTGCGCCGTCCGGTGGACATCCACCCACTCCTGCGTGTTGCACTTGAGCCGCGAGATCCGGTGGCGCACGGCGTCATCCAGAATCTCCGCGCCGCCGCCGGGGATCGAGTCCAGTCCCGCGTCCCGCAGCCGGGCGATGGTGTCGCGCAGGCCGAGCCCGCTGATTGCGGCGATGTTGGTGATCTCGGGCGCGGAGAAGCAATGCAGATGGATCGTGAACCGCTGCTTGATCGACCGCATGAGGTCCTCGTACCACTCGATCTTCAGGTCCGGGTGCAGCCCGCCCTGCATCAGGATGCCGGTTCCGCCGAGGTCAATCGTCTCCTGGATCTTCTGGAAGATCACTTCCTTGGGCTGGATGTAGCCTTCCTTGTGTCCCACCGGGCGGTAGAAGGCACAGAAGCTGCAGTACTCCGTGCAGACGTTGGTGTAGTTGATGTTGCGGTCGATGATGTAGGTGACTACACCGCCCGGGTGCAACCGGCGGCGGATGGCATCAGCCTCCATGCCGATTCCGATCAGGTCGTCACTTTGGAAGAGGTCGAGCGCTTGTTCGCGTGTCAACATGCGGAGCCAATAGACGATGGTACCAGGGATTCGAGCTTGCTCACGTGGCCGAGGAATGCCGCCAGGCCCTGCTTTTCGCGGGTTCCAATCCGGAACTTGATGGAGCGGGTGAGATACTCGCGGACCACCTCGGGCGGGAATCCGCGCTTGGCCGCTTCCGCCGCGGTGATCGCATCCAGGTCCGCGAGTCCGGCGTCCAGCGCGCGCGTGAACATGCGCTCCAGGCGCGGCTTGCCCAGCTCCGCCACCACCTCGCGCGGACCCGCCCAGAGCGCGAACACCATGGGGAGGCGCGTGAGTTCCCACCATTCTGATCCGAGGTCGAGGACATGGCCGCCGATGGCAGCCGGATCCAGGCGGAGCGCCGAGTCGCCGATCAGCAGCGCGGCGTCGGCGCGCCGGAGCATGATGTCGAGATCCGGATCCATCGAGAAGAACTCGGGATCGCACTGGTAACGGCCGCGAAGGATGATGCGCGCGAGCTGGACTGAAGTGCGCGAGCCACTATCAGTGGCAAGCGTGCGGATCCGGCGTGGGTCCACTTTCGACACCAGAAGGATGCTGCGCACCGGGCCCTCGGCAGCGATGCCCGTGCCCGGGATCCAGTCCCATCCGTGGCGCTGGATTTCAGCCACCGGCACAATGCCCAGGTCCGCCTCGCCCGCCTCCACCCGCCGTGCGCATTCTGACGGGACGGCGAAGGAAAGATCGCAGTCCTCACTTGCCAATCCCCATACCAAGGGCACGGTGTTCAGGTAGCTCACCGCGCAAACCGACGGTTTCCGCTCACTCAATTTATCAGGGTATCACCAAACAAAACGGCCCCAGGAGATTCGACTCCCGGGGCCGCGAAGGACTACGTTTAGAACTCGAGACGGAGGCCCATGGTGATGATGCGGGCTCCGTTCTGCGGCCCTGTGGGACGCCCGAAGTTCGGGTTGCCTACAGCGCCCACGACGCCACCGAAATTGGTCCGGTTGAAGATGTTAAAGCCATCGGCGCGCCATGTGAGGACGACCGGGTTCTTGTCGTTCTGCAGGAGCGTTGTACGCTTGACGATAGAAATGTTCTCCGTGAAGACCGCCGGTTGGCGGAACGCGGAATCGAAGAAGGCGGCGGTCCCAAGCGTGAATTGTGGAGCCGCGGTATAAGCGCCAGGGTTGAAGAACCGCGTCGCCGGGTTGTTTGGATCGAGCGTGCCACGGTCAATTCCGGTGCGGATCTGCCCCGAGCGGTTCGCTTTCGTCTGCGGGGCAAACAGGACTCCGTTGCCCAGGGGGTTGCCCGGAGTAACGGCCTGAATCAGGGTGCCCTTGCGATAGACCTGCGCGGACGAAACCGTCCAGCCACTGGCCAGGATGCGGACCGCCGGGTTGTCGCTGTTCATCCACTTGCGGCCCTTGCCGAACGGCAGGTCGAAGGACGACAGAATATTCAGCACGTGCGGGATGTCGAAGGGCATGTAGCTCTTGGCATCGGAGACGTTGTAGAAGTCCTGCGGAGCCGCGGTGCCGCCCTGCCCGAACACCTGGCGGAAGTGGCCGTAAGCCAAGCTCTTCGACCAGGTATAGTTCGACATCAACTGGTAGGAGCCGAAGCGGCGCTCCACTTTCAACTGCATCGCGTCGTACCAGCTCCGGCCGAAGCCAGCGAACAGGCTGTTGACTGAAAGGTAGTGCGGGAACGGCCGCAAGGATTGAGCGACGCTGAGGTTGCCCGGGAAGCCGGTGAACGGTGGGCGGAAGCCGGCGGCGGTAGCCGTCGGTGAATCGATTCGCTGTTGGAGCAGCGAGCCGCGCGTGAGCAGGCTGGTAGGCAACTGGTTCAGGTCCATGGTGGAGTTGAGCCGCGTGGCCCGGTTGCCCTGATAAGCGATATCGATCAGGAAATTCTTGATCTCGTGCTGAATTCCGAAGCTCCAGTTCCGGATGCGGCCGGGTTGTCCCGCCGTTGGACCCTGGTACTGGACGGTCTGGAAGTTTACGATCGCCGGGTCGATGATCGGGGGCGGGCGATAGCCGGCCTGCACCGGAATGCCGTTATCCCAATTGAGAACCGGGTTCAACCCGTCGCTCTGCAGATCGTTGGTTCCCGCGAATCCGGCGCGGCAGCCGCAGCCGCCGCTCGACAGGCCCTGGTAGTAGATCGCCCATCCGCCGCGGATGACCGTCTTCGAGCTGAGTTGGTAGGCCAAGCCCAGCCTCGGACCGAAGTTTGAGAAGTCGGTCGGATAGAAGCGCTTCTGCCCAGTGCGGCCGGGTCCGACGCCTGAGAACACGAGCGCGCCCGGACGTCCTCCCGCTCCCGGATTGGGAACATTGATGTCGACGTGCGAGTATCCGTTGCCGCCCGGCACGTGCCAGCCGATCGGCACTTCATAACGGACGCCGAGGTTCACGGTCAGCTTGCTGTTGACGCGGAAGTTGTCCTGGAAGTAAACGGACGTGTCGTAGTAGTAGGTGGTGTCGAACAGCACCGGCGGCACGACGTTGGAGGCGACGTCGGCGGTACCGAGCAGCATGCTGGCGAACTCGTGACCGGTCGAGGTCAACGCGGTCGGCAGACCCGTCTGCACGCGGTTGAAAACGTAACGGCCGTTCGTTCCCGCCAGGTCCTCGCCGCGCGTCGAGAAGCGCCGCCAAGCGCCACCGAACTTGAATTCATGCCGGCCACGCAGCCACGAGTAACCTTGGCTCAACCACCATTGACGGTTGAACTGAGCGCCATTGGCCACCTTGCCGTCTTGCACTCCGTAGGGCGACAGGCCCGCCGGCCCGTTGAACTGGATGCGGGGCGTCGCGTCGGAATCACCGGAGAGGCTGGTGAACCCGAGTTTGCTGCCGAAGCCCTTTTGGAACGGATTGTCCCATTGCTGCCGGGTGATTGAGAACCCGTAGGTGGTGTGCATGATCAGGTTCGGGCGGATATTGAAATCGTGGTTGAAGCGATGGTTGTAGGGCCGCTGGTCGTTTCGAAGGCCGTTGCCGAGCGCGCCCGGGAAGTTGGTGAGATCGTTCTGGGTCTGTACCTCGTCGTTGAAGAAGTACGACACGCGGTTGTTCGGCGTGAATGCGTGGTCGAACTTGAGGCTCCAGATCGTCCGTTCGAACACTGACTGGTTGACGAAGTCGAAGTTCTGCGCGAGCGACGGCCGGTTGGCGTCCGGAATCAACGGAACCACTTGGCGGGCGACACGGCTGAAGCGCGCCTGCGGAATCGTATTGCCGGGGAAAGGCTGGCGGACGTTTCCGGCCGTGGTGGCCGGATCGTAGATCATGGGGACGCCTGCCTGAGAGAAGTTGCCCTGCTTCATCGCCACGGTGGGCAGCGTCGAAACGGGGAAGCTGATGGTCGCCGGACGCAGGTCCTTCGTGTAAGTGAAGAACCAGAAAGTCTTGTTGCGGCCGTCGTACACCTTCGGGATGTAGACCGGGCCGCCTGCCGCGCCGCCGGTTTCGTTGAACCGCTCTTTCGGGCGGAAATTCGCCGCCGGGTTCGGGTTCGCGTTCCGCGCCCAGGCGTTCGCATTCCAGATGTCGCGGCGCATGTTATGGAACGCCGTACCGTGGAACCAACTCGTGCCTGACTTGGCTACGTAGATCTCGATTCCGCCGCCCACCCGGCCGAACTCGGCCGAATAGTTCGAGGTGAGCATCTTGAATTCGGAGAACATCTCAGCGGAGGGGAAGTTGAACACCGCACTTGACTCGACGTTCAGCGCGCTGGCGCCGTCGATCAGCACTTCCTGCGCGCGGCCGCCCGAACCGGACACGCTCTGTTCACCGGCGTTGGTCACGCCCGCCATATAGTTGACGAAGGCTCGCGGGTTGCGAATTCCGCCCGCGAACAGCGGCAGGTTGTCCATCATCTTGGTCGAGATGTTGTTGCCACGTTCCGCGGTGGTGGTTTCGAGGGCCGGCGGCGTGTCGGTGATGGTGACGGTCTGCTGAACGTCACCCACTTCCAATTGGATGTTGAGATCGAGGCGTTGCGCGATCCGGACTTCGATGTTGTCGCGGGTTACCTTCTTGAACCCGGTTTTTTCGGCCGAAATCGTGTACATCCCGGTGCTGAGAGCTGGGAAGACGTAGAGTCCGGAGTCCGAGCCTTGCGCTCTGATCTCCGTTCCTGTTGAATTGTTGCGAGCAGTGATAGTCGCGCCTGGGATCGCGGCCCCGTTGGGATCGATGACGAGTCCGCCAAGCGATCCGGTTGAGACCTGAGCCCATGCCGCGGTTGACAGTAGCGTGACGAAAATCAGCGTGTTTTTTTGCATGGAGTGTAGACCCTGAATCAGGCCGGGCCGAAACCAAGCCATGCTCCCATCTTACATTACCCTCACCTCGCTTGTGCTTCGCGTTGCGGCGCGCCCGGCTCCTGGCGTATCCTGGCCACCATGCCCCACGGCCAGCTTGACCGCGTCCCTTTCATCACCATCTTCGTCAGCGATTTGGAAGCGTCCGTCTCGTTCTACGAGAGCGTCGTCGGCCTGCGCCGGGACAGCTACCAAATTGGACCGCCGAGTTTTGCGGTCCAGGGCACGACACTGGTGCTGGTCCAGGCCTCGCACCGGGCGGTGCCAACCCCCGAGCCGCCGCCAGGCCAGGCGTCTCTCAGCCTCGGAGTTGCGAACCTGGAGGAGTTCCACAAGCGGATGGTGAGCCACGGAGCACCTGTTGTTTGGGAGCCTCGCGAAGAGGCTTACGGCCGCTCAGCAGCCTATCGCGACCCCGATGGCATGCGCTTCCAGGTGGTCGAAAAGAAGCCGGACCCCGAAGTGCCCGCGCTGGTTCTCTCCGGCGGAGGCGCGCTCGCCGCCTTCGAGGTGGGCGTGCTGTCCGCGATGGCCGAAACCGCCGCCGTACCCGCGGTCATCACCGGAGCCTCGGCGGGAGCTTACAACGCCGCCTTCATCGCCGCGCACGCTGGTGGTGGATTCCAGTCCGCGGCCGCCCAGTTGGAGCAGATCTGGACCAAGCGGATCGCCGGGCCGTTCTCCGATAACGGCGTCATCCGGATCCGCGGGGACTTCGATTGGATGCTGGACCCAGCCCGGTTCCTGAGCGACCCCGTGACTCCGGTGGCCACGATGATCTCCGACGCGGCTTTCATCGGCATCCAAACGGTCGAACGCTTCTCCCATGCGTTCACCGCGAAGGAGTCGCTATTCAGGCGGGCGGCCGAGCTGATCAATATCGGCGACCTCATCTCCGCCGAGCCAATGAGGAAGCTCGTGGAAGAGACGATTCCGGCGGACGCCGTGCTGCGGTCGCAACTGATCCTGAAGCTCGCCGCCACGGACTGGGAAACGGGCGAACTCCGGCTCTTCGTCCGGCGGCCAGTGGATTCTCCAGTCCGCAAGCCAGGCCGGGAGATCCCTGCCACCGCGGAAAACCTGCATCACGCGATTCTCGCGTCGGCGGCCATCCCCGCGCTATTCCCGCCGGTGAAAGTCGGGGATCGCGTCTACGTGGATGGCGGAGTGGTGATGAACACTCCGCTCGACCCGGCGATCGAATCCGGCGCCACTGTGATCCACCTGGTGAGCCTGAATCCGGAGGTGTCCTCGATCCCGCTCGACGGGCCGGAAAACACGCTTCAGTCGGTGGAGCGCACGCTCACGGCAGCCGTGGCCGGGAACGTCCGCAGCGATCTCAAACAGGCCCGCTTGATCAATTCGCTCGCTGGCGTGGGCCGCCGGGTCGGATCCGGGCAACTCTTCCGGCCGATGACGATTCACCGTTATCATCCGGGGGTGTCCAATATCCGGGGTGCGGCAGGGATGCTGATGTTCACGCCCGAGCATATCGCCGCGCTCATCGCCGAGGGCAAGCAGAAGTTTCGGGACCACAATTGCGAGCGCGACAAGTGCGTCTTGCCCGGAGACTACGCGTTCCACCTCGAAGACAAGACAATGGCGGCGGGAGGACCGCGGTGAGCCTCGGCCAGATCACCAAACAACTGGCGCAGGAGGCGCTGGGCAGCCTCACCGAGCCCGCCGCGGCGCCAACGCCGGCCGGTCCCGACAATCCGGCGGCGGCTGCGATGGGCCAGATCCAGGCGATGCAGAACGCGCTGAAGGACGACCAGGAACTCGCGGTCACCTGCCACGTGGGCAAAGACTCCGTGCGTGTGATGGAGATCTTCGCGCCTGCGCCGAATCTGCTGGTGATCACCGGGTTCGACGCCGGGGGCGCGCTGACGCGCATCGTCACTGCGGCGAATCTGGTGCAACTGGTCTGCAAGCCGGGTCCGGTAAAGCCTGGCGCGAAGCCAGTGCGGATCCGCCTGGTCTCCACGCCGGCGAAGTAGAATCGGTTGCATATGACGCGCAGGAATTTCGCCGTGCTGCCGCTCGCGGCCACAGCCGCCGCACAAGTGCCCAAGAAGAAGGTCGCCGCGATTGTCACCATGTACACCGACGACCGGCGGCTGAAGTCCCACGCGGCGGTCATCGTGGGGAGGCTACTCGACGGCTACGCGCCGGACGGCAAGCAGACCGCGCCGCGGACACAGCTTGTGTCGATGTACACCGAACAGGTACCCGAGAACGACTTGAGCCGTGGACTCGCCGCCAAGCACGGATTCCCGATCTATCCCACCATCCGCGAAGCGATGACGCTCGGAGGCTCGGATCTTGCCGTCGACGCTGTCTGCTTTGTCGGCGAGCACGGACAATATCCGAACAACGACATGGGGCAGAAGCTCTATCCGCGCTACGAGCTGATGGAGCGCATCGTCGAGGTCTTCCAGGTGACGGGCAAGTCCGTCCCCGTGTTCTTCGACAAGCACCTGTCGTACTCGTGGCGGAAGGCGAAGGCGATCTATCAGTGGTCGCGCGACTTGAAATTTCCGTTGATGGCCGGATCCTCGATCCCGCTCACCGTGCGCACGCCGTCTTTGGAAATCCGCCACGGGATGCGGATCGACAACGCAGTGATGGTGGGCTACGGTGACAATGACGCCTACGGGTTCCACACGCTCGAATCGCTGCAATGCATGGTGGAGCGGCGTGCCGGTGGGGAGCGCGGACTCCGGTCCGTCGAGTGGATCGACGGGGACGCGGTGTGGCGCTGGCGGGAGTCAGAGCAAGGACGCTGGTCGGCGCCGCTGCTTGATGCCGCGCTGGCGCGGCTGCCACGCACGACGCCTGGCCCGATGGAAGACAACGTGAAGCGCCCGGTGTTGTTCGTGCTGCACTACCTGGACGGACTGCGCGCGGCGGCCTATATGCTGAACGGCCACGCCAACGGCTGGGCGTTCGCGGCGCGGGTGGCTGGCGAGACCGCGCCCGTGTCCACCTATTTCGGATTCGCGAGTCGCGAACAGGGGCGGTCGCTCGCTCACTTCGACGGCCTGGTTCACTGCATGGAAGAGATGTTCCTTACTGGGCGTCCGATGTATCCTGTGGAGCGGACCCTGCTCACCACGTGCGCGCTATCGATGCTGTTTGAATCGAAGGCATGGAAGCGGCGGATCGAGTCGCCAGAGCTGGCAATCCGCTACACGGTTCCGGAGCACGTCTACTTTCAGCGGTCCTGAGCGGGCGGGTTGCCGCGCAGCTTCTCATACGACCGCCGGTAGGCCCGGACAGTGATTCCGGCCCGATGTTCGGCGATTCTCCGTCCGAGTTCCACGGTCCTCTTCACCGATCCGAGCTCGACGCCGTGCAGGCTGAACAGGCCGGCTTTCATCCGCTCGCGCGCGCGGATGTGCTCGGGATCCTGCACCGCTGACAGCGCCTCATAGTAGATGTCGTCGTGAATTCCGTTCCGCGTGTGCGTGGGCCGGTCCGGCTTCTCACCAGCGGGCGGTGTCTTGTCGATCTGGACGATCCCGCGCGACTTGAGGAACTCAAAGCTCCACGCGTCTTCGGCGTAGTATTCGCGCAGGTAGTGGACGCGGGTTGGTTCCGCTTTCCACTTTTCGTTGAGCGCCGCGGCCACTGTTTCCATGCCCGCCTGATTCCCACCGCTGTCGCCGATGAGGACAATGTCGCGGAATCCGTGCGCCTTGTAGCTGCGGCAGATGTCGGTGAGGAGCGCCTGGAACGTGCCCTCCTCGACACTGATGGTTCCGGGATACAGCATGTGTCCGCTGGGCTTGGGATCGATGGCGCCTTCGGGCACGAACTTGACCACCGGTGCCACAAGCGCGTTGCCGATCCCGCGTGCGATGTAGGGCAGCACCGTTGCGAGGACGTAGTTGTGCTTGCCTCCCGCCATGTAGGGTCCGTTCTGCTCGATGCCGCCGGTTCCGATGAGGATGGTGGTCTTGCCTGCCTTTACGGCATCGCGCACTTCCATCCAGGTCATGTCTTCGGTCCACAGGGTGTCGCGCGCCGGGACCGGTCGGGGCGGGTCGGGCCGCTGAGCGAGCATGAAGGCCGCGGAGGCCACAAGCGCGGGGATGAGTCTTTCCATCGGGATCTCCTCTACCGGGATGACCGCCACAATTGAGTCACGAATCCGGCGGCGAAGAAGGCTCCCGCGAGCATCGCGGCCAGACTCCAGCCGCGTCCGCCGTACCACCGCTGGTTGAGCGAGTAGACGGGCCAGATCAGCAGGGGCCACACAAAGCAGAGCGCGAACAGCGCGGTGTAGTCGGATTCGAACGGTGGCTGGCGTCCGGCGAGCTGCACCGCGTGCCCACCGAGCCAGCCGAACAGGTGTATGGGATTGATCATCCAGAACATGGTGCTGACTACCGCGGCGGTGAGCGAAAGCAGTCCCAATCCCAGGTAGCGCATCCCGCTATCTCAGGGCTTCCGTGAAGCGTCGCAACTGGAGACGGACGAGTCCGGTGATCTCGGATGTGATCAGAAAATTGAAACCGCGATCGCGCCAGAACCGCCCATGCTCGGGCGAGACCACCACCATGCCGCAGGGCTTCCCCGCCGCACGGGCCGTGGAGTGGATATGCTCGATCGCGGTGACGACTTCCGGATGTTCCAGCTCGCCGCACCGGCCGAGGTTCACCGACAGATCATAAGGACCCACCATCACCGCGTCCACCCACTCGCAGGCGCAAAGGTCGGCGAGATTGCGCAAGCCGGCCACGCTCTCGATCTGGATGAGCACGAAGATGCCGGCCTCCACCTCGTCCCAGCCCTTGCGGTCGATTGAGCGGTTGGCGAAGATGGATGGGCCGCCGGGGCCACGGCGTCCTTTCGGTGGCAGGAACAACGCGTCGCGGACGATGTCCAGTTGCTCCCGGCTCTCCGTCCACGGGAGCATGATGCCGGACGCGCCCATGTCCATGTAGCGGCGAAGCAAGTGGTACACGCAGGCCTCGGGCCGGATCAGCACGGGCAGATCCACCAGGCGCGCGGCACGGCAGATCTCCTCGGCGCGCTCAAGCGATGAGGAGCTGTGCTCGAAGTCGGCGACGGCGAAGTGCATGCCTTCGGAGGCAAGCAGCTCGATGTATCCGGGCCAGGAGTCGTTGGTCATGAGCGGTCCGGCCGCCAGTTCTCCGGCGGCGAGGCGCTGTTTCAGTTTTGTTGCGAGCATGCGGTCTGTTTAACATACAGGATTCGTGCGCCGGATGGGGCGATGTCCGCGCGAACAATCTACTGCAGATACAGGAATTCCTTGAGGTTGAAAACCGCCTGCGCGAAGTCCCGCCACACGAGCTTTTCCGGCTCAGGACCAGTGTGCTCCGCGCGAAGCGATGCCAACAGCGTCTCGCCCCGGTCCCGCTCCGTGGCCGTCGGTGCCCGGCCGAGCGCGCGCTGGAAAATCGCCCCCATCCGCTCGGCGTCGTTGCCCGCCGCACCGGCCGCCCATTTGGCTGCCTGCTGGATTACGAACTCGCCGTTCATCAACGCCAGGCTCTGCGCCGGGACATTGGTGACATCGCGCTCCCCCCGTGTCGTGGCCGCTTTCGGCGCATCAAACACCTCGAGGAACGGATTGCTGACGTTCCGCCGGATCTCCAGGTAGACACTCCTCCGCCCCGCGCCGTCGAGCGGACCCTTGGGTTTGTCCCCCTTGGTCTTCCCGGTGTCGTGGACATAGTAGGTGTCAATCGAAGGGCCGTAGAGCTTCGGGTCCAGCGCGCCGGACACCCACAAGATCGAATCCCGGATCGCTTCCGCTTGCAGCCTCCGGACCGGCATATGCTGCAGCAGCCGGTTACCGGGATCGGTGCGGACCGCCATCGCCGACGCCGTGCTCGACATCCGGTAGGCTTGCGAATTGGCGAGCATCCGGATCATCGACTTGATGGACCAGCCCTCGCGGACAAACCGGTCCGCCAGCCAGTCGAGGAGCTCGGGATGCGACGGCGTCTCGCCCAGCTTGCCGAAGTTGTCCACCGTGCGGACGAGTCCCGCGCCGAACAGGCTCCGCCAGATGCGATTCACCATTACGCGCGCGGTAAGCGGATTCGCCGGATCGGCGACGGCGTTGGCAAGCTTCAGGCGCGCCGTTCTCGCATCCGCATAGGTCTCACCGCCGAGCGCTTCGAGGTAACGCTTGGCCACCACCGGACCCGGACTCTTGTGATTCCCCCGGATCAATAACTGCTGGTCAGCGCCTCCTTCCTCCAGCACGCCTGGGGCGCGCCGCGCAACGGGAATCTCCTTCTCCAGCCGCCGGTACTCGGACGCCAGCTCCCGGACCGACTCTTGCGGCAGGATCCGGTTGCGCACAAAGTAGTCCAGGAGTCCGGCCTGGGATTCCGTGATCGCCCCCGCCGCCCATGCTCTGGCCGCTTGGACCAGCAGATCCGAATAGCGCCGGGCCAGCTCCGCGGCGTCGCGGGGCACGGGCGCAGCATCGAGCAATGGCGACACCGGAGTCCACTCATCCTTTGGCGATCCCTTGCGGTCGTGCACCCACACTTGTTGCGCACCCACCCACGACCGTCCATCCTCCGGCATGCGCTGCTTGCCGCTCGCCAGCTCGGGATCCGGCGTGCGGTGCGTCGCGTCAAGGTGGGTCGAGAACTCAACGTACGCCGTGAAGCCCTTCCAGAACGAGGTCTCCCAGCCATACCAACCCATCTCGTCCTTCTTCGGCACGGCGCGCAAAGCGTAGATGCCGCCGCGCGGCACGGCGTAGTTCTCGACGATCAACTGCGCGTAGCTGTAGCCGCCGCCCAGCATGCGCAGGCTGATGTGATCCGTCTCGATCTTGAACCGCGGAGACGTGATGACGCCGCCATGCTTGTTCGACACCAGGTTCGTGTAGACGCCTGCTGGATAGATGCCCGGAACCGCCTGAGCGCCCGCCGGCTGGACCCAGAACTCTCCGGGACCACGAACCTCCGGTCCGCGGGTGATCCAGGACGCCGCGTCCTTTCCGCTGAGGTCCCATACTTTGCGGAACGCTTGATTGTGCTTCTCCCGCGCGCGCCGGTCCTCGCTCCATTTCCCTGCCATCGCATCCCAACTCTGCCGCCACGCCGCCCCATCCTTGCCGCGCATCTGCCACCAAACGTTCAACGGACTCGACGGCAGGCAGGCAATCGCGTCGAACTCGATCCGGAATTCCTCGCTCGCAATGCGCGTCTCAAGCGCCCGCGCGGCGCGGATCCATTCAGAGGCCAGCCTCTCGCGCATCTCCTTCTTGATCCCGGCCAGCCGCACCTTGTGGCGGTCCAGGTCCTCGGGGAGATCGATCGGCGCCTGAGTGGGGCGCGCGCCGCCGAACACGCCGAACAGCGCATAGAAGTCGCGCTGGCTGATCGCGTCGAACTTGTGATCGTGGCACCGGGCGCACTGCACAGTGAGGCCCTGAAACGTCTTGGCGAAGACTTCGATCTGGTTGTCGGTCCACTTGACGCGATCCTCCCATGGGTCGACCGGTTGGAACCCGTGCTCGACCATGCGCAGATGCGCCGTGCCCAGAATCGACTCATTGATGCGGTCGCGCTCATTCCGCCGTGGATTCGGCAGCAGGTCACCCGCCAAGTGTTCGCGGATCAACTGGTCGTAGGGGACATCGTTGTTGAACGCGCGGATCAGGTAGTCGCGGTACTGCCAAGCTTCCGGAACGTCGGGATCGCCTTCGCTTCCGTGCGACTCGGTGTAGCGCACCAGGTCCATCCAATGCCGCGCCCAATGTTCGCCGAAGCGGGGCGAGCCCAGCAGGCGCTCCACCTGCTTCGCATACGCGTCAGCGGCGGTGTCGGCTTCGAAGGCCGCGGTCTCCTCCGGCGACGGCGGGAGCCCGGTGAGATCGAACGATACCCGCCGCAGCCAAGTGCCGCGGCTGGCAGGGGGCGCCGGCGAGAGTCCGGCTTTGCCCAGGCGAGCAAGCAGGAAGCGGTCCGGCACTTCCAGCGGCCATTTCGAGTCCACCGTTGGCGGCGGCACAACCTTCACCGGCTGCCACGCCCAATGTTCGCGTTTCCGCTTGGCGAGGTCGAACTGGGGAGCGGCTGGCGCGGCCGCGGCAGCTTCCTCGGGCCAGGGTGCTCCCATGCCAACCCACCGCGCCAGCGCGGCCATTTGTGTTTCGCTCAACCTGCCGCCCGGCGGCATCGACGGCGTGATCTCACCGCGCACGGCACGCATCAGCTTGCTGTTGGCCGGATCCCCCGGCACGATCACTGGACCCGCGTCGCTGCCGTTCTTGATGCCTTGCGCGGAATCGAGCACCAGTCCGGCGAACTTGGTCTTCGTCTTGCTGCTGTGACAGGCATAACACTTCTCAGCCAGCAGGGGACGGATCTCCTTCTCGAAGAACTCGATCTCCTCGGGTTTGGGCGCGGCAACCGCCACCCCGGCGACGATCAAAACCGCAAGGACCTTCACGAGAATAAGCTATCGCAATTTGGCCTTCACGCGCTTACGGCCGGCACCCGTTGACGCGTGCCGCTGTGCCTGTTCATAGGCCGCCCGCGCCTCGGCGGTATGTCCCGCCTTGGACTCCGCGTCGCCCAACAGTTCCCATGCTTCCGCGTTGGCAGGTTGGACGCGCGTGACTTCACGCAGTTCGCGGGCCGCGTCGGCCGCCTTGCCGTCCGCGAGCAGCATCGCGCCGTACTGCACCCGCGCCGCGGCGTAATCAGGCCGCGCCTTCAGGATCGCCGCGTACCCGGCCGCCGCGGCCGCGGGCTGCCCTTGCGCGGCATCGAACTCCGCCAGCGCCAGCCGCGACGCCAGGTGATCGGGTGACTGGCGCAGATTCTCTTCGAGCAGCCGCCGCGCCTCCGCCTCCTGTCCCTTGCGCTTCATCATCAACAGCGCTAGGTTGTGGCGCGCGGGAAGGAAGTCCGGCTTCTTGGCGAGCGCCTGGCGGTAAAGATCCTCAGCTTCGCGGGTCCGGCCGGAATCCGCTTGGAGCGATCCCAGCGCGTTGTAGCCTTCGGGCGCATCCGGCGACCGCGCAATCGCGATCCGGTAAGCGGCTTCGGCATCCTTGCGGCGGTTGAGCCGCTGATAGAGCAGGCCCAGATTGTAGGGCAGGTACGAGTATGCGGGTGCGAGCTTCATGCCGTCCTGATAGGCCCGGATCGCGTTCCCATAATCGCCGGACTCTGAGAGCACCAGCGCCAGGTTGTGCCGTGGATACGCCCAGCGCGGCGCGCGCTTGATCGCATCGCGGAAGGCTGCCGCGGCCAAGTCGAACTTGGCCTGCTCCAGGTAGGCGATTCCCAACGCGTTGAAGGCGTGCGCGCCTTCCGCATCCAGTTGAGCCGACCGCTCGAGCAGGTCCGCTCCCTCTCCGTACTTCTTTTCGAACAGCAGCGCGCGGCCCCGGCAAAACGCCTCGCGCGCGTCTAGCAGCAGCGATTCGGGCGTCAGCTCCCGCGCTGCCGCATAGTAGCTGGCGCCGGATTCGAAATCGCCCTGCTGCTGCGGAATCTGGTCACCGGTCAGGTAGCGCAACAGCACCTGCTGCCCGCGATCCTCCAGGGCTACCCGCAACTGGTTCACCTCGGCCAGATACGCCTCAGGACCCAACGCGGACCGCATCGCCGCAAGTTGATTCCAGGCACTCCCGGATACGCCGCGGCCGAGCCGCCCGCTGGCCACCGCCTCACGGAACCGCCGCACCGGCTCAGGCACGGTCTCGACCGGCGCCGCTGCTTGTGCCGCTCCCGCGAGTTCGACCGGGCGCTGTTGTGAATCATAGAGGATGGGGAAACGGCTCACCTCGATCCCCGCGAGCGCCGCGTTCGACAATGGCACCGTGTTCTCCATCGTGCCGAAGTCGCGCGGATGCTGCTTGTCGTCCGTGCCCTTGGAAACTTGCTCACGCACGAAGTCGATGATTTCGGTGACGTTTACCACCTTGTCGCCATTCTTATCCGCGGCGCCGGTAAGCCCCTTGATCAGCGCGTGGCTGAAGGCTCCGTGTCCGCCGCCGAATTGCGGACCCTCGTAGGAAAACTCCTTCGGTCGGCTCGCCATCAGCCCGAACATCTCACCCTCGGCCTCGGCCAGTTTCTCGACCGAGCTGTTCACGGTGGATGACTTGATCGTGCCGATCACGCCCGACCGGCAGACATCGACGAACGCGATCACACGCTTCACCGCTGTCAGCCGCTCGGCCAGCAGGAACTGCACGTCGGCCATGGGCAGCGCGGTCCCCTTCAGATCCTGCGGGTCGCTGTCATGCGTAATGATGAACGCCTGCCGGTTCGCGGTCTCGACCACTCCATGCGCGGCGAAGAAGACGAGCACGGTGTCGTCCTTCCCCGCCCTGCCATTGAGCA
>VFZX01000056.1 GCA_016871015.1 Acidobacteriota bacterium | reverse complement strand
TCACTCCAGAACAAGTCCGCGCCTATTGCCGGAGTTGCGGATATCGGGCATAGCAGATGTATATAAAATGTGAAAATGCTCTAGATGTACATAAAATGTGAAAATGCTCTAATCTTGAATTTTCGTGAGAACACTAGTGAGCGGTGAGGTGCGCTCCAAAGTGGCTCAACAGTTCGACGTTGCGACGAAACTGATCCTGTTCGGGGGCCGCGTCGTGCATTGGCACAACGTCGAGATGCCGGTCATTGAAAACCGCCCAGAATCGAGTGGCGGTGCCGCGGTGTATGGGCCGGAACTACTTGCACCTGGAGGAGCAGTTCCCTGGCAAGCGGGTCCGGCCGGTGCGGTGGTACCTCGGCAAGGAGCGGCTGCCCTTGCCCAATCCCTTTGTGCGGGAGTACGCAACGATCCGGTATGAGCAAATCGATGCCCACGACATGGATGGAGATGCATTGCTTGCAAGCGATGACCTCAGCGACAACATGGCGGGAATCCTCACGGGAGCGAGCCCCGAGCGAGTCTATGCCAAAGTCCTTCGGGGCCTCGCGAAGCTGGATCATCCTGGGTGGATTGCGCGACTTGGGGCAGGCGATAATGGCAAAGGTTCAGCATATGATCACGTTTGAAGTATTGCTTCAGAACGACGCGATTGGCCCGGCTCTGAGGGAACGTCTCGCGCGTGCGGAGCAACAGGGCCTCGATCGAGGCATGAAGCAAGGGATCTTGCAGGGTGAACGGGAGGTCCTCCGGACCCTCCTCAGCCAGAGAACTTGTCCGCTTGAGCCGGTCGATCCTCTCGGCACCTGACATCAACTCGCTGTTCTCCTGAGTGGGCGCGCGGCTGCTCTACTCCACGCCCCTTGCGCGGACCATCGGGCCGAACACTGCCTCTTCCACCGGCATCGACACCGGCAGTCCGACATAGCGCCCGCCATGCCGTAGCGCGATTCTGCGGAGCTGCTCACCGTACTCGTCGAACGCCTGCGTGTAACGCTCGCGCGCACCCGGGTCGAAGTCGATTTCGAGTTTCGCGCCGCTCTCGGCGTGCGTCAGGTCCAACTCGCCATCCCAGGGTGGGATGCGGTCTTCATCGGCCCACAAGTGGACGAGGAACAACTCGTGCCCGAACTCAGCCAAGTACTGGAGCGGCTTCTCGCAGTCCTGGTCCGGATCGAAATCGGAGACGATCACCAGCAGCCCGCGATTGACGTACTTGCCCGCGAACTTGCGGGCCACGGCGAGGAAATCAGTGGTACCCGTTAGTTCCAGGCGCGACAGGTAGTCGGACACGGGACCGAAGCGGTGACGGCCACCGGAACAGACTTGCTCCTGCCCGAGGGCGCTGTCGAAGGGGCACAACACGATCGTGTCGAGCCGCACCAGTCCGACATAGGCAAGGGCGGCGGCAAGCTTGCGTGCGTAGTCGAATTTGGGCGGTGTTCCGGTGCCCATGGTCGCCGAGGTGTCGAGCAAAAGCCGGACCGGCACGCGCGGCTCCACCTGGAACATCTTGAGGAACAGCTTCTCCAGGCGCAGGTAGGCGCGCCAGTTTACCGCCCGCAGATCGTCGCCATGGTGGAAGTTGCGGTGATCCAGGAACTCCTGTCCGGCGCCGGGGAACCGCGATGCGTTATGGCCTCCAACCAGCCCGGGAAAGGACTTCTGCCAGTGGATCGTCAGCCGTTCCAGCCGTTCGAGAAACGACTTGTCAATCAGGGTTTGGGTGGCCGTGGCCATTCAGACCAGTGTATCCGGCCAGCAGCGCTAGACGGCGACGCCTTCGAGAGTCAGCCTCAGCGCCGTGTAGGCGCGGAACAGGAGCGACTTGACGGCCTGGGGCGAACATTCGAGCGCCTCGGCGATCTGGTGGTAGTCGAGCTCGTCGTACTTGTGCATCAGGACGGCGGCCCGTTGGCGGTCCGGCAACTGCATTACGGCTCCGCGGATGCCGCGCAGAATCTCCTCCCGCATCGCCCGGTTCTCGGCTGAGATGGACGGATCCGCGATCTGCCGCCGGATCCCTTCGGGCGACACCGCGTCCAACCGCTCGGTTTCGTTGTGGCGGCGGTTGTCGCGCAGCCAGTTCAGCGCCCGGTTGGTGGCGATCCGGTAAAGCCAGGTGGTGAACTTCGCGTCGGCGGTGTAGCGCCCACGCGACTGGTAGACCCGGAGGAAGACCTCCTGGGCCAACTCCTCCGCGATGTCGCTGTTCTGGACCATCCGGAAGATGAAATGCACGATCGGACCACGGTGCCTTACCAGCAGCAAGTCGAAGCAAGGCTCCTCGCCCGCCTTCACGGCGAGCATCAGGTCGGTGTCGGTGGTGAGGTTGTAAACAGCGGCGTCCACGTGAACATCCCCCAAAAATATTCTCCCTGATGGACGTCGCGGTTCCACCAAAAACGACGTAAAGATTTGTAAAAATGGACTTGATGAGTGATTCGCTGTTGCCCCCTCCAACGTTTGAGTTCCTGATCGCCAGCGTGCGGATGCAAGTCGAGGTCCAGCTCGGGTTGTTGCATCTTGGCGACGAGACGGAACGGCCCGAACCGAACCTCCCGCTGGCACGCCACGGCATCGACACCCTGGCCATGCTGCAGGAGAAGACAAAGGGAAACCTGACCTGGCCGGAGCAGCGCGAGCTCGAAAACACGCTCGCCGAGCTGCGCATCCGGTTCGTCCAGGTTTCCACGGCCGGGTGATGGAACTTCTCCTCACCGTCCTCGGATCGGGAACCAGCGTCGGCGTTCCAACCATCGGCTGCCACTGTGACGTATGCTGCTCGGCGGACGCGCGCGACCAGCGGCTGCGCCCCTCGGCGCTGCTTGAGTACAACGGCAAGGTGGTGCTCATCGACACCGCACCCGACTTCCGGCAGCAGGCCCTCCGTCACAAGATCGAGAAGCTCGACGCCATTCTCTACACCCACGCCCACGCAGACCACATCCTCGGGCTCGACGACCTGCGCCCGCTCAACTTCCGGCAGAAGGGGCCGATCCCCATCTACGCATCCGAGGAGACGATGGCCGGGATCCGCGCCACGTTTCACTATGTGTTCTCCGGCAAGGCAAGCGAGTCCTCGATGCCGAAGATCGAGCCGCGCGGGATGGACGGATCGCCGTTCGACCTGTTCGGGGTGCGGTGCGTGCCCATCCCCCTGATTCACGGCAGGGGCTGCTCCTACGGCTTCCGCTTCGGCAAGCTCGCCTACTTGACCGACCACAGCGACATCACCGAGTCCTCCTTAGCGATGCTCGAAGGGCTGGACGTGCTGTTCCTCGATGCGCTGCGGCACAAGCCGCATCCGACGCACTCGACTGTCGAGCAGTCGCTCAAGATTGCCGCGCGCTTGAACGCGAGCCGCGTTTACTTCACACACATCAGCCACGACCTGCCCCATGCCCGCACAGAGGACCTGTTGCCCGCCCACGTCCGGCTGTCCTACGACGGACTTCAAATTCGAATCGAGGCGCCCGATGCGGTCTGACCTGATTGTCGCCCGTGGGCTGGCCGAGGCCAGTGCGCGGTTCGCCGCATCAGCGGTAACGATCGGGAACTTTGACGGAGTCCATATCGGGCACCAGACGCTGATGGCGCGGCTTGGTGGGCACGGCGCAGTCCCGACGGCGGTCACATTCGATCCGCATCCCACGAGCGTGGTGGCGCCGGACCGTGCGCCGCGTCTGATGACCCAGTTGCACCAGCGGATCGAGTGGATGGCGGAGGCCGGAATCCGGCAGGTGCTGGTGATCCCGTTCGACCGGGAGTTCTCGCGGGTGAGCCCGGTTGACTTCGTGCAGCAGGTGCTGGTGGACGCGGTCCGCGCGCGGCATGTGGCTGTCGGCACGAACTTCCGTTTTGGCCACAAGCAGGGGGGGACCGTCGAGCTGCTGCGCGAAATGGGCGTTACGCTGGGGTTCACGGTGGAAGGTGTTGGCGCGGTCACCTTCCGGGGAAAGCTGGTGTCGAGCACGGAGATCCGCAAGTGCGTTGAGACCGGGCGGCTGGCACTGGCCATGCGAATGCTCGGGCGTCCGTTCGGCATCGAAGGAGACGTGGTGCCGGGACACGGCGTGGGATCGGCGCAGACCGTTTCGACGCTCAATCTGGCCACATCAGCCCAGGTCCTGCCGGCGCGCGGCGTGTACGTGACGCAGGTGCGCGATCTCGACACTGACCGCCGCTGGGCCGCCGTGACCAACATCGGGTTCCGGCCGACCTTCGGGGGCGACACGCTGGCGATCGAGAGCCATGTGATCGAGGCCTATCAGGGCAAGCCGCCCGCGCGGATCGGGCTCGACTTCTTCCACCGGATCCGCGACGAGCGCAAGTTCCCCGATGCCGCCGCGCTCAAGGTCCAGATTTTGCGGGATGTGGGACGGGCGCACGCTTGGTGGCGCCGCGCGCGGAAGTATCGGGCCGGGCGTCTTTGATAAATCCGTCGCGATTCGGCATTTTCACCGCGGGCAGTGTCTTGGCGTCCATCACGTCGTTTTCGCCGATGATGCCGTTCAAGAACAACACGTACGCGCTGGACGAATAGACCTCGTCGTTTGACAGAGTGCCGGGCCGGTTGAACGGCATCGCGCGCCGGGTGTAGTCGAACAGCGTCGTCGCGTGGGGCCAATAGCTCCCGACCGTTTTCACGGGCTTGGGCGTGGCCAGGGATCCCTTGCCGCCCACCAGCGCCGGACCCTCCTCGCCTCCCTGTCCCGAATTGCCGTGGCATTTCTGGCAGCGGCGCGAGTAGACGTCCTTGCCCGCGGCTGCGGTGCCGGATCCGGGTGGCAGTCCGCGCCCGCCGGCCAGCACGGAGATGTCGCGCTCCTTGAGATCAGTATCGAGCGGAGCGCGGCCGATCTGGTACTTCGGTGATTGCGGCCACAACACCGGGGCCGCGAGGAGCAGTCCGCTAAGCTTCCACATTGGTCACGCTCCCATCGGCTTGAACTTTCCAGAATTTGATCGCGTTGCAGTGGTAGTTGGAATTGAGTCCGCGCGCCTCGACGAGCACTTGCCGCGGCGGCTGCACGTAACCGGACTCGTCGGTGGCGCGGCAGGCGAGCGACGCCTCGGATCCATCCCAGGTCCACGGCATGCGGAAACGCGTAAACGCGCGTGGGAATCGAGGCTCCTGGAGTTGCGCGGCGGTCCAGGTCTTGCCGCCATCGGTGGTGACCTCCACCTTCTCGATGCGTCCCCGGCCGGACCAGGCGAGTCCGGTGATCTCCTGGAATCCCTTGCCGGCGATCTTCTGCCCGCCCGAAGGAGCGGTGATGACCGACTTGGCGTCCATGTCGAACGTGAAGATCCGCGCCTTGCCGTCCGCCATCAGGTCGGTGTACTTCGATGTCTCGTCTTTGGTGTAGAAGGGCTCCTCGGCCGCGTGGATCCGGTGCAGCCACTTCACGTTGATGTTGCCTTCCCAGCCGGGCACGATCAGGCGCAGCGGATAGCCTTGCTCGGGCCGGATCGCCTCGCCGTTCTGCGCGTATGCAACAAGCGTGTCGCCTACCGCCTTCTCCACCGGAATACTGCGCGCCATCTTACACGCGTCCGCGCCCTCGGCGAGCAGCCACCTGGCGTCTTTCCTGATTCCCGCCTCGCTCAGGATCAACGACAGCGGAACGCCGGTCCATTCCGAGCAACTGGCGAGTCCGTGGGACCGCTGCGCATCCGGCGCGCCCTTGCCGCTCCACTCTCCGCCGCTGTTGCCGGAGCACTCGACGAAGTACACCTTGGACACCGACGGCAGCCGCTTGATGTCGGCGACGCTCAACACGAGCGGCCGGTCCACCATGCCGTGCACAAGCAGAGTGTGCTTGGCCGGGTCGATTTCGGGGACACCCGCGTGGTGCCGCTCAAAGTGCAGCGAGTTGGGAGTGATGATGCCGTAGGAATCCTGCAGGGGCGTGCGGCTGGATCCTGCCTGTGGCGTCTTCGAATCGGCGTAGGTGCGCTTCGATTTTTCGTGCGGCGAGCGGTTTCCGTAGTCGGATGGGACTTTGCCGAGCAGGCTGGGCTCGGTGTCCGCGTCGGCCGCGGCCTGTTGGGTGTTGCCGCCGGAGCATCCGGCAAGAGCGCCGGCGAGCGCGGTGGTGACACCGAGAAAACGCCGCCGGGCCTCCATGTTCGGTTTTCGATCGGGCATGGAGGATAGACTACCATCGAGTGATGATCCCGCGCCTGTTCGCCGCCTTCTTTCAGGTCTTCTCGCCGGAGATGCCGGCGGGTGTGCCCGGGATTCCGGGACCGGCGTCGGAGCTGGCCGTGCTGCGCTTCATCGAAGTCAAGGAGGGCGCGGGCGCCCGCGCACAGCCGGGCCAGGAGTACGCGGTCCACTACACGGGCTGGTTGCGCAATGGAACCAAGTTCGATTCCTCAGTGGCCCGCGACGAGCCCTTCAAATTCATTCAGGGCCGTCGGCAAGTGATCTCCGGTTGGGACACAGGATTCGAAGGCATGCGCGAGGGCGGGCGCCGGCGGCTGTTCATTCCGTATCAGCTCGCGTATGGCGAGAAGGGGCGCGGGTCCATTCCACCGCGCGCGGAATTGGTGTTCGATGTCGAGCTGCTGGCGGTGCGCGATGTGGAGCCTGAGCAGCCGGCGCGCGAACTGCTGGTCCAGCTTGCGGACATGGAGAAGAAGCTGGTCGCACTGGCGCGGGCCATGCCCGAGGACAAGTACGGATGGAAGCCGTCCCCGCGGGTCCGGCCGTTCGGCGAGGTGATCGCGCACATCAGCCTGGGCAACGCGCTGATGGCGGGCTTGGCGGAGAAGACTCCGGAGCCCGCCGACCTCAAGGCCCGTGTCGAGGAACAGCGCCGGAGCGAGCTGCATCCGCGGAGCAAAGCGGAGTTGGTCGCGATGCTGGAAGCGAGCTTCGCCGAGCTGCGGAAGAAGCTGGAGCCGCTGCGTAGCGGGCAGTTGAGCCGCGAGATCAAGCTCTGGGGCCAGGACAACACCGTGCGCGGTGCATACATTGGAATCGTGGGCCACGTGGGCGAGCATCTCGGCCAGTTGATCAGCTACGCGCGGATGCAGGGCGTGCGTCCGCCGTGGAGCCCGGAGTAGACTGGCGGCTATGGCGTTCGATCAAGGCTTGGCGCACCGGATCCGGGAGATTCTCGACGGGACCGCCGGGTTCAGGGAGAAGAAGATGTTCGGCGGGATCGCGTTCATGATCGGCGGGAACATGGCGTGCGGGATCGTGGGGCAGGAGCTGATGGTGCGCTGTGGGGCGGATGCGTATGAGGCGGCGCTCGCGCGTCCGCATGCGCGTGTGATGGATTTCACGGGACGGGTGATGAAGGGGTTCCTGACGGTGGGAGTTGAGGGGATCCGTGAGGACAGGGACTTGGAGGAGTGGGTCCAGTTGGGAGTCCGGTATGCGAAGTCATTGCCGAAGAAGTAACGAGCCGGCTGCGATGGACGACGACGCCTACTACGCGTTCTGCATGGCGAATCCGGACAAGCGATTCGAGCGGACCGCGCAAGGCGAGATCCTCATCGTGCCACCAGCGGGAGGAGAGTCAGATTTTAGGAGCCTGCGGTCGGGGACCCAGCTCGACCGGTGGGCGCAGCGTAGTCGCCGTGGAGTCGCGTTCGGCTCAAGCACCGAGTTTATTCTCCCGGATGGTGCGGCGCTATCGCCTGACGCAGCCTGGGTGTCAAACGGCCGGTTGAGCAATCTGACAAAGGAGCAACGCCGCAAGTTCATGCCAGTCTGTCCGGAGTTCGTTATCGAAGTCGTGTCCCCCACGGACCGGCTTGCGGCTCTGAAGCGGAAGATGCGGCAATGGATCGAGAATGGAGCCCAGCTGGCCTGGCTGATCGACGGAGACCGCCAGACTGCCCACATCTATCGCGCTGGGCAAGGTGAGCCGGAGGTCGTGAAAGGCGCGAAGAAGTTGCACGGTGAAGGTGCCGTGGCCGGACTAACGATGAACATGCGCTCCATCTGGGCCGGCCTGTCGGATCTGTGAGCCACGTCTCGGACTGGACCTGGAGGGGGTGGCTGCTCCGCTATCATGGCCCTATGCAGCTTGTTCTTCCGGAAAATTCGCTTCCCGCCAAACTCACGCTGAGCGATCGGAGTCCAATGGACGACGACGCCTACTACGCGTTTTGCATGGCGAATCCGGACAGGCGATTCGAGCGAACCGCGCAAGGGGAGATTGTCATCGTGCCACCAGCGGGAGGAGAATCCGCATATCGAGGTGCCGAAGCAACGAGTCAACTGAACCGTTGGGCGAGACGGGACCGCCGGGGGATCGTCTTTGATGCGAGCGCCGAGTTCATTCTGCCCGATGGTGCAGCCTTATCACCCGACGCGGCCTGGGTGTCGCACAGCCGGTTGGGCGAGATCACAAGGGAGCAGTTCCGCAAGTTCCCGCCGGTGTGTCCGGAATTTGTGATCGAAGTGATGTCTCCAAGCGACCGCCTTTCGAAGCTCAAGCGGAAGATGCGGCAATGGGCCGAGAACGGCGTGCAACTGGCTTGGCTCATTGATGCCGACCGCCAGACTGTTTACATCTATCGTGCTGGGCGGCCGGAACCGGAGATCGTAAAGGCCGCAAAGAAGCTGCAGGGCGAGGGCCCAGTGTCCGGTCTAGAGATGAATATGCGTTACATCTGGGGCCATAGTCCAAAGCCTTGAGACCCGTCAGAGGGACTCCCGCCGCGCTATAGAAAATACTCCATCAACACCTCGTCATCCACCACCCCGTGGACCAGCACTTGCCGCGATAGCCGTCCACATTCCCGGAACCCCATCCGCGCATAAAAAGCCTGCGCGCCACTGTTCATCGCCCGGACCTGAATCACGAACTTCGCGTACCCGTGCTCCCGTGCGAACGCTTCCGTCGCCGCGAACAGTGCCCGGCCGACGCCACACCCACGCACCTCCGGCGTAATGAACGTCCCGATCTGCCCCACGTGCGACATCGACGGCAGGATCGCGGAATACAGGTCGAGCGACTGGTAGCCCACGACCTCGCCCGATCCATCCACCGCCACATGGACCGCCTCACGCGGTGACAGCCCGCGCAGATATGCCGCCGCATCCTGGTCCGGCCATGACCGCTCGATCGCGCTGTAGACGCGTCCCTCGATCACCCTGTCGAGCACCCGCATCATCGCCGCGGCATCCCGGTCCGTGGCGCAGCGGATCTCAACCACTATTCGAACCGCTCCATCATCCCCCGGTAGAACCGGACTGCCTGCTCCACCTGCTCACACTCCACCCACTCCACCGCCGCGTGCGCCTGATCAATCGATCCCGGACCCAACAGAACCGACGGCACGCCATGCGCAGCGAGTTTGCTCGCGTCACTTCCATACGGCACGCCGCACGGCTCGGGATCGAGCCCGATGTCCCGCAGCACCTGGGCACCTAGATGAGCGACATCGGAGTCCGCCGCCGTTTCCAGTGGCCCGCTGACCAGCATGGGCTCATCCATCGAGGCCGCGTCCAGTCGCAGCCCCAGCCCGTCGAGCATCGCCTGATACTCAGCCAGCACTGCATCCGGACGCTCACCCGGAATCAGCCGCCGGTCGATCTCGATCTCGCAACCGTCTGGCACGAAGTTCACTTGCACTCCGCCGCGGATTACTCCCACGTTGACGGTCGGCGATCCCACCAGCGGATGCGCGCGGGCCTCAAGCTCCGCCGCGCTCTTCTCAATTGCGTCTACCACGCGGGCCATCAACGAAATCGCGTTGATCCCCAGGTGCGGCTTTGAGCTGTGCGCCGCGCGGCCGTGGGTGCGGATCTTCCACCGCAGCACGCCTTTGTGGGCAATCACCAGGCGGTTCGAAGTCGGTTCGGCCACCACGGCGGCGTGCGCGATGAGCCCCTCGCACAGCTTCAGGACACCGCGGAACGAAAACTCCTCGTCGGCCGCGGCCACCACCCAGACTTCGCATGGTGGCGTGATCCGCGCCTCCCGCAGCTCGACCAGCGCGTGCATCATCGCCGCAAGCCCGGCCTTCGTATCGCACGATCCGCGCCCATACATCCGGCCGCCCTCGACGCGTGGCTCAAACGGTGGAATCGCCATGCCGTCGATCGATGCCGTATCGACGTGCGCCTCGAACACGATGCGCCGCTCCGGATTCCGGCCGGGCAGCACCGCTACCAGATTGGGCCGCCCGGGCATGGCTTCCTGCAAGTACGTCTTGATCCCTGCTTCGTGGAAGAAGCCGCCGATCCAGGCATTGATCTCGCTTTCCGGCCGCCCATTGGGATAGGCGGGATTGATGCTGTTCACGCGGATCAACTCCGCCAGCGTTTCGAGGACTGGAGTCACAGACTCCTACTGTAGCCCTTCGCTTACGGTGCCAGTCAACGCCCGCAGGAACGCACGCAGATCGGCCTTCTCGCGCGTGGTGAGCTTGAGCGGACGCATCTCCGGATCCAGATTGGGATTCTCCTTGCCGCCCTTGTCGTAGTGTTCGATCACATCCTCGATCGTGGCCAGACTCCCGTCGTGCATGTACGGCGCGCGGACTTCGAGTTCGCGTAGGGTCGGAGTCTTGAACGCGCCACGATCTTCTTCGCGCTTGGTGACAGCGAACCGGCCCGGGTCCTCGCCCGGAAGTCCGGTGTTGTGGAATCGCTCGTCGGTCAGATTCGGGCCCACATGGCAGTTCGCGCAGCCAGCCTTGCCACGGAACAGCTTCAGGCCGGACACCTGGTCAGCGCTCAGAGCAGAGCGGCCGCCCTGCACATAGCGGTCATACGGCGACCCGCCGGCCAGGATCGTGCGAATATAGCTGGCGAGCGAATCCGCCATCGCCCGCTCGTCGAGCGGCGGATACGCGGGGTCGGATTTGAGACGGGCCAACGCCTCTGGAATCGTCAGGTCCATCTCGTCGGGATGCGTCACCGGTTTGAGCACCTGCTCTTCCAGCGATGCCACGCGGCCGTCCCAGAAGAAACTGCGGCCGTATCCGCGGTTGACGATTGAGGGTGTCCGGCGCGCGCCCTTGCGGCCAGCGATTCCAACCGCCAGTGGCTCTGCATCGGTGAACGCACGTTTCGGATCGTGGCACGTCGCGCAGGACACGGATCCGTCGCGCGACAGGCGCTTGTCGAAGAACAGACGGCGCCCCACCGCGGCGGACTCCGCGCGCAGGGGATTGGAGTCCGGCACCGGCATGTAGCGGTCGAGCCCCAGCGGGATCCGGAGTTCGCCGGCGTATAGCACGCCTACCGCGATCAGCGCGGTAATCCGTCGATCGCCCATATCTCCGACCGCGGCTTGCCAGCCGACATCGCAATGTATCCCCCCGCAACGCTCAATCCCGTCACCGCCGCCTTGGTCGATCCGGCATCCTTCCCTGATGGAAGCAGCGTGAATCCACCGGAATGCCCGGCCAGCCACTCGCCTCCGGCCGCCGTGAGCGAGAGCCATTCCTTGCCGGATCCGATCGTTCGCGAACCTGACTCGTCCCACAGCCGGACCTCGCCGCGCTCAATGAACGCCACACGCCTCCCGTCCGAGGCGAGCATTTCGAGTGGCCCTTTTCCCTGATACACCACCGTGTCCGGCGCCAACACCAGATCGGCGCCCCGCGCGAACACCACGCCAGCCGCCGTGTCCACGGACTCGAATCCGCGGAACGGCGCATCGGTGTCCGATACCACGGACCGCGCCGCGCCGGACTCCCCGTCCACACGAAAAACTCCGCCGCGCCCCTTGCCGTCGCTTCCACCCACCAGCAGCGACTTGCCATCGCGCGTCCACGTGATCCGCTCCATGTGCGCCAGCTGTGGCGTCAACACCCGCGCCGTTCCCTTGGCCGTGTCGCGGATCTGGATTCCGCGGGCATCCTGCCCGAAATTCTCCGCGCCACGCGGCGCAAGCCATGCCAGCCGCGCACCATCCGGTGACAGCGCGGGACTCGATCCCTCGCCGACGCGGTCCGGCTTTGACCCGAATCCGCCGCGCCACTCCGCGACGTACACTTCGCCGCCGCCCGCGCGCAACGCGTAGTACAGCGACCCATCGCGCGTGATTCCCATGGGCAGGATCCGCCCCAGCCGCCCTCGCACCAAACTGGGCTCGCCCTGCGGCCTCCCATTGGCAACAGCCACCGACCACAGGTCCATCGAGCCCGCCCGGTCACTTGCAAAGTAGATCCGCTCGCCCGACGGTGACCATACCGGGAACAGATCCTCAGCCGGATTTTCCACCAGCCGGATCTCACGGCTCGCATCCGCCGACAGCACGAACAGGTCACGCTGCGACACGCCGTCCCGCGCGAAATTGTCGTAGACGATCCACTTGCCGTCGGGCGAAAAGTCCATCTTCTTCGGGTACACCCAGTTCAGCGACTTGAGCACACGGGTCTCGCCGCCCGCCACTGGCACCAGCGCGATCTGGCTGATGTTGTCCTTGCGGAAGAATAGCGTGAGGACCCACTTGCCGTCGGGCGACCATGCCGACGGCTGAACGAATCCCGCCTCCTCGCTCTGGAAGAGCAGGCGCGGCGCGCCGCCATCCAGGTCCACGGCGCGCAGGTCGTAGTAGCCCTGCTCGTTGAACCAAGCGAAAGCGACGGACTTCGAATCCGGCGACATCACCGAGAAGTAGGCGAACTCCTTCCGTGTGCCCTTCCTGGTGAGCCGCCGCATCTTGCCGGTCGCGACTTCGCGCACGGCCAGGTCGCCCGAATCCGGATCGATGCAGGACAGCCACTTGCCATCGGGCGATGGAGATCCCTGGTGCGTGGCGCCGCCGCTGGTCCACACGGCGCGCGGATCCGCGAGCACCGCGAGCGCCATCAGTCCGGCTAGGGTCATTCAGCCTCATCTTACACGTTTGGTAGAATCGCGAGTGGATGTGCGGGATCTCCATTCGTTTAATCGCTGCGTCTGTCGCGCTACTTGTGGCTGCCGCCCCGCTGCTCTCACAGAAGAGGAAAAAGAAGAAGGACGAGGAAGTCACCCAGACCCTTGAAATCCTTCCCGATCCTCCGTCAGCACTCAAGGCCGAGACCGGTAAACTGACCTTCGAGGTGTCACCCTTGACCGCCAAGGGGCTGCTGTCGCAGCAGGTGCGGGAAGCTGTCAAGGCCCTGTGGAGAGCCAATCGGGGCGAGACCATCGTCCGCCTGCGTGCGTTCGTCGCGGGCACGGGCGACATGCGGCGCTTCCCGCAACTGGTGAGCGAGATGTTCTCGGAAAAGCGGATGCCGCTGCCGGTGGTGACAACCATTCAGGTGGGAGCGCTTCCGATGGAGGGCGCCGCAGTGGTGATCGAGTCGGTGTCGGTGGCCAAGAAAACCGCCAACCCGCATGGACTCGCGTTCATCTCGGGACAGGCGGCCACCGCGCCAATCACGGCGGAGCAGAGCAAGCTTCCGGTGATGCCGCTTGCCGTCAAGTCGGTCGAAAACCTCAAGAAGGCGCTCGCGGCGGTGGGGCTTTTGGCGGAAGACACGCTGCGCGTGACCTGCTTCAGCAGCTCGCTCGACGACCATCCGCAGGTGCAGGGGCTGGTGCATCGCGAATTCGGCGGCGCGGCGATCAACATCGTGCAGATCCAGCGGGCTCCAGCCCAGTCGGTGGTGGAGTGCGAGGCCGTGGCGCGCCTGAGGCAGCCCGCCGGAGTTCCTGTGAAGCTGGTTTCGCCCGAAGGACTGGAAGCCTCGAAGAACTACTCTCACGTCGCCCTGGTGAGCGCGCCCCGCGTGGTCCTCACCGGCGCGCAGATGGGATTCCGGACTCAGGAGTCCGACGTGAGGCTTGCGTTCGGACGCGTCAAATCGCAATTGGAACAGCAAGGCACGTCGATCCAGAAGGTGGCGATGTCGAGCATCTACCCGCTCAGCCAGGACGTGACGAACAAGATCCGTGAGGTCCGGTTTGATTTCTACGATCGCGCCAACCCGCCGGCGAGTACGATGCTGCCTTTTGAAGGACTGCCGTCCGTCGACGCGTCTTTCGCCATTGATGTCGTCGCGGTGGCGGGCAACTGATCCGCGGTGAAGATCCAGCGCGTCCAGGTGGGACACTACAACGTCCCGCTGGAGACCACGCTCTCCGATTCGACCCACGGCGACATCACGCACTTCGCGTTGGTCACCGCGCGGATCTCGACGGCCTGCGGCGTTGAGGGGCTCGGTTACACATACACCGTAGGCAAGACCGGCGGCGCGGCGGTGCGTGCTCACCTCGAATACGACATCGCGCCATGGCTGATCGGCGAGGATCCCCGCCGCACGGAGCAGCTCTGGTGGAAGATGTGGAGCGGACTGCACTACGCGGGCCGAGGCGGCGCTGCCTGCTTCGCGATCTCAGCCGCCGACACCGCCCTCTGGGACGTGAAGGCGCGGTCCGCGGGCGAGCCTCTCTGGCGCTTCCTGGGCGGCCACGATCCGCGGGTGAAGGTCTACGCTGGCGGAATCGACCTGATGATGCCGCTCGATCAGTTGCGCGAGCAGACCCACGCGAACCTCGCGCGCGGATTTCGTGCGATCAAGATGAAGGTGGGCCGCCCGCGGCTGGCCGATGACCTGGAGCGCGTCGCGGCGGTACGTGAAATCCTGGGGCCGGAGATGCCGCTGATGGTGGACGCCAACATGCGCTGGAGCCCCGAGGAGGCTATCCGCGCGGCGCGCGCGCTGCGGCAGTTCGATGTGTTCTGGCTGGAGGAGCCGATCATCCCCGACGATGTGGACGGCCATGTCCGGGTGGCGCGCGATGGCGGAGTCTCGATCGCCACGGGCGAGAACATGCACACGCTGTACGAGTTCCAAAAAGCGGTTGCGTCGGGCGCGGTCGCGTTCCCCGAGCCGGATCTGTCGAACGTGGGCGGCGTCACCGCGTGGATGAAGGTGGCGCGGCTGGCCGAGGCGTTCAACTTGCCGGTGACAACCCACGGTGTCCACGACCTGCACGTTCACCTGCTCGCGGCGGTTCCGAATGCTTCCTATCTCGAAGCCCACGGATTTGGGCTCGAACGGTTTCTACGGCACCCGATGGAGATCCGGGACGGAGTCACGATCGCGCCGGACCGCCCTGGTCACGGGGTCGAGATCGACTGGGCGGCGTTGGAAGCGGTGCGAGCGTAGCCGGTTGCTCCTCGGGGACTGGTCCCGGCGCGGAGTGCCAGTCGTGCTGTGCCTTGATGAGGTGGACTCCCTCGTGGGGAACGGACTGCTGTCGATCCTCCGCCAATTCCGCGCCGGTTATCCGGAACGCCCCAGATCGCGGGTGTCAACGAAGGCCACTTGATCGTGTTCGAGCGCGGCAACAGAGGCTGGGACGAGAAGATCTTCCATCGCGAGGAAAGCTCCGGCGGAAGGCGGGTTCGGGTTTGGGGAATGTTAGGAACGCTCCGGTACAATCAGACAAGTGCGCGAACGCTTCTTCAATACAGCGGGCCCGGTGGATGCGCAGCGGCATTACTGCCTGCCGCCGCTGGAGCGCCTGGATCTCGCGCGCATGCTGGATTTGATCGCGGACGCGAAGTACTTCGTGCTGCACGCTCCGCGGCAGACGGGCAAGACGACGTGCCTGCGGGCTCTAGCCGCCAAACTCAACGAGACCGGCGAGTACCGTGCTGTCTACGCCAACATCGAGTCCGCGCAGGCTGAGGGCGAGAACGTCGAAGACGTGAACCGGTCCGTTGCCGAATCAATAGCTGGAGCCGCCGCGCGCGATTTGCAGGACGGCTACCCGTTGGCGCGGTACAAGGAGTTGATTGCACTCGGCGCCCGCAATCTTGTCGCACGCCTTCTCGGGGATTGGTCACAAAGGGGAGCGCCCATCGTCCTGTGCCTCGACGAAGCGGACTCGCTGGTCGGGAACGGACTGCTGTCAATCCTGCGCCAACTCCGCGCCGGTTATCCGGACCGCCCCGCGGCGTTTCCTCAATCGGTGATTTTGTGCGGGCTCCGGGACCTGGATGAGTACCGGATTGAGTGGCCCGGTGGCCAACACCGGCTGACCAGCGGGTCGCCGTTCAACATTAAGGCCGAGAGCTTCCGGCTCGGGGACTTCACGCTTGGGGAGATTCGCTCCCTGTACAGCCAGCACACCGAGGAAACCGGACAGGCGTTCGCGCCCGGCGTGGTGGAGTCCGTATGGGAGTTAACCCGTGGGCAACCGTGGCTCGTCAACGCCATCGGCTTCAGTGTCACCCGCGAGTTGCCTGAGGGGCTGGACCGTTCGCGCACGGTCACGATGGACATGGTCCCTTCAGGCCAAGGAGAACCTGATCGCCCGCCGGATGACGCACATCGATCACCTCGCCAACCGGCTGAAAGAAGACCGTGTCCGCCGCGTGATTCAGCCGGTGATCCTCGGTGAGACGTCCCTGCTCACGGCTACCGGTGACGACATCCGGTACGCCGAGGATCTGGGCCTGATCCGCCAGACGGAAACGGGTGTCGAAATCGCGAATCCGATCTATCAGGAGGTGATCCCGCGCCTCCTGACCGCGGTGACCGAGATCAACCTGGGGGCCACGTCGAAGCCATCGGCCTGGTACGTGCACGAAGGGCGGCTGGACATGCACAAGCTGCTCGCCGCGTTCCAGCAGTTCTTCCGTGAGAACTCCGAGCATTGGGTGGAGCGGTTCGAGTACAAGGAGGCCGGCCCCCAGCTCTTGCTGCAGGCGTTCCTACACAGGATCGTGAACGGAGGCGGACGCATAGATCGCGAATATGGCCTGGGACGCGGCCGCACCGATCTGATGGTGTTTTGGGGCGATCAGCGGGAGGTCCTGGAGCTTAAGGTGGCAAAGGACGCAGTTGGGACGGCGAAGGCGGTCACCGAGGGCGTAGGGCAGATCTCCGGCTACATGGACCGAGCGGGTGTCAACGAGGGGCACTTGATTGTGTTCGAGCGCGGCAACAGAAGCTGGGACGAGAAGATCTTCCATCGCGAGGAAAGCTCCGGCGGACGGCGGATTCAGGTTTGGGGCATGTAAGTGTAGTTCTCAGAGCATCGGGCAGCACCGTTGTTGTGGATGTTACACTCTCGCAATGAGCATTCGCTGGATCCCGCTGCTGCTCCCTCTGCTTCTGGCCGCGCAGCCCAAGAAGATCGTGATGACCGCCGGGTCCGCCCAGAATTGGGCCGTCAACGAAGACGCGCTGCGGCAGTACCGGTCCGCCGCTCCCGGCGCGCGAATCGTGGTTGTGCAGCCCCAGGATCTGGCGCGCGAGATCGAGGATGCTGACGCCGTGATCGGCTCGCTCACGCCGGATCTCTTCGCCAAGGCGCGGAAACTCAAGTGGGTCCAGACCTACAGCGCGGGCGTCGAGGCGTTCGCGTTCAAGGCATTCGTCGATAGCGATGTCACGCTGACGAATTGCAAGATCGTCCAGGGTCCGAACATCGCCGACCACGCGATGGCGATGCTGCTCGCGTTCACGCGCGGGATGAACCGGTACATTCCCGGGCGGCTCAAGGAGGAGTGGAACCGCGAGGATCCCGGCCTGCTCGAGTTGAACGGCATGACCGCGGTGGTGATCGGCGTGGGGGGCATCGGGTCGCAGATCGCCGTGCGCGCGAACGCGTTCGGGATGCGCGTAATCGGCGTCGATCCCAAGGACCTGCCCCACATGCCTTTCCTCGCGCGGACGGTCACGCCCGACCGTCTGGATGAGGTCCTGCCCGAGGCTGACGTCGTGTTCGTGTCCGCTCCGCTCACTGCCGAGAGCAAGGGGATGATGGGACGGCGGCAGTTCGAGCTGATGAAGAGCAACGGCTATTTCATCGCCGTGTCGCGCGGCGAGTTGTACGACACACCGGCGCTGGTCCAGGCGCTTGACAGCAAGAAGCTCGCGGGCGCCGGGCTCGACGTGACGGTCCCCGAGCCGCTGCCAAAGGGTCACGCGTTGTGGAAGTTTGAGAACGTGATCGTGACACCGCACGTCGCCACGCACTCGCCCAAGTCGAGGTCGAGGCGCGTGAACGTGATCAAGGAAAACATCGCGCGGTTCGCAAAGGGCGAGAAGCTGATCAACATTGTCGAGAAGCAGCGCGGCTATTGAGGGCGCTCTAGAACGTGATCCGGCCCGTGAACTGCAGCGACCGCTTGTTGGTCTGCGACACCACCGTTACCTGCCCGAAGTTCGTGGCGATCGGATTCGTCACCGGCGCGCCAAACTGAGTCCGGTTCATCAGGTTCAGAATCTCGGCGCGCAACTGGAACGCCACTCGCTCAGTGATCCGGATCTCGCGCAGGAAATTCGAATTCCACGCGTTGGTGTGATCCGCCCGGAGCCCGTCGATCCGTGTCGGGAAAACGCGCCGGTGGAACGCCGCCGGGGCGCGCGCGGCAACCCGCTCGAATCCGTCGAGGTTGAACCAGCGGTCAAACGTCCGAGTTCCCGTGTTGATCTGTTCCTGGTCACCGTAGTAGAACAGGTTGCCGAAATCGAGCAGCGGCCCCGGCTGCGCTTCCCACGACACGCCCAACTGCCAGCCGCCCACCACATGCGCCAGCGGACCGCTGTTGACCAGTGCCCGGCGCTTGCCGAAGGGCAGCTCCCAGATCGCATTGAGCACGATCCGGTGCGGACGGCCGTTGTTCGACTCCCGCCACGAGGGAAGCGCATCGAACTCGTTCAGGAACAGGTCGCGGTCCGTGTTGGAGAGGCGCGTGTAGGTGGCATACAGCATCACGCCCGCCGCGAACCGGCGTTCGATCGTGGCTTGCAGGTCGTGCGTCTTCACGCGGCCCGCGGGATCGTTGCGCCGCGCGAGTCCCTGCAAATGCGGGAACGGCCGCAGAAGCTGGCTCTTCCGGATCGTGGGTGAAGTGAAGAAGCCCTGTGGCGAGATGTCCTGATAGACGAGTGGGGAACTGGTGCGCAACGCGTCGAAGTTCGAGAGCAGGAACGGATTCCGCACATTGCTATTCATGTTGTTTGCGATCGCATCGTTGCGGGTGGTCCCGGATGCCCAGTATTGCTCGGGCAGCGGATTGAGATCACGTGTCACGTACACGCGGTCCGAGTACGATCCCGAGTAGGCGGCCTCCAGCACCCAGTTGGACGCAAACTGCCGCTGTAGGCCCACGCGCCACCGCCGCTGGCGAGCGCGCCGCGTGTCGAAGTCACCGAATGTAAACCCGCGTCCAGCCGTCGCCATGTTGCCGAGCGCCGCACGCGTGGGCTCGTCGAACCGCGATCCATCGGACCGGACCGGGAACGGGTCCCGGAGCGGCGAGATTCCACGGGCCGGATCACCTACCAGCCAGGTCTGGCCGAAGTCGTTTGAGACGTTGGTCGAGGTGGTGCGCGAGAAGCCGAGCTGATTCACTGTCTCGATTGCCGCGTTGAGCGTGTCGAAGAACATGCCGAAGCCCGCGCGCAGCACTGTCTTCTTGTCCAATTGATATGCGGCGGCGGCGCGCGGCAGCCACATGAGCTCGTTCCGCCGGATGCGGCGCGGCGAGTTGACACCCGGATAAACGGCACCACCACGCACGGCGAAACCTGAAGCCGGAAGCTCGGGCACCGGTGACGCGGCGTACGCGGCCTGGGCGCCCGCGGAAATGGGGAGTTGGACGTTTCTGTCCGCGTAGCCGATCCAACGGTCGTAGCGCTCGGTGGGGCCCTTCTCATACTCGATGCGGAGACCGAGGTTCAGATTCAGTTTGGGAGTCACCCGCCAGTTGTCCTGCCCGTGCCAGGCGAAGTAGGGACTCTGGATCACATAGCTATCGTTCGACCCGATGGTCATCGAAGCCGGAATGCCCATCATGAACGCCGCCCAGGAGTGGCCCAATTGTCCGGCGGGAGTCAGCGTGTCGTCATTGCGGCGCGTGAAGAAGTTCGAGTACCCGTAATTGCCGGACGTGTTGCCGCCGACGCCATTCACGTTGTAGTGCTCGCGGAAGTCGAATCCGCCGCGGAAGCTGTGGCGGCCGCGGATATGCGTCACATCGGCCCGGAACGCCGCCGAGCGGACGCGGTTGATGATGGGCACGTTACGCCCGATCGGGTTGTAGCCGTCGAAGTTCATCGTCGGCAGAATGTGCAGGTCGCCCGCGCGCTGGTCGACGTAGGCCGGAAATCCGACGTCGCTGGGCTTGAAGTTCATGATCACCGGCGGCTTGGTGGGACTCAGATATTGGTTGCCGGAGGCCGCGAAGTCGAACACCGTGGACGCGCCCCGCGTATAGACCCAGTCGACCACGGCGGCGATGTTGTGCCGGCGGTCGCGCTGCGTCATCAGGCCGGGAGATGTGCGGTAGGTCCAGTCGAGCGCGTCGAGGTAGTAGTCATCGTAAGTCCAGCGGCCGAAGAAGCGGTGCGAGTCAGACTGCTTGTAGTCCCACCGGTTGGTGTAGGCCTCGTAGGGCGAGGTCCAGGGGATGTCGGTGCCGAGGAAGTTGTTCAGCGGCTCGGCGCGTGGATTGGCAGGATTGTTGTTGGGTTCGGGCATCAGCCGCGTGTAGAAATCGTATCCGGGGTTCACCTGGCGCGCCCGGGGAATGATGTTGCCCGTGAACGGCGTCCGGATAAAGTTGTTGGCCCGCGCCGGATCCGGCCGCACGCTCAGCGGGTCGTAGATCTGATAGCGCGTGGCGTCCGCTGCCAACAGATCCGAGAAGTCGCCCTGGCGGTTGGGCATGGTCGGGAACGTGTGGTTGAGGTTGATCGGATTCGGAGGGATGAGCCGGCGGAAGCCGACGTAGCTGAAGAAGAAGAACAGCCGGTCGCGGCCGTCGAACACTTTCGGAATGATCACGGGGCCGCCGATGAACCCGGAATAATGGTTCCTTCTTCCCGATAGCTGTTTGGGTGTGTTGCGCAGTTGGTTGGCGCGCGCGGTGTTGCCTGCCGCCTCGGCGGCGGCGATGTTGCGGTAGTAGAGCTGGCGCGTGAAGAACGGCGTCGCATTGAACCGCGTCTGCTCGTGGATGTTCGACGCCCCGCCGTGGAACTTGTTTGTCCCCGAGCGCGACATCATCGACACGACCATTCCGGAGCTGTGTCCGATCGAGGCGTCGAAATTGTTCGTCTCCACCTTGATCTCCGAAATCTCGTCCGAGTGGGCGACGTAGCCCACGCGGCGCCCGCCGCTCCCGGTGTTCGAGCCTCCATCAATCGACCACTCGTTGCCACCGACTCCGCCCGCGATCTTGTAGTCCGATGTCGACGCCTGGTCACCAGGACCGATCACCCGCACCTCGCCGTTGGTCTGCACGCCTGGCGCCATGCGCGCGAACAGCGTGATGTTCGAGGATGACAGCGGGAGCCCGGCCTGCGTCCGCTGGTCGACCACGCGGCCGGTGTTGGCCGAACTGGTGTCGAGCAGCGGCGCGTCGGCGACCACGGTGACGGACTCGCTCACGGATCCAATCTCGAGCTTCATCTCCACTTCGACACGCGAAGCGACAGGTAGTACGATGCCCTTCCGGATTGAAGTCCGGAAGCCCGCGGCCTCGGCGTTCACCTGGTAGTTGCCAGGCAACAGAAGGTTGGCTTCGTAGTATCCGGTATCGTTGGTGGCGGTGGTGACCGCCGTGTTGGTGTCGAGGTTCCGGACCACGACCTTGGAGGCCGGGACCGGTGTCCCCTGAGGGTCGAGGACGCGGCCGTGGATGGCGGACCGGGTCTCCTGCGCGTGGAGCCCGAATCCCAGAGCAGTGAGCAAAGCGAGGCAGCGAGTCATAGAAGCTCCTCGCAAGATTCTATCGGATTACGGTCTTCTCCACTACCACGTTGTCGTAGTCGTCGGTGACACGGACCGCGAGTGTCCGTTCTCCGGCCGCGACCGTGTCAAGCGTGAGTACGTAGTCGTGCTGTTGCGAGTCCGACAGGCGCGTGGTCGGCTCGACGGTCTTCCACTCCGCGCCGTCGAGCGAGTACTCCGCCTTGGAGATGATGTTGAGCGCGTCGGTGGCCTGCCACCGCGCATCGACGCGGGCGCCGTTGCGCGTAGCCGCAAGTCCGGTGATCCGTGGCGGGCTGTTATCGATCACGAACGGATAACCCTCCAGTTGGCCCATCAGAGCCAGATGCGGCGGGTTTGAGGGCGAATCGGTCACGGTGACACGCAACAGATAATAGCCGTCCTGAAAAGCGGTCGAGTCCCAACTGATGTTCCGTTCCCGAATGTCGGCCTTGAGCACCTTCCATCCGGTCTCCTTGTCGCCGCGGATCTCGAGGGTCGACAGGAGGGAGTCGCCGTTGTCATCGCGTGCCAGCCAGCGTGCGCCGATAAAGCCCTTGGCGTAGTTGACCGTGCTTGCCGGAGCCTCGGCGCTGGGCGAGGGCGCCGAATTCGCCGAAGCGGCGGGCGTCCGCGTCAAACTGGGCAGGGTGAGCGAAGATGATGTGCTCAGCGTCAGCGATTGCGGCGCGTACCGGTAGTTGGCGGGCGTGCTCTCCACCACCTCAACCACCGGAGCCACGTTCTTCGGAAGGAACGCCACGTCCACCGAGCCCACCCCGGGCGTCTTGCCATCCGGCGCCGCCGACAGCGTGACGCGGTACTGCAGGAACCGTGCGGCGGGTGACGTCACGCGCCCGCCGGAGGAGTTCAACACCACACCCGCCCAGTTGCTCCAGTTGCGCCGTGTGCTCTCGAGATTCCCGCTGCGCGTTTCGAGCTTCACCTGGCCGCCGTCAAGGGTCCCGCCGTAGTTCATGCGGCCCCAATAGGTGAAGAACCCGGCATCGAGCGCAACGCTCTCAACGGATCCTTCCTTCTCAATTTCAGGGCCCAACTGGAACAGCTTGCCAATGTTCCCTGTCACCACATAGAGCGCGCCCGCGGGGCCTTGCATGATCCCGGTCACTTGAGTTGGCGCCGCGGTGACCACCTGCGTCGACAGTAGGTCGTCGTCCAGCCGGTGGATGGCGCCCTTGTTTCCGGTACCGATGAGGAGCTTGCCTGACGCGTCGAACGCGAGCGCGTAGGCGGCGTCCGTCGCGTGGGTCCAGAGCTTGCGCGGATATCCGTCGGCCTCGATCCGGAACACTTCCGATCCGCCGGTTACGCCCGGGATCACGCTCGGTGGCGCGGGCGGACGCGCCGGAGCGGACGAGGAGGAAGCTGCCGGGGCCGCCGGAGCTGGGGCCGGAGCGGCTGGCGCGGAAGGCGCAGCAGGCGCAGGCTTGACTCCCACGGCGGCGGCGTACACCGACCCGTTGGACCCGATGGCGAGAGCGGTAATCTCGCGCCTCGACGCCTGATAGACGACGAATCCCTCGCCCGCAGGCGTGACCCGGAAGATCAGTCCGCCCGGGTCGGTGCCCACAAAGACGTTTCCTTGCGGATCCACGGCGAGCGAGCGGGCGTTGGTCTCCTCTGTCTGGAAAAACACGGATCCCGCGCCTGCAGCAGTCACCTTGTGGATCTCGCCCTTGTCGCCGGTGGCGATGAACAGGTCCCCGCGTGCGTTGAAGGCCATCGCCCAGATGTACTTGGCCTTAGGGTCGTAGAAAACTTCAGGCTCGGCGTTGGCGCGCAGCCGGTAGACCTTGCCGTCCGGCGACGCCGCGGCGTACACGCGATCCTGTGCATCAATGGCGATCGCGTGCACCGCGAGCCCGGCCAGTTCGGCGATCACGCGTCCTTTGCCCGCCTCGAACTCGTACACGCGCGCCTTGTTGTCCTGCCCGTTCCCGCCCATGAAGACACGGCCCCGCGAGTCGCGCGCCACGGTCCACAGGAAGCTGGCCGCGGGATCGTGCAGCTCCTTGAAAACCGGCGCGAGGGTCAGCCGTCCGTCGCTGCGCAGCGACAGTTTCTTGAGTGTGGCCTTTTCGAAGTCGGCGCGCGAGGAGTGCTCCCAGGTGCGGGTTCCCCCGGCGGCCAGCACGGCCAGGCCGCATAGGGCGGCGGTCCAGCGAATGGATACGGACATTGTTCTAGTTGACTTTGATCCTGAGTGAATAGCTTCCGTTCACCATCAGGTCGAACGGAACTGCCTGCTGCTCTTCGGCGCTTTCCGGAATCGTGAAGTAGGCGCGAGTGCCGGTGCGCCCGTTCTGCATCACGTTGGCGACGGAGGGCGGGAGGCCTGGCATCACCTTGTCGTCCTGATAGACGGTTGGCCGCGACTGCACGATCGAGACGTACATCCGATTGTTGGTCCGCTCCTGGTTGAGGACCGAGACCATCTGCGGAAGATCCATGAACCGGTTGAACTGGCTCGCGACGCTCTGGATGCGGTTCAGCGTGTCGGCGTCGCTGAACAGGATCCGGTGCTCGCCTGGTGGCAGCGACCGCGGGATCTTGACCCGGACGGTCCGCTCGATCCGTCCCCCGCGATACGGCCGCAAGTAGACCTTCACGGGCAGTTCGGTTCCCGCGTCCGCTTCTCCAGCCTCAGCGAACGCGCTCTCGATCGCGGCGATGCTGCGCCGCGGAATCAGGTCGACATTCACGTCCACTGCTCGCAGCTTCGGCATGCGGACCGTGTTGAGGAACAGGCGGTTGAACTTGTCGCCCCACCAGAACGTCATCTGCATGGGCGCGGGCTGCGGCGTCTCGCCGGGAGCGAAGATGTTGCCGAGCGACAGCTTCCCGTGGCCTTCCATGTCGACCGTGCCGTTGATGCGGTAGGTGGTCTCCTCGGCGAAATCGTTCAAGCCGGACAGTCCGTTGAACAGCGTGACCATCATCAGGAACGGCGTCCATTTCTGCTGGACGAAGATGTCGAACTTGAGATCCTTTTCCTTCAGGAGTTGATTCGATTCGCCAAAAGTGCGGACCTTCAGCCGCGTCGGGATCATCTCCGACGCATCGCCCAGCACGCCCATCACTCCTGAGTGGCGGTCCTGGCGGAGCGAGCCCACAACGCCAGTCGCGTTGCCGACCTTGTTCGGCTGGAACGCCGAGGCGAGCGTCATCACCACGTCGCTCTTGGCCATCGGCATGCTCACCGGACCCAGATTCAGGAACGGATGCCCGAACGCGAGCACGCGCTTGCCGTCGTTGTAGGTGACCGTGCCCATCACAGTCATGCTCATGTCGCCGGAGACCAGCACGCCCGATACGGCGTCGCCCGGCAGGAGCGATGTCCGCCAATCCGCGTCGAGCTTGGTGGCGCGCAACGCCGCGGAGGCTCCACCCTGCGCGGGCCGGATTCCCATCTGCTGGAACATCGGTCCAAACTCCCGGATCACGGTTTCCTGGAATCCGGAGAACACGAGCGGCGACTCGATCGGCGTCAGCGTCCACCCTGCCGATGCCTGCGCGAATGGAGCGGCGATATCCACCGCCGCGCGGCGATTGGGGTTGTCCGGTGTGCGCGCGTCCGGGGGCCGGCTCTGATCGAAGTCGTTGATCTCAAGCATCAGCTCGATTGGCGTGATGCCGCAGATCGCATCCGGCGAGAACACGCTGAGCCGGAGCGCCACCGCGCCGATCAGCTTGCCATCCACGTACACCGGGCTTCCGCTCATGCCGCCCGCGACATTGGTGCGCTCGGCGCGTCCGCCCATCTTGCCGAGGATGATGTCCTGCTTCGGTCCCCAGGCGTTCTTCATCACTCCGAGAATCTCGATCGGAACCGCCTCGGGCGTGGATCCGGCGAACACGGTCCAGGCCGTGGCCTTCATGCCGGGCTTGACTTCGGCGGCGCGCAGGATCGGCGGCTTGCCGATCGGCGGGCGCGCGACACCCGCGGGACTCTGCGCCTGCAAGCAGGCGGCTAAAACCAGCCCTGTGAGGATTCGCCCGGTATTCATGATTCCTTATCCTATTATGATGCGATCCGGCCTTGAGCGATATTTCGAGTTTTCCCGGCTCGGCACCAACTGGCGCACGGAGATCCTGGCGGGGGTGACGACCTTCGTCACCATGGCCTACATCATCTTCGTCAATCCCTCGATCCTGAGCCAGACGGGAATGCCGGCCGCGGGCGTGATGGCGGCCACGTGCATCTCGGCGGGAATCGCGAGCATCCTGATGGGCGCGGTGGCGCGTTATCCGATCGCGCTGGCGCCGGGCATGGGCCTGAACGCCTACTTCACGTACGCGGTGGTGAAAGGCATGGGCGTGCCGTGGCAAGTGGCCCTGGGAGCGGTGTTCCTGTCGGGTGTTGCATTCCTGCTGCTCACCGTGGCCGGGGTCCGCGAGAAGCTGATCCGTGCGCTGCCCGTGGACCTCTATGGCGCCGTCGCCGCGGGCATCGGATTGTTCATCGCCTTCATCGGACTGCGGAACGCCGGGATCATCATGGCGGATCCTGCGACCGCGGTGAAGCTCGGGGACCTGAAGAATCCGTCCGCCTTGGTCGCACTGGCCGGACTCGTGATCACTGCCGCTCTGCAAGCGCGCCAGTTTCCGCTGGCAATCCTCACGGGCATCGCCGCGAGCACGGGGATCGCGCTGGTGACGGGTGTCGCGCGCTGGAATCCGCAGTGGGGCAATCTCGGCGAGCTCGGGTCGACGTTCCTGCAACTCGACATCGCGGGTGCGATGAATCTGGGACTGGCTGAGATCCTGTTCGTGTTCCTATTCGTGGATCTGTTTGACAATCTCGGGACTCTGGTTGGGGTGACCAAGCATGCGGGGCTGATGCCCGAGTCGGGCGAGCTGCCGCGCGTGAACCGGGTGCTGATGGCGGACGCCTCGGCGACGATGCTCGGCGCGCTCACAGGGACTTCGACGGTGGTGAGCTACATCGAGAGCACCGCGGGGATCGTGGCGGGCGGACGGTCGGGAGTGACGGCGATCGTCACGGGACTGCTGTTCCTGGTGTCGCTGGTCGCGGCTCCATTGGTGGGCGTGGTTCCGGCGGCGGCGACGGCTCCCGCCTTGGTTTTGGTGGGGGCGGCGATGATGAGCCACACGGCGGAGGTCCGGTGGGGAGATCCGTTGGATGCGATTCCGGCGTTTTTGACGATCGCGGCGATCCCGCTGACGTTCAGTATCGCCAACGGACTGGCGCTTGGGTTCGTTTCGTTCGCGCTGTTGCGGTTGTTGAGCGGGAGGGGGAGAGAGGTGAGCTGGATCGTGTGGGTCCTGGTGGCGGCGTTTGTGGCTCGGTTCGTTTTGTCGTGAAACGGAAAAATTCGACACTCTTTGCACAGTTACCACCCAAGAGACCTTTCTCCTACTTTGTCGCACCGCGGCCCCGCCTCCTGCTGCCGGGCTTCAGAGAAGGGTGCGGCTGATTCCAGATCCTGCGGACCGCCGTGGCGAGATCCGGATCGATTCGCTGCAGGTAGGCCTCGCGGTCCGGGGCTTCGTGGAATTGAGCGAAGCTGATGAGGCGCGCGGACGCTTCCGCGGAAGGCGGGTAGCGTTCGGTAAGAAGCGCGGCGATGTCTCGCAGCAGACCGGCGTCCCGGCAGGTGGAGACGAGTCCGTCGACGATTTCGGAGAGTACCGTCGGGAAGCCACCCGGGCCGTTCGCGCGGCTGGTAATTGCTTCGATTTCCGGAAGGGCGCGAGCGATGCTCGCGTAGGTGACGGCTCGTCCCTCGGATTCGGCCATGGAGCCCCAGGTCCGGCCGGCGCCGGCGATATCGTGGAGTAGCTCGGGATGACGTGCGACGAGTTGGCTTGTGATTTTCCAGTCCGAGTTGCGGGCAGCGGCTCCGAGGATGCCGGTTAGGTCCCACCGATCTAGCGTTACCCCAGACTCGAGGGCGCGTTCGAGTAGCTGGGACCAGTCTGGAAAGGCAATCTTGCGGCTGTGGTGCAGAGATTTCCGATGGGGGTTCGAATCCCGGCGTGGTTGCCGAGTTTCAGCGCCAAGTCGACGTGGGTGCGGGAGGATGCGGCCGTTTGGGCCAGATCGCACTGAAGTCCGGCGGCGTAGGCGCTCCACCAACGAGCGTTGGCGGTGATGGCCTCGCGCGTGGCTTCCAGGGCAGCGTCGCGTCTGCCAAGTCGCGACAGGTTCCAGGCCTCCAGATAGCGGGCTTGTGCATAGGCATCAGTTCGACGCTTGGAGGAGGATTTGATGGCTGCGGCCCGCGCTGCTTCGAGCGCTTCCTCGTGCCGACCGTGGTTGGCGAGAATGTCCGCTCGGGTGAGGAGCGCATTGAGTTGGCCGCCGATGTGACGGGCTTCGGCCATTCGCGCTTCGAACTCGCGCGTGGTTGCAAGCGCGCCTTCGATGTCACCGGACGCAGCTTGCGACGATGCCAATTGCGCCTGAGCATCGGAGTAGATGGCTCGATATCCGCCCTCCTCAGCCAGTTCCACCGCTCGCCGCGCGTCGCGCATTGCTTCGGCAGGACGGCCCAATGTACGCAGGAGCCAAGCTCGCAAGAAGAATGCCCGCCCGTGCCACCACCTATCCGATCGGTTCTCGGAGACCGAAACGAGCCGGTCCGCAGCGGCGAGGGCGTCGTCGTACTTCTGCGTGTATTCTCTCGAGCAAACGAGTTCCTCTAGTAGTGCCGGCTCGAGTTCCGCTACCTGGAACTCGAGTCCTTGATTCGCCCGCGCTTCCGCGTCCTGGAGACGGCCTTCATAGAATGCCAAGAAACCCGATACCCACAGGGCTTCCGCTTTTGCACGAGCGCTCTTCGCGCGTCCGGCGAGCTGCTCCACAACTCGTGCAGCCTCACAGGCTCGATTGGTGTCGCCAGCCCGATAGTGGTAGAAGCGAACCTGACTCGCCACCGCCTGAATCCATGCATCAGAAGGTGAAGAGCCGCTGACACGTTCGACCGCTTCCGAGAGGATTTGTTCCGCCAATTGATCGAGATTCTGCCGAGACGCTGCGACCGCTTGCAGGATCGTCGCCGCTGTTCGGCGCATGGGATCGGTCGCGTCGTTCGCACGCCGGCTCCAACGCTGGAAGGCGAGATCCGGATGATTTCGGAGTTCCACCTGCAACGTCTTGATCTCTTCCTTTGCCGCCCCCGCCAGTTCGAACTCTGGACGGGGATCGCCCGGGTCCAGCCCGCTGTCGCGAAAGAGGCAGTAGTCCCGATCTTCGCTGCTCCCCAGTAATGGCAAGCTCCCGAACGCTCGCGCG
>VFZX01000055.1 GCA_016871015.1 Acidobacteriota bacterium | reverse complement strand
ACTCAACCTACCTTGGCGGGCAGGGCATCGATCTCGGCCACGCCGTCACCCGAGACTCCGGCGGCAACCTCTTCGTCACCGGATTCACGCAGTCCCGCGACTTCCCGTTGACACCTGGCGCGCTACGGCGCAGCACGGGGTTCGGTACCAACACCGCGTTCATCGCCCGGATCGGAGACGAGCGTCCGGCGCCAGGATCACTGCGCGTGATCTCCGGCAATAATCAAGTCGTTGACCAGAACACGAGGACCGCCGAGGCCCTCGTCGTCGAGCTGCGCGACACGTTCAACAACCCGATGCCGGGGATGACGGTCACTTTCGCGCCCGGAAGCACGAACGTTACAGTGGCGGGTGTCCAGGCCATCACTGATCTCCAGGGCCGCGCTCAGACTTTCGCCACGGCTGGCATTCGCCCAGGCGCGGCGATCGTCCGGGCGGCTCACGGGAATCTGCGGCCCACTGAATTCATGCTGACCGTGCGGCGCATCGGACCCGTGCCTCCGGAGATCACCACCGGCGGCGTCACGGGAGCTGGGGGAAGCATCCCTCCCGTCCGCGTTGTCTCCCCGCTGGGCTTGGCCGTTCTGAACGGAGTTTCCCTCGCTCCAGACGGATTTAGCGCGGAAGGCACACCCGATCAAAACGGCATTCTGCCGTTGTCGATCGGCGGCACATGCGTCACCGTCGGCACCGTCGCGGCGCGACTGTTATCGGTCAACGACCGGCAGATCCGGTTCCAGGTCCCCGACCTTCCGGTGAACACCACGCAGCCCGTGCAGGTGATCAGCAATTGCGGCGAACATGGCGAGCTGCGCAGCGATCCCGAATCCGTGCAAGTGCTCGCCACCGCGCCCGAGTTTCTGTTCTGGCAGGAGAACCCGGATGGCCGCAATCCCGTCCTGGCGGTGAAAATCGCGGGCGGGACTCCCACCGGTCCGCCGGGACTGCCAGGGCTTCCGCTAACTGCGGCGGCGCCGGAGGACGCTATTTCCGTGCTCGCGCTCGGCCTCGGCCGCACGTCGCCCACCTTCGGAGCTGGTGAAGCGCCCTCCTCCCGTGCCCCCTCCGTGGAACCGGTGACGGTCCTGCTCGATGACCGTGAGATTCCGCCGCAAGACGTGCTTTATGTCGGCGCCGCGCCGGGGCGGGTGGGAACGTATCTGGTGGAGTTCCGTGTGCCCCGCGACGTTCGCAATGGGAGTCTGAATCTCACCCTGCGGACCGGCGAACGGCAGTCGCCTCCCGGTGCCTTCTTGCGTGTGGCCGGAGGACTGGACCTGAACCCGCGGATCGCCGTCTCGCCCCTGCGCATCGATCTCGGTGAAGTAGTCGCGGCCACCACGCGCGAGTTCCAGTTGACGGTCGCCAACACCGGCACCGCGCCGCTCAACGTAACCGGATTCACCACCGGACATCCAGCGGTGACGGTTGCGCCCTCGATCGGATTCCGCGTCCCGCCCGGCGACTCCCGCATCGTCACGGTGCGTTTCAACAACACGCCGCTTGGAGCGTTCAGCACCGACATCCGGATCGGCAGCGACGATCCCGAGCGGCCGTCTGTGTCCGTGCCGTTCGCGGCGACTGTCGTCCAGCAGTTGGCCGTGCTCAATCCCCTGCCAGTGCTGCAGAACCTGTCCCCCTCAGTCGTCGATGCGGGCTCGGTTGGCTTCAACCTGGTCGTCAACGGCAGTGGCTTCGTGCGCTCCTCGGTGGTCGAGTTGAACGGCCGGCCCATCAACACGTTCTTCAACCACCAAGGGCAGTTGATCAGTTTCATCGCCGCGAATGAGATCTCCCAGCCCGCCGGGATCCGGGTCACGGTCAGCAGCCCGCCGCCGGGTGGAGGACGCTCCGCGCAGCAGTTGCTGACGGTCCGCGGCGCGACGGCGGCAGCCGGACCTTCGGTTGCGGTGCACCAGTTTGATCTCCAGTTCTGCCCGCTCGTCAACTCCTACATGACCGTGTTTGACGCGGCCAACGTTCCCATCACCGGGTTACAGGCGGTCTCCTGCACGGAGGATGCGGCGCCTGTGGCCTGCCGCCTGGTGCCCGCTGTAAATGAGACTCCACTCTCGATTTCAATCTTGTACGGACTCAACGGCACGGCCAACGAGGAGGAGCGGCAGATTCTGCGCAATGCGGTCCGGCAATTCGTCCTCAGCCTGCGCGCCAACGACCGGATCCAGTTAATTCACCTCGACGACTTCCGCGAGCAGGCCGTCTTCGGCGATACCCGTGAGAACGTGCTCGCCAAGATCGATTTGTTGCGTCCCATTCCCGGCGCCAACCTGCTCCTGGACTCCGCCTGGTTCGCGCTGAACAGCGTCGGCCGTGAGCGTGGCCGGCGGCAGGCAGTGTTCCTGTTCACAGGCATGGAGAACCGCGGTGGCGGGCTGCAGGACTACAACCAGTTGATCGGTACTGTCCGCTCGGCTGGCGTTCCATTCTTTACCTACGCTCTTGGCGCCGGAGCCGGTGACAACGTGGACCTGGCCGCCGTCCTGCGCCAGTTGGCGCGCGACTCCAACGGGCAGTACACGGTTGAGGCCGACGCGCGCAACTACGCCACCCGGTTCCAGGCATTGAACCGGATCCTCGATTCGCAGTACCAGATCGAGTTCCGCGCGACAACCATCGACTCGACGGCCAAGACCATGCGGTTCACCTTCTCGCTTCCGGACGGCCAGGTCACTGGAACCCGGACCTACACCCCGTGCTTCAGCGCCGGCCTTCTCGGTGCCGGGGGGACTCAGAGGTAGAGTACACTTGCAGTGCGCATGCTTCCCGCCTTGGGCACGCCGGTTGATCCGTACGAATTGAGCCCGGAAGAACTGCGCCAGGTGGCAACCCTCGTCACCAACACGGATGATCCCGTGGACCATGAGAAGGAGCAGCGGCTGCTCATTGAGCCGCTGTGTCACTCCTGGCCCGCGCCAGCTCCGCGTGGGTCCAACAAATCAAACGTTCTATTTTGGGCGGCGGCCAACGTTGGCGTGTTCTTCCGGCCCACGGATTTCCTTGTGCCCGACGGTTTCCTGGTACGGGGAATCAGCGGTCCGAAGGACATGAGCACGGCCTATTTCATTTGGGAACACAAGAGGCCGCCCGAGGTCGTAATCGAGATCGTCTCAAACCGCCGTGGCCATGAGCTTACGTCGAAGCGCGTGAAGTACGCCCAATGGGGCATCAAGTTCTACATCGTCTTCGATCCCGAGTCACGCTTGGGAGAGGACAAGATTTACGTGTTCGAGCTGATCAAGGGAAAGTACGTCCGGAGGACCACGAACGACCTGCCCGGGCTCAACTTGAGTGTCAAGCTCTGGACCGGCACGTACGAGAACTGCCATGGGACGTACATGCGTTGGTGCGACGGCCAAGGCCGGCTTCTGCTGACCGGTGCCGAACGCGTTGCGCTGCGCGAGTCGGAGCTGGTTTTCGCCAACGAGCGGACCAAAACCGCTGTCGCCGAAAAAGATCGTGCGATCGCTGAAAAGGACCGCGTGAGTCAACTCCTCGATCAAACCGCAGCCGAGCGGGACTCCCTGAAAGCAGAGCTGGAAGCTATGAGAGCGAAGCTCACGGCACAACGCCTCAGGTGAGCGTTGAGGGCGTATGCTTCCCGCCTTGACCGGCACTCCGTGGACCATGAGAAGGAGCAGCGGCTGCTCACTGAGCCGCTGTATCACTCGAACGACCTTCCCGGACTCAACTTGAGCGTCAAGCTCTGGACTGGCACGTACGAGAACTGCTATGGGACGTACATGCGTTAGTGCGACGGCCAAGGCCGGCTTCTGCTGACCGGTGCCGAATGCGTTGCGCTGCGCGAGTCGGAGCTGGTTTTCGCCAACGAGCGGACCAAAACCGCTGTCGCCGAAAGGGACCAGGTGAGCCAACTCCTCGATCAAACGGCAGCCGAGCGGGACTCCCTGAGAGCCGAGTTGGAAGCCGTCAAAGCGAACATCAAGGCACAACGCCCCCGGTGAGCGATTCCTGGATCGCCCGCGCAACAGTGTAAGGCTCCGCATCCCGGTACCCGCCGGACTCGTTGTATCCCCGCTGCACCACCTTCCACGCCTCATGCAGCTCCGTGTGAATCTGGATCAACTCGCCATCCTCGATCTCATCCCCCTCCCGGAAATTCAGCTCGCAGGCATACACCCGCCCCGGCCGGTCCGGATTCCACAGCGGAATCCCAAACTTGCGGCAGATCAAAGGCCGGTGCTCGTAGATCGTGCACACCCCTCCCTCCAGCGCCGGACACGCCAGCCGCGACCCGGGCGGAGGCAACGATCCCCACGCCTCCGGCTCCCCCCGTGCCGCCACCAGCGCACGGCGCCGCTCAAGATACACCCGGCTCGCCGCCTGTAGCCTTCCCCGCTTCGTCTCCGGCATCGACGCTACCCCGCGGATAATCTCCGCTGCCTCGATCTCGGTGATCTGAAACAACTGGTGACAGCAGTCCGAGCACCCCGCGCGGCAGCGGATCCGCTCGCCGTGGATCTCCCGGTTGCGCGCAAACTCTTCGTCCCACGCCTCCCGGATCTGTTCATAGCCCTGCATCATGCCTCCGCACCAAACAATACGCGCCTACCCGGTGCACCGTGCCTTGGTCCGGGCATTCCACTCCTTGTGGCGAGATGTGCCAGAGCCAGTGCCTCCTCCAGGCCAGCGAAAAATCGGGCAGCAACGACCGCCACGCCGCTTCCGAATCCGGATCCGCGCCGTACAACGCCGGCTCCACTTCACACGTGGTACCCGGATCTGCGCGCCACTCACCCGCCTCCCAGCGCACAGGCGGTTCACGATCGCCCCGGCCCCTGTAATAGGCGTATTCAACGTCCGTGATCACCAGAATGTCCCGCACCGCTGGACCGCCCAGCGAGCCGATATGCCCGTCGACCAGCCGCCGCGCGGACACTTCCAGCGCGTCGATCCACTCCTGGTCGTGCTTGCCGACAAAACTGCGCCCGTAACGCTGGAACAGAATCTCCTCCACCGCGTCCTGCCAGGCAATCGGAATCTGGCTGAGAAGACTCACCGAAAGCACGCTCGACGATTCAGGACGGTACGGCATGACCCCATCCTCGGGACCGCCGCCCGCCAGCAGTTCGAGCGCGTCACGCCACGGACGCTCTTGGACCCCACGCCCGATCCACGCCGTCCAGGCTTCCAACGCACCGCTCACCTCAGCCGTGACAAACGCCGCCCTCCCCAACTGCGACCTCCAAACGGGCACACACGCCGGATCAGCATCCACCAGCGTGACCGCCGCGAAACGGCGTTCGAACTCCTCCGCTGCCACATCCAACAACCGCCCCGCGCCGAGAATCGTGATCGAATCCCCGTGTCCGCCAGCCAGCCACTCCAACTGCGTCTCCCGGCTCAACTGCTGGTGATGCGCCCAGTACGGACCCACTCGAGCCGCTCGCGTCTCGATGCCAAACCCCATGTCCAGGAACTGCCGGACCAGCGGATTCGCGGCGCCGGAACCGCTCCCATGCATACCGGAGGAGGCCAATCCCGTCATCATACCGCGCCCTGACGCTACACTGTTTGGATATGCAAAAGTACGTTCGGTTTCAAAGTGACGCGGGCCCAAGCTGGGGCCGGCTGGATGGTGACAAGGTGTTCCGGATCACGGGCGACCTATTTGGCGAGCACAAGGTATCGAAGACTGCCAAGCCCCTCAATGGCCTGAAGCTGCTGGCACCGGCCACGCCCCCCAAGATCTTCGCCGTGGGACTGAACTACCGCAGCCATCTCGGATCCCGGCCCGCCCCGCCAACACCGGAGATCTTCTACAAGCCCATCACCTCAATCACGGATCCGGGCGCCCCGATTGTGCTCCCCAAGTCATCCACCAATGTTCACTACGAAGGCGAGCTGGTGCTGGTGATCGGCAAGACGATTAAGAAGGCCAGCCGCAAGCAAGCCGCGGCGGCCATCTTCGGTGTCACCTGCGGCAACGACGTGAGCGAGCGTGGATGGCAGCATGGCGCAGACGGAGCGTCGAGGGACCTGCAATGGTGGCGCGCCAAGGGCGCCGACACATTCGCGCCCTGTGGACCCGTGCTGGTCACTGGAATCAACTACAACAACCTGACACTCACCACGCGCCTCAACGGCGAAGTGGTCCAGCAGCAGACCACCGGCGACCTGCTCTTCGATCCCGCGACCATCGTGAGTACCATCAGCCAGGAGGTCACCATCCAGCAAGGCGACCTCATCTTTACCGGAACCCCTGGCACCACGCGCAAGATGTCGCCCGGTGACGTCGTCGAAGTAGAGATTGAAGGCATCGGACTGCTGCGCAACAAGGTGAAAGCCGGATAGCGCAATGTCCGGACTGAGCATCCACCCGTATCTCCTGGTCTCGGTCCGGGTGGTTCTCATCCTGGTGGGAGCGTTCCTGTTGACGCTCCTCATCAACCGTTTGATCCGCGGCCTGTGGACGTCGGTCGTGCGGATGCTCCAGAACCGCGGCAGCGCCCCCGATGCCGAACTCGAAAAACAGGCCGCGACGATCGCCGGGATCCTGCGCAAGAGCTCAGCGGTGGTGATCTACGCCTTCGCGGTGATGACCGCTTTGCGGGAGCTCGGCTACGATGTCCGGCCGCTCCTCGCGGGCGCCGGCGTCGTCGGACTCGCCATCGGATTCGGCGCCCAGAACCTGGTCCGCGACGTGATCAGCGGATTCTTCCTGCTGATCGAGAATCAGATTCGCGTCAACGATGTGGTCACGATAAACGACACTTCCGGAATGGTGGAAGAAATCAATCTGCGGACCACGGTGTTGCGCGACTCCGAGGGAACCGTACACGTCTTCCCCAATGGGATCATCAACAAGCTTGCCAACAAGACCCGCGAGTTCTCCTACTACGTGTTCACGATTCCCATCGCCTACTCCGATGACGTCGATGCGGCGCTACGCCTCATCCAACAGGTCTCTGAAGAAACCGCGGCGCTGGACCAGTTTAAGCCCGCGATCCTGGCTCCCGTCGAAATCTTCGGAGTCGACCACCTCGGTGAGTCCCACATGACCGTCAAGGCGCGGATCAAGACGCTGCCCGGCAAGCAGTGGGACGTGGGCCGGGAAATGAACCGCCGCATCCGCGCCGGATTCCTCGCGGCGGGCCTGACCGCACCTGTGCGGGCCACCACGACCATCGAAACCCTGAATGCGAATCCGGACTCCGTCAGGACGCTGATCCGGGAAGTGGTGCGGGATGAATTGAAGAACCGGAGCGCCGGCGGCTGAGCCAGAAGAACAGCGCCCCCAGCAACACCACTCCCGCCACCAGCGCGATGACACCCTGTGCCTTCACTGTGGGCGAGGGTTGCTGGATCATGTTGATCGCGGCTGGCGCCAGGCGCACGAGGAACAGCGCACCCGCCATTGAATAGAGATCGGCGCCCGCCGTGCGCACCACGAACAGCAGCAGCAAAAGCATGAATCCCGCGGACACGGTCTCGAACACGAAGCCCGGCACGCCAATCGACCGCGACAACCCGATCGCCACCGCCGCCAGCGCTCCGTATGTCCAGCGCGCGGAGCGGCTGAGCAGCAGCGAGCCACTCAGGATCACCAGCCCGGCCGCCATCGCGCCGAATAGCGCGAACGTCGCTGCTGAAGTCAGCAGGTCAGCGGCTGGAATCCGGTTGTCGACACCCACGATGGACCAGACGGAAAGGGATAAGCGCTCCCCCGGAACCCGCTCGCCAACGGCGCGCAGCACGGTAGCCAGCCCGCCCGCCGCCCCGGCCACCGCCAGACAATTGCGCCACGACGGCCGCGGCAGTCCAGCGGTGCCCAGCGTGATCTGCGCGAATAGGTCCACTGCCAGCGCCCCAATGCCCGCCAACATCGCGAACAAGAGGCCGCGGACGAACCCCGTCACCCAAAACTCGCTCACGTATTCGCTGAACGGCTTGGCCGTGTCGTAGGACATTAAACTCACCGGAGCAGCGTTCCACTGGTCGGTGACCGCCAGCACGAACGCCGCCAGCGCAACAGCCGCGTACCACCGTGGATTCAGCCATCCGCTCGACAGCCGCCGGAACAATGCGAACAGCGCGGTCAGCATCAGCCCTCCACCCAGAGCCGGAAGCAGGAACGCCTGCAGACGTTGGCTTGAATACTGCCGCTCCCACTCTTCCGGGAGCTTGATGAAGCGCCGGAACCGCGTCGGCTCGCTGCCCTGGATCACCAACAGGATTCGAGCCTTCGCTTCGCCTGCCTTGAACGCTGGATCCTCCCACTCGAAGGTATGATCCGTGCGGTTGTCGAGCTTCTCCGACGAGGCATCGACCAGCGTCAACGCCGCGGGATTCATGCCCTGCTGCTCGCGGATGTACTTGCCCGCGATCCCCGCTGCCTCCTCGAGCGCAAGGTGCCCGCCTCCGGCCATGTCATCGACATCGTGGTCCACCCGGAAGACCCGCCCCTTCTGATCCGCGAACCGGTACCAGACTTCCGCGCTGCCCGGCTGGAACCACCGGACCCTCCACACCCCTACGGGTGAGAACTTCTGGACCAGCCGTCCGGCTTCGCCACTTCCCACCTGCTGCCTCAAGTATTCGAGAGTCGGCGTGTTGAGGTTGAGCACGTAGTCGGCCGAGGACATCCAGCCCGCCGGTGGCGCACCCGCGGCGCGAAGCGCCTCCTCCCGGTCCACCGCGACCTTGAGATCGCCGCCGAAGGGAACCGTCTGGACCAAGTAGCCGGCAGCCAGCAGCAGCGCTCCGGCGGCCCACAGCCAGGCCCGCGGCCATACCGGCGCAAGGCCCGGAGCAGCCTCGGCCTCCTCGGCGGCCCCGTGCGAAACCACTGGCGCCGGCTCAGGGACCGCCTGATTCAAGTCCTCCGCGCGATCCACGAATCCGCCGTTCCGCCGGTACAGGTGGGCGCACACGGCCAGCGGGACCAGTCCGATCGCGGCCACGACAAACCCGCTCACCCGCAGATACCAGCTCGCCGAAGCGAACAAAAACGTCCCGATCAGCGCTGCATCGATCGTGTAGTGCCACACCAGCGTCGACATCAGTCCGTACCGCAGCATCAGCACTCCCGCGCCGATCCCGATCATTCCCACTTCCACGCCGCGGACCCAGGCGGGCTGCTGTGGATAGTTCGCGTGCAGGAATCCCCATACCATCGCCGGAACCACGATGGCGATGACCCATGACCGGGTCCAGATCTTCAACAGCGGAATCGCCATCAACCGGAACCAGAACTCCTCGGAGAAGCTCGCAAGCAGCGACACGCTCAGCGGAAACAGCCACGGCAACGGCGTCGACAATAGATCGGAATGCGTGACGTCCTGTGGGTTCCAGAAGCCCAGCTTGCTCCCCATCAGATAGAAGGCCACCAGGAACACCATGTGCGCCGCTGCGAACCCGTATCCCGCCAGGCAGGACCAGAAGAACTCGCGTGACCCCAGCCCGCGCATCGAAAATAGCGACGACATCGCCAGCTTCGACCGCAGCACTCGCCGGTACAGCGTCTCACCCGGCGCCGCCGCTACCAGCACGTAAAAGAAAATCGCCGCTCCCGCACCCAACGCCTGCAGCACCGCGATTCCGAAACTTGTGGTGATGGTCGAGCTCGTGGGCATCCGGTCCAGCGTGAACGGAATGCTGTTCCACTGGTTCAACGTCATGGACCCGCCGACCACCAGCGCGATCGCGGTCAGCGGCGTCCACCGGATGTTCTTAGACCTCAGCCCCCGAACCAGCACCACCACCGCCACCAGGAATAGCGGAACATAGAAAGCCTGCGCGATGTTCGTGTACAACTCGTTTTTCGAGCGCATTGCCGCGTACTCGCGGTTCCACTTGTCCGGCAGTTCCAGGTACTCCATGTAGTGCGAGACCTCGCTGCCCGCGACCGTGATGGTCCGGTTGTAGGTGGCATCGGCCAGCCGGAAGCCTTCCTGTTCCCAGGTAAAGGTGTGGTCTTCGCGGTTCGGATGCTGCTCCTTGGTCTCCTCCACCAGCTTGTGCGGCAGGCTGCTGTGCGACTTCAAAAACTCGCTCGCGATCTGCCGCGCGCGCTCCTGTGTGATCTTCTCTCCGGGAGCGGTCTCACGCAGCAGGCGCGTGAATCCCACGACACGGCCCGCGGGCGACAGCCACACGCGCAGCTCCTCTTTGTCCGGCGGACGGTACCAGCGGGCGCGCCAGCGCCAGATCGCGATCTCGGAGTTCATGAGCCGGTTGGCTTCCGCGAGTCCGGCTTGGCGCTCCAGGAACAGCCGCCCTTCGTCGTCCGCGTCGAACAGAGTCAGATTCCGGTAGCGCTGGGTGCTCAAACCCCGTGACTTGAGGAACTCCTCGGCCCGCTTTGTGATCTCCGCCGGCGGCAGCTTCAGATCAAGCGAGGCCTGGGGAAACGCGGCACTGTAATTCGCACGGACGAAAAAAAAAACGAACCCGCCATCCCGGCCAGGAGGAGCGCGATCAAGCTCCAGTCCCGTCCCGTCAGGCGGGTGATTGTTTTCGTGTTCGGTCCTACTTCTTCAGCCTGCTGCAAGCTGTGAGCGTTGAGGCAGGATCGATCGCTGCCTGGCCCTCCGTGATGTCCTCAATTTTACCATCAGCACCAATCACGAAGGTGGTCCGGGCGGAGGTTCCGCCGGGAGAGAGCACGCCGTACTCTTTCGATGCGCCCCGCTGGAAGTCGCTGAGGATGGGGACCGGCGATTTCAACACTTCCTCAGCCCAATACTTCTGGCTGGGAGAATTGTCGGTGGAGACTCCAAACACTTTTGCTCCCACCGCTTCAAATTTGGCGATATCAGCCTGATACGCCTTCATTTCCTTCGTTCAGCCACCGGTGAACGCGGCCGGGAAGAACGCCAGCACTACCGTGTTCCTGCCGCGAAACTCGGACAACGTAACCGTCTGTCCGTTGGTGGCCCGAAGCTTGAATTCCGGGGCCATGTCGCCCTTTTTGAGGTGCGTCTTGGGGGCCTGCGCCTGGAGAGCCAGCGCTCCGGCCGCCGTCATAAGGAGAGCCCTGCGATTCATGCGTGCTCCTGGGTTTGAAATCTAACCGTTCGGGTTATCGAATGGAGCATAGCACCGTCACGATCGGGATCGCAACGGTGCCATGCTGTTTGTTATTGACGGACCGGGCTTTACGGACGTTCCGGCGCCTTGCTGATGTGGAGCACCTGGGTGAGTGCGGCCAGCTTGTTCAGGTCGGACGCCTTCACCTTGGCCAGCACCATCTTGCCAGGCTGCCGCGCGGTGATCTCGACTCCCAGTTTCTTCAGCGCGTCGATCGTCGAGGCGGAATCATCACTGAGCCAGATCCGCACTTCCACCTTTGCCGTGCTCCTGCCTGCGGCCAGGGCGGCCAGTGCGGGATCAAGCTTGCCGGGTTCACTTGGCAGCGTCTCCGCCTGATCCATTCGAACCGGCGCCGGCCTGGTTACCCGTGGCGGTGCTGCCATCGGCTCAGATCTCGCCCCGAGGAACCCACCGACGATCGCCGCGTTGGCTCTGGAGGAGGGCGCCATGGCGATGCGGGACTTTCCTGCGCGCTCCTCATCCCCAAAGACACCCTCGTAGCTCACTCCGTGCGGCATCTCGACCGGAACTTCCACCCGCTGCAACTCGCCGCCCTTGACCACGGTCGTCTCTTCCACCGCAACGAACGAAGTGAACTGCGTCATCAGCCGGAACTCGAGGCCGAGCTTGACGATCTGCTCTTTCAAGTCACCGGACGGCGTGCGGTGCTGCATTCCGTTCCAGTCCTGGCTCATCAGATCCTCCACCCGCGTCCGCGCCCACAGCGCCGCCAGAACATCGTGCTCCGGATTGGCTTCCGGCAGGCTGACCGCGACATTCCTCACAACCTCACGTCCGGCCACGCGGCCACGCAGCTTCACCGTGCCCTGCCCCGGACCGCGGTAGCGTCCGTGGATCACCACCGGCTTCGCGCTGAACAGATCGGCGGGCTTCTTCGGATAGACTTCCTCCACCGGCAGTCCGTCCCAGTCGATCGAGATGTCGGTCAGAACAGGCGTCCGGACCCGCTCGTACAACCGCTTCACCGCCTTGTCGGCTTCCATGCCGTCGCGGTTGTCGATGCCCACGTACTCAACTTCACCGCGTCCCTCTTCCGCCATCTTGTCGAGCAGGAACCGGTTCACCGAGCTGCCGATCCCGAATGCGAACACACGTGCGTTGGTGTGCCGCTTCACTTCGCCGATGATCTCCATGTCGTTGCCCACATAGCCGTCCGTCATGAACACGGCGATGCGCAGGTGGTCCTGGGAATCAGACGGATCGAGCGCGGCGCGGATCGCCTTCATCATCTCCGTGCCTCCGCGGCCCTCGCGCGACAGCATGAACCGCTGCGCCGTACGGACGTTCTCGGGCGTCGCCGGAACCGGCTTCGGGAACAGGATTTGCTCGTCGCCGGAGAACGTGATCAGGTTGAAGGTGTCGCGCGGATGCAATCCGTCGAGCGACATCTTGATCAGCTCCTTGCACTTGTCGATCGGAAACCCCTGCATGGACCCGGAGGTGTCCACCACGAACACGATCTCCTTGGGCGTCACCTCGGAAGGCGCCACGCGGGCCGGCGGCTGCAAGATCAGGGAGAAGAACCCGCCCCGCGCGGCGCGATGCGTCAACACGGCATCCTCGATCTTCTTGCCCGCCACCGTGTACTTGAGAATGAAGTCGCGATTGGGGATCTCGTTTCGGTTGGTCAGCTTCACCCGTGCCGTGTGGCCATCCGGCCGCTCGATCTCGACCGGATGCGTCGCCGCGGCAAGCGATTCCACCGGAACACCGGCGTCCAGATTCACACGCAGTGAAATGTCGTGCCCCGCCCGGACTCCCTTGGCCGTCACCGGCGGCGTGATATTGGAGGCGTCGCTGACGTGCTTCGGGTTGTACCGCGGCCCCACCACCATTGGAAACACGAAGGTGTAGGTTCCGGCTTCATAGGCCAGCGTCTCGACGTAGCTGATCTTGATCTTCACCTTCATCCCCGGTCCGATGTTGGTCACCGACTGGGTGAAGATGTTCGGACGCTCCTGGTCGAGCAGGCTGGCCGTGTGGCCTTGCTGCCGGGCGCGGTCAAAGATTTCGCGGGCTTCCTCGCGCCGCTTGATGAGTCCTTTAATAGTGCGGTCGCCCACCAGCATCGTCATGTCGTCGACGGCGGCCTTGTTCGGCAGCGGGAAGGTGTAGACGGCCTCGATCTTGTCCGAAGTGTTGTTCTCGAACTCCTGCGTCACCGTCACCCGCGACAGGAACCCCGAGATTTCCGCCTCGACCCCGGTGTGCTTGAGCGGACACTCCACCGGCGGCCGCCCGTCGCGATAGACCGCCATGAGTGCTCCCGCGCCAGACCGTGAACTCTGGGGCGGCGGCGGGGGTTCGGGTGGGGCACCCGGCTTGGGCACGGGCCTGGCCGCCGAATAAAGAGTGAATCCAGCGCCGACCAGCGCGACACCGGCAAGAATCAGTTTCGTCATGTCCATATGACCTCCTGACTGCCATATGGCGCGGCGGGTTCCCGCCTTTCAACAAAATTTGATTAAACCGGACCAGCCTCGATGCGACTCGCAGCACTGGCGGCTGCGGCTTGGTGGACTCCGTCCAGGAACTCGACGAGCGGCCGGTGTCCGCGCCAGAACGGCAGACTCCCCAGCCGCCGCGCCAGAACCGCATTCTCAGCCGGCTCCAGTGGGGGAACCGCGGGAGCCGCAAACGCTGCCCAGTACCCCGAGTATCCACCTGGCAAAGGCTCCGGCGGCGCGGCGGACTCGGGCTCCGGCGCAGGCGCCGCAACTGGACCCAGCAGCTTCAGGAACTCCTCCCGGTCCATGCCCCGCAGCCGCAGGATCAAGAAAGGATCCCGGTCAAACTCCTCGCCGATCAGGTAGAACACCGCAGCCGTATGCTTGCAAGGGTTGGACCAGTCCGGACACGAGCAGTCCATCGTCAAATCGGCGAACCGCTGCGGGAACAACGCGACACCAGCCTCCCCGAACGCTTCTTCCAACTCCTGCGGCATCTCCCCGGCCAGAAGCTTCGACGCGAAGATCACCCGGCTCGACACCACCTTGGCGACCTTATCCCAATCCCCCGCCGGCAGCGGCTTCAGCCGGATTGCCACCTGGTACGGCGTAGGCCGCGATCCCTGAACCGCCGCCTGGACCGCGCCCTTCCCGATCTCGATCTTCAGCACCTGGCCGCCCCTCGCATAGCTCCGTCCTCGCGACAAACGCGCACCAATATTGAAGCTCTCCAGCACTCCGATCCAGCGCTTGGCCCACCACTGCTGGCCGAACGCTCCGCGCTGGCTCTGCGCCTTGATGCCGCCCTTGGCCTCGCGCGGCCTGGACGTTGGATAACGCGCCCACCAACTCATTAGTCCGCCACTGCCTCCTTGCGCAGCTTCAACAATTCCCGGAGCTGCTGATTCGACAACCCACTCAGCCAGGACTCGCCGGTCCCCACAACCGCCCCCGCCACCGCTTTCTTGCTCTCGATCATCTCCGCGATCCTCTCTTCGAGCGTGCCCGCGCACACCAACTTGTGGACCTGCACGTTCCGCGTCTGCCCAATCCGGAACGCCCGGTCGGTGGCTTGATTCTCCACCGCCGGATTCCACCACCGGTCGAAATGAAACACGTGGTTGGCCTGCGTGAGATTCAACCCAGTGCCGCCCGCCTTGAGCGATAGCAGGAAGATTCGCGGGCCATTGGCCTGTGCGAACCGCTCCACGAACACGTCGCGCTGAGCCTTCGGAGTCCCGCCGTGCAGATACAGCACCTCGGTCCCGAACGTCTCCTGCAAGTAGTGCTTCAGGATGTCGCCCATCTCGGAGAACTGCGTGAAGATCAGGGACCGGTCCCCGACCGTCAGCGTCTCCTCGATCATCTCGGTGAGCCGTGCCAGCTTCCCGCTCCGGCCATGAATCGCCGACTTGTCCTTCAGGAACTGCGCCGGATGGTTGCACACCTGCTTCAGCTTCATGAGCAGCGCGAGCACCAGTCCCTTGCGCTCGATCCCTTCCGCCTCCTCGATCTGCCGCTGCGTCTCGCGGACTACCGCCTCGTACAGCGATGCCTGCTCCTTGGTCAGATTGCAAATCACGGAAGCCTCGATCTTCTCCGGCAGATCCGCAATAATCGACTTGTCCGTCTTGAGCCGCCGCAGGATAAACGGCCCCGTGATCGACTTGAGCCGCTCCGCCGCGCCCTTGTCGCCCCAAAGCTGGATCGGACGCTGGAACCGCCGTTGGAACCCGGCATAGGATCCCAGAAATCCCGCATTGAGGAACTCGAAAAGGCTCCACAAGTCCCCCACGTGATTCTCGACCGGTGTTCCCGTCAGCGCGATCCGGTAGCCGCCTGGGATCGACCGCGCCGTCCGCGCCTGCCGCGTCTCCGGATTCTTGATGTTCTGCGCCTCGTCCAGGATCACCCCCGCCCAGTCCACAGACCGGATTGCCTCCTCGTCGCGGTAGAGCAGCGCGTAAGTCGAAACAACCAGCGCATGCCGCGCGGCTTCCTCCGCGAAGTCCTGGCCCTTCAGACGGGTGATCCCATGGTGGACGAGCACGGAAAGCTCCGGCGCGAACTTCGCCGCCTCCCGCTGCCAGTTCCCCGTCAGCGATGTCGGGCAGATGAGCAACGCTGGCCGGGTCTCGCCAGCGTCCCGGTCGGCGAGCAGCATCGCCAAAGTCTGCATCGTCTTACCGAGACCCATGTCGTCGGCGAGACACGCTCCCAGTCCCACCCGCTTGAGGAAACTCAACCACGAATACCCACGAACCTGGTACGGCCGCAGCGATGCGTTGAGTCCTTCTGGCGCCGCCAGTTCCCGGAACGGGACCTTACCCTGGATCTGGTCGAGCAGATCGCCAATCTCCCCTTGCGCCGTGACGCCTTCGACGAGGAACGCCGCCGGTGAATCCGCCGCGCCGATGGCGATCCGCACGAGATCCCGCAGCGAGGCCCGCTGGCTCCCGCTCTTCTTGAGGAAGTCGAGCGCCGCATGAATCTGATCGGCTCCCGCTTCCACCCATTCGCCGCGCACCTTTACGAGCCCCGACTTCTGTTTGGCGAGCTCCACGAGCTCGGCACGGCTGATCCGTTCGTCTCCCAGCGCGAACTGCCAGTCGAACTCGAGAAGCGTATCAAGCGTGAGGCCGCCGCCGGTCACGGCGGATGACTTGACCCGCGCCTGCGCCGACAGCCGCCGTGCAGTACCCGCGCGTGTCCACCAGTTGGGCAGCATCACCCCGAAACCGCTCTGCTCAAGCGCCGGAGCGGTGTGCCGCAGGAACTGGTGCGCGCCTGAGCTGTCCAGAAGGTAGCCGGACGGCGTGGCCTGGTGCAGGGTCTCCGCGATCCGCGGATCGAGCCCCGACGCCTGGCCCAGCGAAGCGATCAGATGCTCACGCGCCGCGCCAGGATCAGTCAGGATGTGGCTCGACTTCTTTTTCGGACTCCACACGTCTCCCGCTGGCAGCACCAGGCTCGGATCGCTTGCTCCCTGGAACAGGTAGGCCACTTGCCAGTCCCGCACGCCATCATCCGGCTCATGCAGCCGGAAGCACAACCGGAACGGAGCGCGGGCCGAGATCTCCACCGGCCGCCTCCACTCCGCCACCTGCCGCATCAAGGACCGCGCTTCCGGCTCGCTCAGACGCAGGACCGGACTCCGCGACACCAGCGCCCGCATCCACTCGTCGTGGCTGCTGTCGATAGCCCGCGGCGCCAGATGTTCCCCAGCCGCCCGCACCAGCTCGTCCGTCATCGCCGCCACGAACTCGCGCGCCAGCAGCTCACTTGCGTAGGACGGCGGATCTTCGCTCTCCTCAAAGGTCAGGCTCCGGACTGACGCGGGCATCGCCGCAGCCAACTCCGCCAACAGCGCGCCATCGCCTCCCGGGATCACCGGCTTCCACCGGGCCACGAACCCGTCCTCGCCCGGCTCCAGGCCAGGAAGGTACTGGCCACGGCTCACCAGGCGGGCGGCGAACCTCAAAAGCGCTGCGCAGAACTCGACCCCCGGCGCCGGGATAATGCCCTCAGTCCGCGACCGCGGCTCCAGCGCGGCTGTCAGCAGCGTGATGGCGCGTCCCGCATCCATCCCGGCGGCGGTCACGAGCGCGGGAGCGAGGTAGCAGTCCGCATCCGAAAACGGAATGTCGCCCAGCAGAGGCGATGACGGCGCTGGACCGTCGTCCTGGAAAGGCAGCCACGCAGCCGCTTCCTGCGTATCTTTGCGCGTCAGCTTGATCCCCGGCGCCACCGCCGCGACCGCTTTCGCCAACACCTTCGCCCCGCCCTCCGGCTCCGCCCACACGTACAGCCGTCCGCCCAACAGGCTGGCGTGCAGGATGATCATCCGCGCGGACGGCTCCGGCCTTGCGACTTGTACTGGTCAAGCAACGCCGTCAACTCCGCAACGCGGGCCTGCTGCTTCACGTACAAGTCATTTGTTTCGGAGGGGTCAGCCGACAAGTCGTAAAGTTCTCCTTGAGGCTCTCCCGGCTTCGGGTCAACCCGTTTCGGATCCGTAAATCCCCCCGACCCTTTGCCCAGCGACAACTTCCAGTTGCCCCTCCGGATCGAGAACAAGCCCATCGACGAGTGGTGCACTACCGCCTCACGGACCGGCTTCTTCGCCGTGCCGAGATAGGCAGGCAACAGGTTGTAGCTGTCCTCGGCCGCATCGTCCGGCAGCTTGAATCCCGTAATGGCCGCCGCCGTCGCGAACAGGTCGGTCAGGCATCCCAGTTGCGAGCTCACCGTCCCCGCTTTGACACGGCCGGGCCAACGCGCGATAAACGGGATCCTGTGTCCGGCTTCGTAGATGTCGGCTTTCATCCCGCGCCAGTGGGCGTTGGCCCGATGCGGGAACTTGGCCTTGTCGCCGGGAGTCCAACTAGCCCCGTTGTCGGACGTAAAGATGAGCAGCGTGTTCTTTGCGGCGCCGGTCTCTTCGAGTACCCGCATGATCCGCCCCAACAGCGCGTCCACCTGCATAACGAAGTCGCCATAGATTCCCGCGCCGGATTTCCCCTGCCACTCCTTGGTTGGCAGCCACGGCGTATGCGGACCCGTCAACGGAAAATACAGGAAGAACGGCTGCGGCTTCGCCGCCCGGTCGCGGATGAACCATTCGGCCTTGGCTTCGAGCGCCGGTAGGCATTGCTCGAAATCGAAGCTCGGCGCCATCCCGCCGCCTCGCCAGAAGACACCGCGTGGTTCGTTGCGTCCGGGAGTCCTGGCGGTCGGTGGCTCGACCGCCTTGTTGTTCTCGACATAAACGTAGGGCTCAAAGTCGAGCGACGCCGGGATCCCGAAGAAGTAGTCAAAACCGTGATCGTTGGGACACGGCGAAAGCGGCTGTGTATAGTCGGTGGGCTGCTTGCTGCCCAATCCCAGGTGCCACTTGCCGATCGCCCCGGTGGCGTACCCCTGCGACTTGAGCATCGAGGCCACCGTCATCCGGCCCTCCTCGATCAGGTTCGGCGAATCGCCAACCAGCACGCCCTGCTTCAACCGCGACCGCCAACAGTAGCGTCCGGTCAGGATCCCGTACCGCGTCGGCGTGCACACCGAGGATGGCGAGTGCATGTCGGTGAACCGGATCCCTTGCGAGGCGAGGCGGTCCGCGTGCGGCGTCGCAATCTTCGAATCGCGGTTGTAGCACTGCAAGTCGCCCCAGCCGAGGTCGTCGCACAGGATGTAGACAATGTTCGGGCGGTTCTGAGCGGCCAGGGGCGCTGCCGCCAGGGTTCCCAAAAGTTCACGGCGGCTCAGCTTCATCGTGCTTTCTCCAGGATGTCGATGTCCTTGTACCAGACCTCGAGAGCGGTGCGGGGATTTAACTGCAGCGCCAGGTGCCCCGTAAGCCGTCCCGGATCGTCGAGCGATTGCGAGGCTTGCTTGCCGTTCACATGCACCACGATCCTGCGCCCGTGCGCCGAGACGGTCATCTCGTTCCAGTCGCCCGCCCGGTAGAACGGAGTCTGCTCCACCGGACCCGTATGCTGCAGCCAGCCACGGGTCCCCGGCGCCTGGAGTCCGCCCGCGTCCCGCGCCGGGTCCACCTCAACCTCGAATCCCATCTCCTTCGCCGACGGAGGGGACGCCATTCGGAAGAAGACGCCGCTGTTTCCCTGGGTGATCTTGTACTTGAGCCGCAGCGTGAAATCCGCGTACTCCGCCTCGCTGATCAGCAGCCCGCGCGGACCCGTGCCGCCCGGCTGCTTTCCATAAAGCGCGCCATCGGTGGCCTTCCACTCTCCGCCTCCATCCACCTTCCAGCCCTTCAGTGTCGATCCATCGAAGATCCGCCGCCACTGGTGCTTGCCGAGATCGGCCAGCCGGACATTCCGCCACCGGACCTCGGCCGGATGCGGACCCTTAAAGCTGTGCACCTGCAGGGCGATGTAGCCGGTGAGATCCATCGAGTCGGTGAGATCAGCCGCGGGAACGCCGTTGACCCACGTCCGGATCCGGTCGCCGCGAGCTTCGATCCGGTACTTGTTCCACTGGTTGTCCTTGAACGCCTTGCTCGCCGCCGGATCAGTGGCGATGTTGGCGACCCATCCCCGCCGCGCCTCGTCATAGATCCCTCCCGAAGAACCAGACGCCTCGTTCGCAATCTCGACCTGGTATCCGTGGATCCTGCCTGCCGGATGGCGGACCCGGCGGCTGCCCTTGTTCTCCGTGATCACTTCCTGGTCAGTGGCGTACTTGTGGCTGCGGATCTGAATCCCGGAATTGAGCACCGGATCCGTCTTGGTTTCAAGCTCCAGAACGAAATCCCCGTACTCGCGGTCCGTGCACAGGAACGAGTTCGGGCTTCCCTCCACGGTCCGCCCGACGATTTCCCCTTTTTCCACGCTGTAGGTGGCCTTGCCATTGCACTGATGCCAACCCTTCAGCGTCTTGCCATCGAACAGGGGCTTCAAGTCTTGAGCGGCGGCAGCCGCGGCCGCGAGGCAGATCAAAAGGCGCATGCCAAGTATGCTACCAAATGCTGCTACTTTTTCGGCGCCGGAATCGCGGCTCCCAAGTTGATCGATCCGCCACCCTCGCTCACGTAGTTCCGGTTCCACCCGGGGATCTCGACCACCACGTCTCCTTTAACAACGGACTGGCAGCCCAGGCGGGAATGAAGCGTGAGTCCCGCGGCCATGTCCAGCCGGTCGGCCTCGTCATCGTCCATCTCCGACAAGTTGCCGTCGCCCTGCTTGACAATGACATGGCAGGTCGTACAGGCGCAGCTCCCGCCGCAAGCATGTTCGAGGTGCAGCCCGTGGTTCAGGCAAATGTCTAGAATCGATCCCTGCTTGCCGTGTTCGGAATACGGCATCGCATCGGGATCGTAGTCTACCGTGATGTTCTCAGGAAGCAGCGTGACTTTAGGCACTGGTTCCAGTATAGCTCCCAGCCATAATCCCCTTTGTCGATCGGGATTATCGTGATACACTGAAGACGTCCATGGAATCGCGCCGCCGGAGTCTGGCTAAAGCCTTCAGCTACAGGCTCTTGGGCTCGTTGTCAACCGGCCTGCTGGTGTACCTCGTCACGGGCGATCCCAAGGTCTCCCTCGGCGCCGGTGTACTGGACTCTTTGGTCAAGATTGCGCTCTACTTCCTGCACGAGCGCCTCTGGCAGCACATCCCGTATGGCCGGGAGCGCCCGCCGGAATACGAGATCTAGACTTCGGTCCGGTCCGTCAGCGACACCGTCTTCCGCGCCGCGAGCTTGTACAGGTACCACGACAATACCGCGAATAGCAGCATCACGAACATGGATTGTGGCCCGTGCCATGTTCCGGGGTCGAGTGTGAACTGGAATGAACGCAGGATCCCCGTCGACGCGTAGCTCGCCGCGAAGGCCAGCATCCCAAACCTCATCGCAACGGCGACCAGCATGGCAATCACCGCCGCCGACACCCCGGCTGCCAGCACGGGATTTGTCCCCAGTAGCCTGAGCATCGAGAACGACAAGACAAACAACGCCGCCGCCAGCATCTCCCGCCGGAACACCCACCGGAACAGGAACAGCAGGAAAAAGTTCACGACCGCGTTCAACGCCGGTGATAGAACCGCCGCGAAAATCAGTTGCGACACGATGAACCGGTCGCCCGACAACGCACGCAAGCTCACATTCAACGGCTGTCCAGTCTCCCGCGTGAACCAGCCCACCGACAGTGACACAACGGCAGCCACCGCTCCCGCCGCAAGCCCGGTCAGCAGATGTCCCGCCACCATCGGATCCCGCCACTGTCCTTTGAACATCCGCGTCCAGGTGATCATGGCCTGCGGCCACCTGCGCCTCACCGGAGGCTCCAGTGCCAGATACCCAATCCACCCCAGCAGACCAATGAACAGAGACTGCGCCGCGGCGTTGTACACCATGTTCCAAAACCCGTTGGACACGGTGAAATGCGCCCGAAGCACGGTGGGAATGAAGCTTGCCGCGGACAGGAAAATGGCCAGCGTCATGGCGCCTTCGCGGTCCACACGGCCTTGCTTGAAGTTGTGCCGGGCGAATGCCAGCGCTCCAAAGACGACAAACAGCAGGAGCGCCTGGTTGATCCGTTGAAGCGTCAGCGCATTCGGATTCACTGGCGGTTGCTCCACCCGCGCCGGATGGGTCCACGGCCCGATCACCTGGAAGTAGACCGGCCGTCCCAGCCAGCGCGCTGATCCCATCCGGACGGCGGCATCCACTGCGGATCAACCGGCTTGACCTTCCCGGCATCGATCCCCGCGGCATGCAGCAACTGGCCCCAGTCCGGCGGATCCGTCTTCGCCGCGCCAGCACTCACCTGTGGAGGCACCGATTCCAGCCGCAGCAGCGTTCCGTTTGAGTCCAGCAAGACCGATAGCATCCCCGATTCCGTCATCGGAGGATCCTCCATCGTGACTCCGCCCCCGCCGTCAACGTGTCCGGATTCATGATCCGTGGACTCTCCCGGTAATAGAACTCAATCGGTGAAGGACGGAGCCCGCCATACCGGTCCCAAGGCGTCTTGTTCTGCTTGAGATGCGCGAGAAGCTGTCCGTTCTGATGAAATCCCCACGCCGAATCCGCCGGTTCCGGGAAGCCGAGCTTGCGAACCAATTCCGCCGCCTTCGCCTTCAGGACCTCGGGAGGATGAGCCGGACGCACCAGCCCCGTAACCGTTGCGTGGTCGTTGAGCCACCCAACTGCCAGGATCGAGAGCCATACCACTCCCAGACAGGCGGCTGCCCACACAGGCTTGAGTCCCGCCGTCTCACCCGCTGCCGCAACCAGCTCGGGCGAAGGAGTTTCACCCGCCGCAAGTGCCGCTGCAAGGATGCCGGCCCCGGGAAGCGCGGCCGCCACCGCCAGTGCCGACGAAGGACGTTGCGCGGGATCCGGTGTAAGGCAGCGCTTTACCACCCGCTCGATCGCCGGGTCCAAATCCCGCACCTGGCTCGTAAGACTCACCGGCTGGCTCGTCTCCTGCTTCTCCCTGAGCTCATCCACCGAATTCGCTTCGAACGGCTTCTTGCCCGCGAAGAGCTCATACAACACCAGACCGAGTGCGTAGATGTCACTCTTGACCGAGACTTCGCGTCCAGCAAGCTGTTCCGGCGCCATGTAGGCGGGCGTGCCACTGCGGATGTCGGCCATCGCGATCCCGCCGGCCACGCCAGCGAGCCCAAAGTCCATCACGCGCACTTGGCCCCGGCCATCGAGCATGATGTTGGCAGGCTTGAGATCCCGGTGAATCACTCCGCGCTCATGCGCGGCCGCAAGTCCGGCACAAAGCTGGCGCGCGATCTGCGTAGCCTTATCCGGCGGGAGCCGTCCGATGCGCCGCAGAAGCGAGCCCAGGTCTTCTCCATCGATGTATTCCATCGACAAGTACGCGCACCCCTCCGCCTCACCCAGATCGTAGACGCGGCACACGTTGGGGTGGGCGACCTGCCGCGCGATCTTCACTTCACCGTAGAAGCGGTCGAGTGTACGCGAATCCAACGACAGCGCCTCCGGCAGGAACTTCAGCGCCACTGGTTGGCCGAGCTTGAGGTCGGTCGCGCGGTAAACCTCACCCATCCCGCCGCGCCCAAGCCAAGCAGCGTGATGACCCGGTACCGGCCCGCGACCAGCGTGCCGGGCAGAAACCTGCCTTCTTCGTGATGGCTGGTGCTCAGCGTTGCGGGAGGCCCTGAACGAACCTGCGTACGCGTAGCGTCGCCGCTGTCCATGCTACAGCAGGATCCGGAACGTGTAGATCTTGCTCGTCCCGGTCGAAGTAGCGTTGGGTATCGCCGCCAGAATCCCGTACTCCCCCGGACCAAGCGGAGTCTGCAGCACCATCCGGAACTGGTTGTTTCCCACCTTCTCGACGCCGAACGGAATCGCTCCCTTGGCGACGCCGCTCTTCTGGTTCACCGGTCCCACCTGGAACTCACGGACGCCCTTGTTTGCGCGCATCGGCAAAAGGATGAAAGCGTTCACGGTCAGCCCCTGCGGCGGCGCAAGGACAATCTCCATGGGATTCGTCAGGAAATTCCGGCTGCTTGGCCCTGCGATTGATCCGTTGAGGTCCTTCTTGATGATCCCGGCGCTGGCGATACTCTTCATCGCGCCGCTGGTGCGCCACTCGACTTCTTCTGTCAAAAGCTCCAGGTACTCGTTGCCCTTCTTGTAGTAGAGTCCCGGCTCGCTGATCGTGGCTCGCGTCGAAGCGCCAACAACCGGTGCAGCGCCGCCCTCGCCCTTGCCGCGGGCGAGCATCGCCTGGATGATCTTCTCCGATACCCCGGCATCCTTGAGCGCGATCAGTTCCGTAGCTCCCAGCGCGTAGGTCCCCGGCTGCTGCCGCACGACGTTGATGATCAGTTCCTCGCTCATCCCGGACTTTACCAGCCGGATCACGCCTTCGTTGTTCAGCGGCTCCTGCGCCAGGACCATCGCGCCCGCCAGGCACAATGCGCGAATCACAGTGAAGCTCATGCGATACATTCCCTTATTGTATGCGCGCGATCCCACACCCCTGGTACCCTGGAAATTCATGCTTTGTGACGTGTATGAGGGCCTGGGCCAGGTCCGGGTATCCGAGTTGTTGGGCCAGATCTCGATTGGACGGCTGAGAACCTACCAGATGTTTGACCGCATCAAGACGCGGCTGCGGTTGAACAAGCTCAATCAGGAGAACCTGAAGAAAATCGCCCCCAAAGTCTGGGCGCGGATCCTCGAAGGCGACGAGGTGCTCGCGCTCGAACTCGCCCAGTCGATCCTCGTCTCGCACCTGGAGATGATCATCGAGATCCTCAATTTTCTCGGCGTTCCCCACCAGGAAGGCTTCTTTGAAAAGGATGCCGAAATTGCGGCTCACCTGACGGACGGCTGGCAGCAGCGCGTGCTCGACAACTTCCGCGCCAAACACCCGGAGACTCTGCTTCTGTTCTACGTCAACCACCTTGCGCGGGAAGTGTCGTCCGAATCGCAGGTGTTCGTTCCCGCCGGAGCCTGACCATGGAATCGGGCATCGGACAGTTGCGCGAACAAGCGCTTGCCCGCATCCGCGCCGCTGAAGGCATCGCGGATGTCGAGGCCGTGCGCGTGGAAGTGCTCGGACGCAAAGGCTTCATCAACACCGTCAGCAAGGACTTCGGCAAGCTCGCCCCGGAAGACCGCGCGGCACTGGGCAAAGCGCTGAACGCGGCCAAGCAGGAAATCGAATCAGCGATCGACGCCCGCAAGCAGGAGTTCGAACAGGCCGCCCTGCGGATCCGCCTCGACTCGGAGTGGCTCGATCTGACCCTGCCCGCGCCCGGGATCCGCCCGGGCAGCCTGCATCCCGTCACGATCATCCAGCGCGAAATCGAGGACCTGTTCACCTCGATGGGCTTCACCGTCCTCAGTGGACCCGAGGTGGAAACCGAGTACAACAACTTCGATGCCCTGAACATTCCGCCCGACCACCCGGCGCGCGACATGCAGGATACATTTTGGCTTGAAGGCGGCAACCTGCTGCGAACGCATACGTCTCCAGTCCAGGTGCGTGGCATGCAGCGCCTCGGTCCGCCTTTGCGGATGATCGCCCCCGGCCGCGTCTTCCGGAACGAAGAAGTCGACCCCAGCCACGAGCATACCTTCTACCAGCTCGAAGGCATGATGGTCGACCGCGAAGTCTCCGTTGCGCACCTCATCTACTACATGAAGACGTTGCTCAAGGGAATCTTCCGCCGCGACGTTACCGTCCGGCTCCGGCCCGGATATTTCCCCTTCGTCGAACCAGGATTCGAGCTCGACGTGCAATGCCTGTTGTGCGGCGGGGCAGGATGTCCTGTCTGCAAGCAGAGCGGCTGGCTTGAGCTGCTTCCCTGCGGACTCGTGCATCCAAACGTCCTGAGCATGGGCGGAATCGATCCCGAGCAGTGGATGGGTTTCGCCTTCGGACTCGGCCTCACCCGCCTCGCCATGATGCGCTATCAGATCGACGACATCCGCCTCCTGCAAAGCGGCGACCTGCGGTTCCTCACCCAATTCTGAGCCATGAAATTCTCCGTCAACTGGATCTCGGAGTTCACTGGGCGGCTGGATTTGTCCGGCGCCGAACTCGCCCAACTGATCACGATCAAGACCGCCGAACAGGAAGGCGTCGAAGCCGTGGGCCCGTTCCTGGCGCAAGTGTGCGCGGCGCGAGTCATCTCGACAGCCCCCATCGAAGGCAGCAAGAATGTGTCGGTGGTTGCCGACACCGGACGCTACGGCCGCAAGAGCGTGGTCTGTGGTGCGCCCAATTGCCGGCCCGGCATGATCACGGCCTACGTGCCGTCCGGCGTCACTCTCCAAGGGAAACAGATTCGCAGGGCGCTGATCTCAGGGGTCGAGAGCGACGGAATGCTCGCCAGCGGCGCTGAACTCGGCTTGAACCGCGATTCGGCCGGGATCCTCGAATTTGAGGCCAGCCCCGGTGACCCCGTCCCCGGCTGCTGTCCGGACTCGGTGATCGAGATCGACAACAAGTCCCTGACCCACCGCCCCGATCTGTGGGGACACTTCGGCATGGCGCGGGAGGTGGCGGCCATCACCGGATCCCGCCTCAGTGACCCCGTGAAGATGGATCGCGTCCCGGGTGGCCAGGCAGCCATTCAGGTGTTGATCGAAGACACCACCCTGTGCCCCCGCTACAGCGCCCTGGTGTTCGACAACGTAGAGGTGCGGCCGTCCCCGCTCTGGCTTCAGTACCGCCTGGAAGCGGTGGGCTTGAATCCGATCAACAACATCGTCGACGTGACCAACTACGTCATGGCCGAGCTCGCACAGCCGATGCACGCATTCGACCGTGACAAGCTGCGCGGCGGAGCGATTCACGTTCGTCTGGCGCGGACGGGTGAGCGGCTCACCGCGCTCGACAATGAGGAATACGGTCTCGATCCCCAGACCCTCCTGATCACGGACGACGCCGGTCCCGTCGCGATCGCCGGTGTCATCGGGGGCCTTGCGACCGGCGTGACCGCGGAAACCCGCCGTATCGTCCTCGAGAGCGCGAACTTCCACCCGGCAAGTGTCCGCAAGACCTCGGCTCGCCTCAAGATTCGCACCGACGCCTCCATGAGGTTCGAGAAGGCACAGGATCCGGTCAACACCACCCGGGCTCTGGCCCGTGCGGCGGAACTCCTGGAAATCGTCTCTCCCGGCATCCGGATTACGGGAGGCCTTGCCGATTCCGGCGCTCCGCTCGCGGCGGCCCCTCAGATCCAACTTCCGCTCGACTGGCTGCGGCGCAAGCTGGGCCGCCCGGTCAGCGCCGACGAAGTCCGTGGAATCCTGGAATCGCTAGGGTTCGATGTTGCCGGTGCGGGCGATGGACTCTTCTCCGTCACCGTACCCTCCTGGCGCGCCACTAAGGACATCTCGATCAAGGATGACCTGGTCGAGGAGGCCGGCCGCATGTTGAGCTATGGCTCCATCACGCCCACCGCTCCAGCGGTGCCTGCCACGCCTCCACCCGCGGATCCCACGCGGGACTTCCTCCGCAACGTACGCACCGTGTGCGTCAACCAGGGATTCACCGAAGTCTACAACTACTCCTTCGTCAACGAGGAGCAGGCCGCCGAGCTCGGCTTCGATCTGGCAGACCACGTCAAGGTCGTCAACCCGATCGCGTCCGACCAGGGATTGCTGCGCACCAGCCTGCTGGCAGGCATCGTCAAGAATGTCCGTTCCAACAGCCGCCACCTCGAAGAGTTCCGGTTCTTCGAGACCGGAAACGAGGTCCACCGGACCCAGGTCGGAGTGCCCAACGAGACCCCGCACCTGGCCGCTTGTGTTTATAGCAAAGCAGGCAACGGCGAAGCCGGACTCCACGAAGTGAAGCGGCTCGCTGAATGTCTCGCGCGTGGGGCCGAAGTGCGTCCCGCGCCGGCCCGGTCCTGTGAGCATCCCGTGCGCGCCTGGGAGGTCATCGTTCGGGGCGAAGCCGCGGGGCGTATCTTCGAGCTGCACCCGAAACTGGTGGACGGCCGGGCGGCGGTGCTCGACCTCGATCTTACGCATCTTCTCGCGGCTCCTGTCCCCGTGGTGCGTTACCAGCCTCTGCTCCGGTATCCTTCGAGCGAGTTCGATCTCTCCATCCTCACCGGACTCCGCACCCTCACCGGCGAGATCGCCGCCCACCTGCGTGAGAACACCGGACCGATGCTGCAGCGCGTCGACTTCGTCACGCAGTATGCTGGTCCCCCGCTGCCTGCCGACCGCAAGAGCGTTTCGTTCCGGATTACCATTGGGGCCGCGGACCGGACCCTTTCCTCGGCCGAGATCACCGGTGTCCGGGCTTCTCTCATCCAATCCATGAGAGACTTAGGCTACGAGTTGCGCGCATGAAGATCCTATTGCCGCTGCTGGCCTTCGCCGGTCTCCTGGGTGCGTGGAACCACGTCGGCCACAAAGCCATCGCGGGACTGGCTTATGATCTGCTGACGGACAGGGCCCGCGCCCGTGCCGATGAGTTGATCCGCCGCCATCCCGACTTCGCATTGATGTCGGAGGGCGCACCCGCGGAGGAAAAGGCCCGTATCCGGTACGCGTTCATGGCCGCGGCCTACTGGCCGGACACCATCCGCGGCGACCTCCGTTTCTACGACGATACCCGGCGCGACTCCATTCCCACCGAGACCCGTCACGGCTTTCCGGACATGAAGCGCCACACCGACTGGCACTATATCAACGTCCCTTTCTCGACCGACGGCACGGCCACGGTGCCGCCACGGTCGCCCAATGTACGGACCGAGGTGAGCCGCATCATCCCGCTCATGGGCGGCGCCGCCAATCCCGGGAGCCACACCGACCCCGTCTTTCTGCTGCCCTGGCTGTTGCACTTGGTTGGCGACATCCACCAGCCGCTTCATTGCGCTTCGCGCTTCCGCAAGGGACAGAACAACCCCGAAACGGGGCGTCCGTGGAGCGACCTCGGCGGCAACACGATCAACGTCGTGGGAGCCTACAACCTGCACGCCTATTGGGACGACCTTCTCGGTATCACCGGCTCCCACGTGTTCGTCAACGGAGTCGCTACCGCCCTCGCCAAGCGCACTCCCCCTGGAGCGGACAACCTCGACCCCGAACAATGGGTGGCCGAAGGCTGGAAGGCAGCCCAGGACCACGTCTATTCCTTCGGCAACGAGGGGGGCAGCAAGGAAGCCCCGATCCAGCTCACGGACGCCTACCGCCTGAACGCCCAACAGGCCGCCATGGACCGTGCCGCGGTCGGTGCGCGAAGGCTGGCGGCGATCCTCAACCGCGAGCTTCGTTAGCCCAAGTTCGTCACTGGACCATCGATTTCAGCGATTTTCGAGGTTTCAGTCAAGACAAGCGCCGTGTTTTCAGTACGCGTGTCCGGAGAACACGATGTAGTGTAGACCTACCCTCTTGTCGTTTTTC
>VFZX01000054.1 GCA_016871015.1 Acidobacteriota bacterium | reverse complement strand
CTCACCAAGTATGCGCGGCAGTCGCCCTCGGTCGAAAACCGCTCCTCGAACTCCTGGATGGTTCGCGGGTAGTCCTCCACAGTCCAAATCTACAGGTTGGGGTCGGCTGAGTCAAGGGGATACCCAGTTGGTGACGAATCCGGGAAGGTTCTGGTTCTCCGTTCCCAGGCCGTACAGCGTCCATGCACCCATCGACGGGCGCACCTGAACACTGTGCCCGGTGTGCAACTGCCGGATCGCCGGAGCGTGCGCCTCGCTATCGGCGTGCATGCCCTGCAGGAAGCAGAGATCGTCCACGATGGATCCCATGCGCGGCAGCATGTCCGACATGAGCATGCCGCGTCCGCCGCGCCGCTCGAACTTGCTGATAGGGCCGAAAATCCGTGCGTCGCGAATTCCGGGCGCCTCATAATTCTTGGGGAGCTTCAAGTGGAGCGGACTGCCATTGCGCTTTTCCAGCTCCGGCTTGTATTCGAAAAGGTCCATGTGGGACGGGCCGCCCTGCATGAACAGGAAGATCACGCGCTTTGCGCGCGCCGGATGATGCGTCGCCCGGGGCGCCAATGACTGCGCCTGGAGCATCGAGTGCATCGCCAGCATGCCGAATCCACATCCGGCCCGGCGCAGGAAGTCGCGGCGTGAGGTAATTGGTTCAAGGGTCCGGTTCATTCATCAACTCCGGTAGAGAAATTCGTTCGAGATGAGCAGCGAGTGGCAAAGCCGCGTCCACGCCTCAATCCGGTCACTCGCGGCGGACCTCAGGTAGCCGAGCAGCGCGTCCGCTTCGCCCGGCTTGAGATCGCGTGCCCAGACGCGGCGGACGAGGGCGCGGATCCGGTTCTCGTCGCTCATTTCACCCGCCAGAATCAGCTTGGCGAGCGCCGTTGCCTGCTCCTTAACGAATGGTGCGTTCATCAGGTAAAGGGCTTGCGTAGGAATCGTGGTGGACTGGCGCGCGCCCGTGATCTGGTTCACATCGGGGAAGTTGAACAGGTCCAGTCCGTCGAGCTCAGCCATCTGCCCCTTCCGGACAACGGGCAAGTACACCGATCGCCGGTAGCGCGCTTTCGGATCGAGTGTTGCCTCTTCTTTCAGGAATTCCGGTTTGCCCAAATTCACGTTGCCCGGGATCATCAGCGGCAGCGCGGGACCGCCTGCCCTGGAATCGAGCATGCCGCTCACGGCCAACATCGAGTCACGGATCGTCTCGGCTTCCAGACGCCGGCGGCTCATCCGCCACAGCATCCGGTTTTCCGGATCCTCCCGCGCGGCCAGCGCGTTCACCGCGCCCGATTGCCCGTAGGTCCGGCTGAGAACGATGCGTCGCACCAGTTTTTTTACCGACCATCCGCCGGCGGCAAACTCGCTCGCCAGGTAATCGAGCAGCTCGGGATGGCTCGGAGCGGCGCCACGCGTGCCGAAGTTGTCGATCGTCGGCACGATCCCCGCTCCGAACAGATGATGCCAGGCCCGGTTGGCCATCACCCGCGCGGTGAGCGGATTGTCCTTGCGCACGATCCACTGGGCCAGCTCCTTGCGTCCGCTCGTGAAGTCCTGGATATCGAGCTTGGGGTCCGCCGCGATGGCCACGCCGGAGCGCGGCGTTTCGCCGCCCAACTGGTGCGCGTTGCCGCGGATATTGATGCGGCAGTGCGCGGGCGAATCCTGGTCCTGCACGGCGTGCGCGACCGGTGGACCCGGCGGCAAGTACTCGTAGAGTTGGACACGCTGGCTGGCCTCAGCGGCCTTCTTGTCGAGATCCTGGGCTTCGGGACTGTCCTTCTCAAGCGCCTTGCGCTTTGCGCGCAAATCCTCGAGCACGGCCCGTGCCTCGCTCAACTGACTCCAGTACTCGCGGGTCTCTTCCGCGCGCCGGACCATCTCATCGGGCAACTCGGGCAGGACCACCGCATTCACGTTGCTGAATACCCCGAGGTTCAAACGTCCCGAAAGCGTGCGGGTGCTCGTGAACACGCCTGCCATGCCGTAGTAGTCGCGCAAGGTGATGGGGTCGAACTTGTGGTCGTGGCAGCGCGCGCATCCCATCGTGAGGCCGAGCATCGTGCGGCCCACCATGTCCACCTGCATGTCGACCACATCCATCCGCAGTTGCTCCTTGTCGGCATTCACGAGCGGCCACGGACCCAGGGCCAGGAACCCCGTGGCGACCAGGTTGTCCCGCCGCTCGGCCGGCTGGGTCCATTCAAGCTGGTCTCCGGCGAGCTGCTCCTGGATGAACCGGTCGTAGGGAAGGTCCCGGTTGAACGCGTTGATCACATAGTCGCGGTACCGCCATGCGTGGCGCGCCGGGACCCGGCGTCCGATCTCGATGTTGTCGGCGTAGTAGGTCTGATCCAGCCAGTGGCGTGCCCAGCGCTGGCCGAAGGCAGCCGACCCGAGCAGCCGGTCGACCGTATCGGCATTCCGGGTAGCAGCCGGAGCGGCGGCGAACTGTTCCTGTTCGGCAGTGGACGGAGGAAGTCCGGTGAGATCCAGCGTGACCCGGCGCAGCCACTCCTGCGGATTCGCGGGGACAGCGGGCCGGAGTCCACGCTGTTCGAGCTTTGCGAGAACGAACCGGTCCAGCGGATCAGAGGGCCAGGCGGTGTCGCGGACCCCCGGAGGCCCGGCTCGCACCACCGGCTTCCATGCCCAGTGGTCCGCCGCTTTCTGCGCTGCTGCCGCACCGGAAGCGCGGGGAGCGTCCGCGGGCCATGCCGCGCCTTGCTCGATCCAGGTCCGGAAATCAGCGATGACCCCAGCCGGCAGCTTTCCCGTGGGCGGCATCTTCACTTGGCCGTCGTACTGCAATGCGCGAAGCAGGCGGCTTTCCGCCGGATTGCCGGGAGTGACGATGGAGCCGGCGTCGGAGCCCTTCATGAATCCTTCGCGGCTGTCGAGCTTCAAGCCCGCAAAGGAGATCTTCGCCGACGACGCATGGCACTGCCAGCACTTTTCCGCAAGTACCGGACGGATCCGGCGCTCAAACAGGTCCGGCGGGTTCGTCTGGGCACAGAGGACAAGCGCTAGGGACGGCGCCAGAATCACGCGGATCAGCATCGTTCGTTCAATAGCAGTATACAGACTCAAGGCCGCCGTTCGATCTTCGGCGGTCCGCCTTGCCCCGCGTAATGGATCGCAAACCGGTCGCCGCGCTTCACTTTGACTGGCGCGACCATTATGGTCACAGGCACCTTCCAGCTGCAATCAGCCGCGGCATCACCTGGTGTGGACGTAAGCTCAATCCCGTCAGCGAGCTCAGCGCGAAAAGAGACAACCAGTCCGTCGAGCCGGCCGTCGCGCGAAACGGCGAACTCAACGCAGTTGTTGATCGCCAGCGGCAAGGTATCGCCGAGTTCCAGCCTGGCCAGCACAACCGGGCCCGCGACCGCCGGCCATCCACTCGCCGCCCGCGGATCCAGGGTGAACTCGGGAACCTGCCCGTCCGCGGCAGCCGCCAGTGGGCCAAAGTCGAATCCATACCAATCCCGCCACGAAGCCGCGGCGGACCGGGTGATTTGGCGTTCACGCCTCGTCTTGCCCGGAATCATCACCGGAAGTCCGACTACGTCCATCCGCCGGGGAATCTGGCGCAACTCCGGCGTGCAGAGCCGCCTCCGCGCATCGGCCAGGGTCTGGACTATGTTCTCCCCCAGCGGCTCGTTCCCAATGATCTCGCTAACCAGTACATTGGCTCGCTCCGGAAGCTCGACCGCGGTGGACCGGCCGCGGATCAGAGTGATGCGCGACGAGTATCCGTTGGCCGCGAACATCTCGCGCGCCACCTCGCCGATGTGGCCGGCCTCCACCGCGTAGACATGGCGCGCACCCGCACGGGCCGCGGCCAACGCCAGGATCCCGGAGCCCGTGCCGATGTCGCACACGACGTCATCGGGACGAACCACTTGCGCGATTGCGTCGAGATAGCGGGACGTGCGGGTCCGGTCATTCAACATCCGGAGATGGATCCGCTGCGAATCGAATCCCTGTGCGCGCGCGGGCAAGGCCGGTGCAGCGGCGTCCGCGTCCAGGATCGCGCCCGACTTGTGCAGGTCCACGATCACTGCAGTGGTGTTCATCCACTGCTGGACCCCGCCGCCTGCGAACTGCTCTTGGAGCCACGACAAGGTGCGGGGCTGCGCCAGCAAGTCCAGCATCCGGATTGCCTCGGCGCCGGCAAGCCGCTGGGATCCCCCCGCCTCCACCAGCACCTGGCCATCCGAGCGGAACCGCAGCGTAACGTCCTGCGCGCGAATCAGCCGCGTGGCCGCGGAGAGCCCAGCCATTCGCCGATGGTAGCAGACGGTTTACGAACCTCGTCGAGCGCGGCCTGAACTCCAGGACAAGCCTTCACTGCGGCCGCCGCGCGCGTCGTTACTGCCAGCGAACGCGCCAGGCCGGGAGCCCGTCCCAGGATGGCCCGGACGGTTTCGGTCTGGCAGTGGCCCGCGGTCATCGCGTCAATATCGATGGCGCCGGTGATGGCGGCGTCGAGCGCCGAATGCCCGGCCGAATTTCTCCGCTCGGGGTCGGCGCCGCGCTCGAGCAGTCCCACGACGAGGTCCGGCTGGCCGTATCCCGCGGCCATCATCAACGCGGTGAGACCTTCACAGCAGATGGCGTCCGGATCGGCCCCGGCATCGGCGAGCGCGAATACGGACTCGCGCTGGTTCCTGTGAATAGCGTGCATCAGCGGAGTCCAGCCGTTGATCCCGCTCGGCTGGTCCGGGTCGGCTCCGGCCTGGATGAGCGCGCGGATGGCTGCGGTGTCCCCTGTCCGGGCTGCGGTGGCCAATGGCGAGATCTCATATCGGGAACAGGAGGCAAGGGCGGCAGCGCCCAGGAGCAATGGAATTCTCATGACGCCTTCGAGAATACCAGAGCAGCTCTGTTTTGTAAAGTACTTTTTAAACGTCGATCCGCAGCAGCTCGTACGGCTCTAGCACAAAATCCGGACCCAGCCGTCGAACCTGCTGACGGTACTCCTCCGGGCGGGTCATCGCCTGATTCGCGTTTGTAGCGTTCAGCCGCCGGCCCGGCCCCTCGGCTCCGATTCCCGTGATCCGCACCGGTCTCAACTCGTGGCTCAGGTTGGCGATCAGGACTCGCGTGCGGGACCCGGAGCGGAGTACCAGGCCCTCCACCGAAAGCGGATCATCCGACTCGCATGTGAGGACCCGGCCACCGAATCCAGCCACGTCGGCGAACACGTGATACAGCGGATAAGCCGCACCAGGGAGCTTGGGGAAAAGGTCCGGCAGCGAGGATCCTCCGGCGGTGTCCAAGACCCCGCGCCAGCCCGTGGTCTCGTAGTAGGTGACGCGCTGGGCGCCCGACTGAGCCAGGAACTTGAGGCTTCCCAGAGTCCAGCCTGCACCAAACAGCGACATCTGCCGGGGATCCACGTTCGGCGGGAGCTGGCCCGCCGGGACCGCAGCGTTCGGATTCTTCGCGTTCGGGTTGTACCGCATCTTGAGCGTCACTGGCGACACCCAGATCTCCTTGCCCGCCGCAAACGATCGCGCGGTTTCGATCGTGTCCGCCTGAGCCTCCAGGTTCTCCACCAGCGTCAGGTTGTCGATTGCATGGACCTGCGGGTTGATCGAATAGCAGACGGCGTCGAAAGCGGTCCCGGACGGCCGGTTGCGATTGATCTGCACGAAGCCGTCATCGGTTCCGACAGCCACCGGCGCGCCTCCAAGCGCCGCGCGGACCGGAGCCAGCCACGCATCATCGGAGCCCTTGCCCTCCGCGCGATACACCAGGATGCCCGCCACCCGGGCCCTGATCGCGGCAAGCTCGCGGGCGAGCGCCGCGGCAGCGGATCCGGCATCCGCTGGCATGTGCGCCGCGACCTCGATCGTCACACCCAGCGCCGACGCTTCCGCCCACGCTTGCCGGAGACCGTCTTGCCATCCGTCCGATCCCAGCCGGCAGTCCGCGCGCAGATGAGCCGGACGGAGCGCCTTGAGCCGCGCCAATTGTTGTCCGGCGGGAAGCTGGCCGTGATGCGCGGATCCGAGTCCGATGCGCGGCATCGCGTGAGTCATGCCCGGATCCACCTTCAGCGTTACCGCGCTTGTGCTCCCGCGCAGACGCCTCGGCGCTGCGCCCACTTGGCCGCGCAACCGGATCTCGATCGCCTGGGACACACGCGTGCCCTTCTTCACCTCAACCGGATAGGGGATCGCGAGCGGGGTGCAGTAGGTCTTGTAGGAGGCGTCGGTCCAGTTGCGGTGATCCTCCATCTCAAACACCTCGCCCTCGAAGCGGACTTCAGCCTCGAGTCCCGGACTCACTTCATGCGTGATCGACCGGATGTCGAAAAACGGCTGGTCGGGCGAGATCAGCTTCGGAAACTCGCCCTTCTCCGTGCTGCCGTTCGCCTTGACCACCTCGCACCGGTGACCCGCGCAGTCCCGCACCGGATGCAGCATCGCGAATCCGAGCCGGTTGCGCTGGAATGTTGTCCGCGCCTCGCCGTCAAAGGTGAACCGGATGGTTCCGTCCGCGCCGCCCGTGATCTTGCCCTGCCATCGGAAATCATACGGCGGGCGGACGCAGTCGACATCAAACGTCAGCTCGAAGCCTCCACTGGTGGTCTTCACCGTAAGCCCGTGGACACGGGGCTCGACGGTTCCCCAGTCGCTGTCGCGCACAGCGGCGTAGATTGTCCGCACGATCTCCTTGCCGCGCGCCCGGACATAGCGGAGCGAGCTGGTTTCGACATCGAACACCGCGGACACGGGTCCAGCCTGCAAAGCGATGATCTCGGGGAGCGGATCCTTCCGGCCATAGGCAATCGTCGAGGCGGGCAACCCTTGCGCGCCCAGAATCCGGATGCCTCCGGCGGCCACGGCCAAGGAGAAGGCTTCACGCCGGGTGATCATCGGTCCATGCTAGCACTGCTAACGTATTCCTTATCACCTGATGGCGCTTGAAGAATACGCGAAACGCCGCGAGTTTACCGCTACTCCGGAGCCGGTCCCCGATATCGAATTGACACCGGGGGGCAACGTGTTCTGCGTGCAACGGCACGCAGCGCGGCGGCTGCATTACGACCTGCGGATTGAGGTCGGGGGAACGCTCAAGTCGTGGGCCGTGCCCTACGGTCCGTCGCTCGATCCGGGCAGGAAGCAGCTCGCCGTGATGGTCGAGGATCACCCCCTGCTGTATGCGACCTTCGAGGGCAACATCCCGCCCGGCAACTATGGCGCAGGCAGCATGATGCTCTGGGACGCGGGAACCTTCGAGCTGACGGGCGATGGGACAGCGGAACAGCAGCTCGACCGCGGCGACTTCAAGTTCTACCTGCACGGGCGCAAACTCAAGGGCAACTTCGCACTGGTCCGGCTCAAGCACTCGGAAAAGGGCACCGAGTGGCTGATGATCAAAAAGAAGGATGATCAGGCAAAGCCGGGGTGGGACATCGAGCAGCACTCCTGGAGCGTGAAATCCGGCCGCAGCCAGGAGGAGATTGCCCTCAACATGCCTCCGCGTCCGGCGCCGGACATGTCGCTCCCCGCCGCTGCCGCGGTCCGCGCGCCGATGCCCACCGAGGTGACGCCGATGCTCGCCGCCGCGGCGGGGCGCCCGCCTTCAGGTCCGGACTGGCTCTACGAAATCAAGTGGGACGGCATGCGCGCCGTCTGCTACCTCGATCACGGCAAGTGCCACATCGTGGGGCGGCGCGGGACGGTCCTCGACAAGCAGTATCCGGAGTTCCATCAGCTTTCCCGGTACATCCAGGCGGACACCGCGGTGCTCGACGGAGAGGTGGTCGTGACGGACGAAGCCGGACGGCCAAGTTTTGCGCGCTTGCAGCCGCGCATCATGGCAACGGATCCAGGGCAGGTGCAGCAGCTCATGCGATCGCGGCCCGCCTACCTCTACCTGTTCGACCTGATCTACCTGAACGGCTATGACCTCACACGGGTCCCGCTGGTGGAGCGGCGCCGGCTGCTTCAGTCGATCATCCAGCCCGGGTGCCCGGCGGTCCGGTTCTCGGAGAGTTTCGACGCCCCGCCCGCCCAGCTTCTTGAACTGGTGCGGGCGCAAGGACTCGAGGGCCTGGTCGCCAAGCGCGCCAATAGCCCCTATCAGACAAGGCGCAGCGCGGAGTGGATCAAGATCAAGGTGACCCACGAACAGGAGTTCGTCATCGCCGGCTGGTGCGAAGGCGAGCGCGAACCCTTTGGCGCGCTCGTGCTCGGCGCCTACGACAAGGGCGCGCTGCTCTATGTGGGCCGCGTCGGCACGGGCTTCGACACCCGGATGATGGCGGAGATCGCCGCCCGGATCAAGCCGCTCGAGACACCGGACTGTCCGTTCGCCGAAGAGCCGGACCTGGAAGATCCCACGCATTGGCTGCGGCCCGAGATCGCCGTCCGGATCAAGTTCAACAACTGGACCCCGGACGTGCGCCTGCGGGGACCGGTGTTCGTCGCGCTACGCCCGGACATCGATCCATCGGAGTGCACGCTGACGCCAGCGGAGCGGGCGATGCGTCCGCCGCTGATTCCCGGATCGAACGATGAGGCCTCGCTCGAAATCGACGGCCACGCGATCCGCATCAAGAACTGCAACAAGGTCTTCTGGCCGCAGGAAGGCTACACGAAACGCGACCTCATCAACTACTACGACGCGGTGGCCGACCTCCTGATTCCCTATTGGAAAGACCGCCCGTTGTCGCTGCGCCGTTATCCGGACGGGATCGAGGGCGAGGCTTTTTTTCAGAAGAATGTCGGCAGCAGCTTTCCGTCCTGGATGCGGACCGAGGTGATCGAGGCGGAGGGCGAGGAGCCGCGGCGCCGGATCGTCGGCAACGGCCGTGCGGAGTTGATCTATCTCGCCAACCTCGGCTGCATCGACCAAAATCCGTGGATGAGCCGGATCGGTTCAATCGACAATCCCGACTTCGTGTTGATCGACCTGGATCCGCATGAATGCAGCTATGACCGGATCGCCGAGGCGGCCCAGATCGTCCGCACGCGGTTGGAGCAGATCGGGCTGCAGGGATATCCGAAAACGACAGGCGGAGACGGGATGCACGTCTACATTCCCGTGGAGCCGGTTTACTCGTACCAGCAGGTGAAGGCGTTCGCCGAGATCCTGGCGCGGCTGTTGGCCTCAGAGCGCCCGGATGTGTTCACTCTTCCGCGGACGGTCGGCAAGCGGGTGCCGGGCAAGGTCTATTTCGATTACTTGCAGAACGGGAAAGGCAAGACGATTTCGGGTCCATACGTGCTCCGCGCGCATCCTGGCGCGCCCGTGGCGGCTCCGCTGGATTGGAGTGAGGTGAAGGCCGGCCTGCGCCCGTCGCAGTTCACGATCAAGACGGCGTTGGCGCGGTTCGCCGATGTCGGAGATCTGTTCGCCCCGGTGTTGAACCGGCCGCAGAGGCTGGAGGCGGCGATTGTGCAGTTGGATAAGATGGTTCCGAGGAAGTGAGGGCCGCTACTAACCAACTCGGATGGCGAGACGCACGCTCCCGGTTCGTGTTGCGGGCTTGCGAATGACTAATGTGGGGACCTTCGCGTCGGCCTTGATCTCGAACGCGTTGTCGAATTCCAACTCCAGTTGATGTTGACTCGTTCGCAAGGGTTGTTCGGCGAGACGGGCGGGCTGTAGCCTGCCGATTGTCTTCCCGTCGCAGGTGAGATCCACCATTGTGCAAGCCAACGCAACTGCGAGGCCGCCAAGGGATTTGTTCTGGTGGTTCAAGAAGTTGTTGAGAGTGGTCGTATCGATTCCGAGTTTCGCCGCAAGGTCCTTTTGCCTGAGCCCACTCGCCACCATCTCCTTCCTGAGCGTGCCGCGCAGACGCTCCCAGAAGTCCTTGTCGATCGCGGATTGTGCGGATCTCGGCATCTGTAATATGGTATACCATATGAATTGATCGACGAGCCTCGTATACCATATCGAACAGCGGGGATTGAAACCGAAGCGTGAGCGGGGCGAATGGTAGGATGATGTTGCGGTGGTGGAACAGTGATCGAGCGGCCTAACGATCTGCCGGACTTCAAAAAGCCCCCAGTGGCTGAGACCGTGCTATCACTCCAATTCGAGCCGATTGCGGGCCTGACGAGTGCGCACCTCGGCCTGCTCTGGACCAAGTTCCGGCGGGACATGCCGTTGATTGAAGAGCATCCGCCGCTGCCTCCCGTGTACGAGAACTTCGATGCGCACCCTGCACCCAGGGTTGAAGTCTCGATTGAGGACAAGTCGCCGACTCCACGGCTATGGTTCCTGAACCAACAAAAGAACGAGCTCATCCAAGTCCAGCCGGACCGGTTGATCCGCAACTGGCGGAGGACCGAAGAACTGGACGCGTATCCCCGCTATGAGCCGATCCGGACGAAATTCCGTGAGGAGGTTGCCAGGGTTGAGGAGTTCCTTCGTGACGAGGGTTTGGGGGCCGTCTCGGTGCGTCAGTGTGAGGTGACCTACGTCAACCACATTGCACCTGCGGGAGTGTGGACGAGTCACGCCGACATGAAGATGGTTTTCGCAGTCTGGTCAGGGCTTGCTGGACCGTCATTCTTGCCGACAATGGAAGATGCGGGCATCCGCATGCGTTTCGTGATTCCCAGCAGCGACCGTGAGGCGATTGGCCGACTTCATGTGACGGTGCAACCTGTGTGGAGGAAAGCGGACGACTCTCCGATCTTCGCGATGAACCTTACGGCCCGCGGCACTCCGCTTGGCGACCGGATCGAAAATGCATTCGAATTTTTCGACCTTGCGAGGAAATGGATCGTCCGGGGATTCGCCGACCTAACGACACCACAAATGCACAGAGCCTGGGAGAGGATCGATGTTTGAAACCATGGTCGCAAAAGGAACGCCACAACTCCTGGCGGACGCAGCAGTTGTTGAGGAGCAGCCGGCCTCGGCAGCGACATTACCCGACGTCCTGTCCCGTTCCGCGGTCAGGACCACCTTCGCATCACATGATCCCTTCGTTCCAAGAGTGATCATTTGGCACCGGGGATCCGGGACGGAGGCCAAACGCAGGGTGCGCCCTTCGTTTGAAAAGAGTGTCGATGCAGTCGTCGCGTTGCTCAGACTCCCACCCGGCTGGAACTCGTACTCCGCCAAGCCGGTTAGCAGAGAGTGTGCTGAAGAAGCCATCCGGCTGCTCGACGAGTTGCTGGAGTTCAATACTCCGCTCCCGTCGGTCGTCCCGACGGTACGCGGGGGGATCCAATTGGAGTGGCACACCGGGGGTGTGAACATCGAGGTCTATGTCAACTCTTCGCAGGACGTAAGCTTTTTCGCGGAGCGGCTCGATTCTGATCAGTTCATCGAATCTCCCCTGACGGGTAGTGAAGAAGTTTTGAAGGCCTGGGTCAAGCTGACCTCCGGGAAGGTGAAATAGCGTGGCTTCTTCGGAAGACTGCGCCAGCAATTTTCCAGACGATCCTGGGATTGCGGATTTCGTCCCCTTGCTGCGGCGCATTCCAAGATTACTTGTCTGTTTCGACCAGAACCTCCAGCGGTTGCGGCCTTCGTCCGCAGCCTTTGAGGACGATCGGGACGATGGCCCAATGTCGGTCTACAGGCGCGATGTCATTGAGGCAGAAGGCGGCTCGGTGATGCGTGTTATGGAGGGCCACAACGGGTACTTCCTGGCATCGATTACCGCCAACGACGCTCGCAAAAAGGGCCAGACGGTTCATTCTGATCCGCTTCCGGATGAATCGTCGCACGCCGTGGTGTGCGGGCCGAAATCTGAAGCCACCCGCCGTTGGTTTGCTCGGCAGGCACAGTGGGTTATCGCTCCTTCTAATGGCAGCCCAGGCAGGTGAACTTCTTCCCGTGGCAGATTACGCACGAAGCCTTGTCGAGCTTCATCTTGCCGGTGCTGTGCGTGTCGACGTATGTCCGCGTGTGATCCGCGGGCTTGAGGTGCTTGCCCGGCTCGTGGCATAGCTCACAACTGAACGGGTTGTCGATCTTGTTGTGGCACACCAGGCAGTCGGCCATGTGCGGGAACACCTCCGGTCCCACCTGATCCGAAGTAGCGATTCCCCGGTGGCAGCCCAGACAGGCGTTCGCCGCCGCCACCGGACCCTCACCCGCCACCGGACCCAGATACGTCTTCGCCCGGACGGCTGCGGCAATCAGCGGACTCACATCCCCGAACTTAAGGTGAAACTCGTGGCTGAAGCGCGACACCGTCAGCTTGGCGGGCTGCTTCACCGGCATGTCCTGCTTGTGGCAAGTCCGGCAGGCTTCCTGCGCGGGCAGATTGTTGTCCGCCGCTTTGGAACTGGCCGCTGCCGATGGATGGCAGCCGCCGCACTGCAAGCCCATCTTCAAATGGAACTGATGGGAAAAGGGCTTGGTCTGGGCCGGGGCCGTCCCGGCGGCCACCAACAAGAACGCTAGCCCTTGTATGAGACGCGCCAAATCTTGTTCCCGCCGTCGTCGGACACGAGCAGGCTGCCGTCGGGAAGCTGCAGGATTCCCACCGGACGGCCCCACACCTCACGCCGGTCAGGAGACAGCATCCAGCCCCCGATCAGCTCCTCCATCTCGCCCGTCGGCTTGCCGCCTTTGAACGGAGCGTAGACCAGCGAATACCCCACACGCTTGGACCGGTTCCAGGAGCCGTGCAACGCCAGGATCGCGCCACCCTTGTACTTGGCCGGGAATTGCGAGCCCGTGTAGAAAACGAAATCGAGCACCGCCACGTGGGCGCCGAGCACCAGGTCAGGCTCCACCGTCTTCTTGACCAACTCCGGCTTTTCCCCCTTCCGCCGCGGATCCTCATTCGGACCAATGTAGGCATACGGCCATCCGTAGAACTTGCCCTTGTGGACCTCGGTAAAGTAGTCCGGAACCAGATCGTCACCCAACAGGTCGCGCTCCTGGACCGTGGTCCACAGACGTTGCGTGCCCGGATACCAGCGGATGCTCACCGGATTCCGCAGACCCTCCGCCCAAACTTCGTGATTCTTGCCGTCCGGGTCATAGCGGTTGATGGCGGCACGCTCCCGCGGCTCCCCGGCATCAACATTGGACGCCGAGCCGATCGAAACGTACATCTTCTGGCCCTTGGCGTCGAACGTGATGCCGCGTGTCCAGTGGCCCTTGGCGAAATCCTTCATGGACACGACCTCTTCGCCGCCGTCAACCGAGGTTGACTTCGCGTCGAACTTGAAGCGCTTCACCGTGGTGGTGCCAGCCACGTACAGGTAGTCCTTCCAAAACGCCATGCCGAACGGGCGGTACATACCGGTGATCAGGGTCTTGCGCCCTGCATCCGCTTTGCCATCGCCGTCCTTGTCGGCGAGCACAAACACCTTGCCCTCGTCCGAGCTGTCGCTCAACAGGATCTCGCCGCCCGGCGCCTGGACCATGAACCTCGGCTTCTCAAACCCGGTGGCCCATTCCTGGACCTGAAATCCGGATGGAAGCTTCAACTCGGCGCCCGCGGGCCGTGCAACCACCTGGGGACGATTGTTGGCCGACTCGGTATGGCCCGGCGGCGGCAACGTGATCTTCTTCTTCTGGCTCAACGCAACCGTGGCGCATACAGCCGCCAGCGCGGCGAATAGAACGAATTTCCTCATGCTCGCCAGTGTATCAAGCCCTGGGGAAGGGCCACACCTTTTCGACCGTCTTGCCAAGCATCCACGCCCGGTCATCGGCGTTCAGGAAGTCCATCTCGTCGCGCACCAGGGCCAGCGCTTGCGAGTAGCTTGAATGCCGGTTGACGATCGGCCAGTCCGTACCCCACATCAGCCGCTGCGGACCAAAACCGTCGTAAAGGCGCTTCACCTGGGCCCACGTGTCGCGGAACGGATATCCCTCGCGCGACAGCGACCAGGTGTGCGAGATCTTGACGAACACCTTGGGATAGCGCTTTAGCGCGAGCAGTTTCAGCAGCTCCGCTGGCTTGTCGATCGGGCTGTCGGCCATGTGATCGATGACGACGGTCAAGTCCGGGTACTTTTCGATCAGCTTCTCGCAGTCCGGCATCCGGACCACCGGCGCAAGCAGCGTCATCGGAACCTTCAACTGGTTGCAGCGCGCCCACAGGGGCGGCATCAACGGACCCTTGATCCAGTCTCCAGCCGCGGTTCCCGCAGGCGACAGCCGGACACCGCGGAACTTCTGCTCGACGAGTTTCGACAGATGATCGGGCGCCGCGGGATCCTCCGGATTGACCCGCGCCACTCCCTGAAAATAGGTCGGGTACTGCTTGAGGACATCGGCCAGGAAGCTGTTGTCCCAACGGTAGTGGATCACCTGGATGATGACGGTCTTGGCGACGCCGTTCTTGCGCATCAGGTCGAGCAGCATCTCGGGCGTCGCGTCTTCCGCCGGAGGATTGGTGGTTTCCTTCGCCCACGGGTAGCGCTTGTCCATCTTCCACACGTGGACATGGGGATCGATGATCCGGTAGGGATCGGCGGGTTTTGCGGCTGCGGCGCCCGCGGCGGCGGAGAGCAGGGTTCGGCGGGTCATCCCGCTTTTATACCAGACCCAGACGGGCGGCGTATCCAGGCCATATTCTACAGCCCGTCCCCGTCGAGTATGCTAATTACGTGAACCGGCGCATCTTTCTCATGGGAACCGCCACCGCCGCCGCCCGCCGCGCGGTGGCGCAGCAGCGGAAATACAAGGCCGTAATCATCGGCGACACAGGACACGGGAACTACGGCCACGGGTGGGACATCGCTTGGCGGGAGCTCCCCCAGGTGGAGGTTGCGGCGGTGTCCGACCCCAATGACGCGGGCCGCGAAAAGGCGAAGGACGTGTGCCGCGCCGCGCGGTCCTACCGGGACTACCGGGAGATGATCGCCAAGGAAAAGCCGGACATCGTGACAATTGGTCCGCGCTGGTGCGACCAACGGATGGACATGTTCCGTGCGGCCACCGCCGCTGGCGCGCATGTCCTGGTGGAAAAGCCGCTGGCGCGCTCGCTCGCCGACGCCGATGAGATCATCCGGATGGTGGAGGCGAAGAACCTGAAGGTCCAAGTGGGCCATCCCGCGCGCCTGATGGCGGTGACCTGGATGGTGCGCGAGATGATCGAGCGGGGCGAGATCGGCACGATCCTCGAGGTCCGCGGCCGGGGCAAAGAGGACCGTCGTGCGGGCGGCGAGGACCTCATCGTGCTCGGAACCCACGTGTTCGACCTCATGCGCTACTACGCGGGCGATCCGAAATGGGTGTTCGCCCATGTCACTGACGAAGGCCGTGAGCTGGCGCCGGGAATGATGAAAGAGGCGTCGGAGCCGGTGGGCAAGGTGGGCGGCAATTCGATCGCCGCGATGTTCCTGTTCGACAAGGGAGTCCACGGGTACTTCGGATCCACCCGCAGCGACGTAGCCACCGGGCGGCGCTTCGGAGTGACCGTAGCCGGAAGCAAGGGATGGATATTCGTTCCTTTGAGCGACGTGCCAAGTCCCGCGCCGTACCTGCTGCGCAGCCCGTCCTGGGTATCGGAGAAGGGCGAGTCGTGGGAGCGGGTGAACTACCCGCCTGACAAGGCCATCCGCGGCCGGGAGGGGACCAATCACCTGATGGCGCTCGATTTGCTCGAAGCGATCGAAAAAGACCGGCAGCCTGTTTGCAGCGCCAAAGACGGCCGATGGACAATTGAGATGGTGGCAGGAATCTATGAGTCCCAGATGACCGGCGGGAGGGTTGCGTTCCCGTTGCAACGGCGAAGCTGATGCGGTCCGGAATCCTCGCGCTAGCGCTGTGCACGGGCGCGATGGCGGCAACTTACGAGATCGGACCAGGGCGGGCGTTGCAATCCATCGGCGCCGCGCCGTGGACAACGCTCCAGCCTGGCGACATCGTTCTGATCCACTGGCGGCCCGAGCCCTACAAGGAGAAGTGGGTGATCGCCCGGACCGGCACGATGAACGCGCCGCTAATCATCCGCGGAGTTCCAGGTCCACAGGGCCAACTCCCCGTGATCGATGGCGCCGGTGCCGTCACGCCCCGCAATTTGGACTTCTGGAACCAGGAACGCGGGGTCATCAAGGTGGGAGGATCGCGCGTGCCGCGCGAGGACTCTCCGGCGAGCTATCCGTCCTATGTGGTCATCGAAAACCTCGAGGTAAAGGGCGCTCGCGCTCCGACGCAGTTCCTGAGCACCACCGGCGGCCAGGCCGGTTACGAGTTCAACGCGGCGGGGATCTACATCGAGCGCGGCCGCAACATCACGATTCGCGGATGCTGGCTCCACGACAACGGGAACGGCTTGTTTATCGGCTCGGACCGCGTGAATCCGACCACCGACATTCTGATCGAGCGCAACCGGGTCGATTCGAACGGATACGGCGGCCGGAATCCCGAGCAGCACAACACCTACACCGAAGCGGCACGGATCACTTATCAGTACAACTACTTTGGACCGCTCACGCGCGAGTCGGAGGGCAGCAATCTGAAGGACCGGTCCGCCGGCACGGTAGTCCGTTACAACTGGATCGAAGGTGGCAACCGCCAGTTGGATCTGGTGGAGGCCGGCAGCGATGCCATCATGCGGGATCCCCGCTACAACGAAGCCTTCGTGTACGGAACGTGCTGATCGACCATGCGGGTCCGGATAACAGCCAGTTGATCAACTACGGCGGCGACCTTCGCGACACCGACCGCTACCGTGGCGGCACGATCTTCCTCTACAACAACACGATCGTTTCCTACCGGACCGATATCGCGGATATGATCCGCCTGGGTGTGCGCCGGGCCACCGCGGACGTCCGCAACAACATCTACTTCGTCCCCGAGGCCAGGGAACGCGTTTCGATCCTCCAGAACGACGGGATCGTGGACCTGAGGAACAACTGGTTCCAGGCTGGATTCCGCCCGGGCTCGACAGACAACGCGCCCGGCATCGTGCGCGATATCGCGGGCAACATGACGGGCGTCGATCCGGGATTCATCGATCCCTCGCAGAGCGACTACCGGCTAAGCCCCAGTTCTCCGTGTGTCAACGCAGGGACTGAAGAGGCAAGCGGCGCAGCATCGCTCCACCGCCTCGCCGAACAGTATGTGAAGCACATGGCGGCGAAGGCTCGGCCCCGGACAAGCGCGCTGGACGTGGGAGCCTTCGAGTCGGATGTCCGTCTGTTATGGCGGATCCCGAGTCTGACGAACCCGGGGAGCTTTCCCCCGCTGCCTTTGCCCGGAACTCCGTAGACAGGCTCAGCGCCCGGTCCAGCACGGCGTGCGTTTTTCGAGGAACGCGCCGATTCCCTCCTGCGCGTCCTGCGCGAGTGCGTTCATCGACATCACCTCCTTGGCGTAGGCGTAGGCTTTCGGCTGATCGAGGTCGATTTGGCTGTAGAAGGCCTGCTTGCCCAATGCGACCGTCAGCGGACTCGCGGCGGCGGTCTGGCGCGCGAGTTCGAGCGTCGCCGCGCGCAACTCGCCGGCGGCTACAACCCGGTTTGCCAAGCCCCATTCGGCCGCGGTCCGGGCATCGATGACGCGGCCCGTCAGCAGCATCTCCATAGCGCGCTTGCGGCCGATCGCGCGGGTGAGCGCGACCATCGGCGTGGAGCAGAACAATCCGATCTTCACCCCGGGTGTCGCGAATCCGGCGGTCTCGCTCGCGATCGTGAGATCGCAGGTGGCCGCCAGTTGGCATCCGGCCGCGGTGGCCAGTCCCTGCACTTCCGCGATCACCGGCTGCGGGATCGCCTGGATCGCCGCCATCAACTCCGTGCAGACATCGAAGATCCCCCGGTAGCTGGCGATGGTCCCACCGGTCATTTCGGCCAGATCATGACCCGAGCAAAAGACCTTGCCTTGCGCGGCGAGGATCACCGCGCGCACCGGGTCCGGCAGTTCACGCAGGCAGCCCATCAACTCGCGCATCAGCTCCATCGATAGCGCGTTGCGGCGTTCGGGCCGGTTGAGCGTGACGATAGCCACCGGGCCGTCGAGCTCGTACAGAATCTGTTGGTAGGCAGCCATGGACCAGTGATACCATAGCCCCTTGTCTGTACGATTTCCAGACTGGCAGAAGGCAGAACTGCCCGAGCCTCAATCGTTCGAGAAACGCCGCCTGGCGAGCCTGGTGGGACCAGGCTTGATGATGGTGGGCGCCAACATCGGCGGAGGCGAATGGCTGTTCGGACCGCTGGTGACGGCGCAGTACGGCGGCCAGGTACTGTGGCTGGCCACCATCGCGATCATGGTCCAGGTGGCCTACAACCTGTCGGTGATGCGATACACGCTCTACACCGGCGAGACCATCTTCGTGGGCTTCTTCCGGACCTGGCCCGGACCCACGTTCTGGACCCTGTTCTACCTGATGTTCGAATTCGGCAGCGTGTGGCCGTACCTGTCGTCCAACGCCGCCGTCCCCCTCGCTTCGGTGCTCATGGGCCGTCTGCCTACAGCCGCGGATGGCGAATTCGTGCGGACCATCAGCTACTGCATTTTCCTGTGCGCCTTCGTGCCGCTGATTTTCGGCGGCAAGATCTACAACGCGCTGGAGCGCATCATGGTGAGCAAGCTGGTGGTGATCCTGACCTTCCTCGGCTTCGTCGCGATCTTCTTTGTGAGCTGGGAGACGCGGTGGGAGATCCTCTCCGGATTCTTCCGCTTCGGGTCGCTCCCCGAAGGCAACTTCAACTGGGCTACGCTGGCCGCCTTCTCCGCCGTGGCAGGCGCGGGCGGCCTCACGAATAGCGCCTTCTCGAACTATGTCCGCGACAAGGGCTGGGGCATGGGCGCGCAGACCGGCGCGATTCCGAGCGCCATCGGCGGACGCACCATCAGCCTCTCCCACATGGGCAAGGTGTTCGACCTGACCCCGGACTCCGAGGCCCGATGGAAGCGCTGGCTCCGCGTGATCCACCGCGACCAGTTCCTGCTGTGGGCCCCCGGCTGCATCCTGGGCATGGCGCTGCCCGCCATGGTCTCCTATGAATTCATCAAAGGCGTGACCAACGTCGAGGGCAACGCGGTGGCGGCGATGTCGGCCCAGGCGATTGCCGCGCGCCACGGGCAGGTCTTCTGGTTCCTCACCCTGCTGTGCGGATTCCTGATCATGGCCCCGACCCAGGTCAGCCAATTGGACAACATCGCCCGCCGCTGGACCGACGTGCTTTGGATCGGCTCCAGCCGCATGCACAAGCTGGATGACCACAAGGTGAAGTACGTCTACTACACGATCCTGGCGTTCTACTGCGTGTGGGGACTGGTGGCGCTGCGCATCACACCCAATCCATTGGTGCTCGCCATCGCGACAGGCGTGATGTGGAACTTCGCGCTTGGATTCTCCGCGCTTCACGCTCTGGTGACGATCCACGTACTGCTTCCGCAACCCTTGCGGGCCGGGATCCCGCAATACTTGGGACTGCTCGCCTGCGCGATCTTCTACATCGGAATCTCCTGTATCGGATTCGCCCAGCAATGGCCGAAGATCCGTGCTTTCCTGGGAATGTAGCCGTTATGAGGATCGTTCTTGGAATCGCGCTCGGCGCCGCGATGGCATCCGGACAAACCGAACCCCCGCCAAACTACGCGAGCCTGTGCGCGGGATGCCATGGTCCAAGGGCGGCGGGCACGGACCGCGGCCCGGGGCTGGCCAACCGGAGGACCTTGCGAAACCGGTCGGCCGCGCAGATCGGCGAGCTGATCCGCAACGGAACCCCCGGCGGCATGCCCGGATTTCCCCTTCCCGCCGCGCAACTGAGCGAGATGGCCGGTTGGGTCCGTTCAATGAACGCTTCGGCATTCGACGTCCAACCCGAAGGCGCAGTGGGAGCGGGCGAGCAGTTCTTCTTCGGCAAAGGCCAATGCGCCACCTGTCACATGGTGCGCGGACGTGGCGCCACCAACGGACCGGATCTCTCCGAAGTTGGCAAACAGCTCACCGTGCTGGAGCTCGGACAGGTGCTCGACGATCCGGCGTCACGCGGCGGGATGCGGTCGAGCGCGGGCTGTCCGCCTTGGGCATGGTGTCCGGCGGGACACTGGGGCGTGGTCGGCGTCCGCTTGCGCGATGGGTCCACGCTCCGTGGTTTCGCGCGGAATCGCGGCCGGCACGGCTTGCAGCTTCAAACGCTGGACGGAAAGTTCCGCACGCTGCATGAATCGGAGTACAGCTCGGTCACGCAGGACAGCCAGCCGTTCATGCCCGCGCTCAAAGCATCCGCCACCGAGCGTCGCGATCTGATCGCGTACTTGAGCCGGCTGGACGGTGTGCGTCCTGGCAAGTTGGAAACGCCTCAAGCTCCGGTTCCGGCTTCCGCCGTCCAGGCCGTCCACGCGCCTGCGGCTGGCGAATGGCCGGGCTACCACGGGCTGCCGGGCGCCAACCGCCACAGCGCCTTGAATCAGATCCACGCGGGGAATGTCCAGCGGCTGCGGCTAAGCTGGTCCTACGAGCTTCCCTACCACGGACTGGAGATGACACCCCTGGTCAGCGGCGGCATCATGTACGTCACCGGACCCAACCGTGTCTGCGCACTGGACGCGCGCACGGGACGCGAGTTCTGGTGTTATTCGCGGCCCCGCAACTCCGGCGGCCGGATCGCCGGGGACGCCGCCAAAGGCGCCAACCGGGGCGCGGCCCTGCTTGGCGACCGGATCTTCTTCGCCACCGACAACGCCCATCTGATTTGCCTGAACCGGATCACCGGGGCGCTGATGTGGGAAGTGGTGATGCCGGAGACTCCCGGAGCCTACGGCGCGACCGCGGCACCCCTGGTGGTGGGCGACCTCGTGATTTCCGGGATCGGCGGCGGGGATGGTCCGCTACTGGGATTCCTGGCGGCGTACAAAGCCACCACCGGCGAGCAGGCGTGGCGTTTCTGGACCATCCCCAAGCCCGGTGAGCCCGCCGCGGAAACCTGGAAGGGCAAGGCGATCGAAGTCGGCGGGGGCGCTACGTGGCTCACCGGATCCTACGATCCCGCAACGGACACCCTGTACTGGCCGACGGGCAATCCATATCCGGACACCGATGGAACCGACCGCCTGGGCGACAATCTCTACACCAACTGCGTGGTGGCCCTGGATCCGAAGACCGGAAAACTGAAGTGGCATTTCCAGTTCACGCCGCATGACCTCTGGGATTGGGACGCCACCGAGCCGCTGGTGCTGGTGGACACGCGCTTCCGGGGCCGCGACCGCAAGCTCCTGTTGCAGGCCAACCGCAACGGATTCTTCTATGTCCTCGACCGCCTTACCGGAGAGTTCCTGCTGGGCGAGCCTTTCGTCAAGCGGCTGACTTGGGCCAGCCGCATCGACTCCAAGGGGCGGCCCGTGCTGGCCGAAGGCGCCAAGCCGACTCCGATGGGCACCAAAGCGTGTCCGGCGGTGCGCGGCGCAACGAACTGGTATTCGACGGCGTTCAATCCGGTGTCGCGCTTGTTCTACGTGATGGCGGTTGAGGATTGCAGCATCTACCGGCAGACAGGAAGTTGGTTCGTTCCATACGCGGATCCCGCGAACCCGCCGGAGAAGTACCTGCGTGCGATCGACATCGAGACGGGCAAGATCGCGTGGGAAGTGCCACAGTTCGGCCCGCCGGAAGCGAATTATTCCGGCGTGCTGTCGACCGCGGGTGGACTGGTGTTCTATGGCGAGACGGGCGGCGGATTCGCGGCGGTGGAGGCGAAGTCCGGCCGGACATTGTGGCACTTTGAGTCCAACAACCCGTGGAAGGCATCGCCGATGACGTACACGGCCGGCGGCCGGCAGCACGTGGCCATCGCGTCCGGCAGCACCGTGTTGTCGTTCTCGCTGCCCGATTAGCGGGCCTTAGCTTTGGCGCCGAGCATACTGATCAAGTCACGCAATTCCTTGCGGACCATCTCGATTCGTCCACTGGACGGTTCCGGGGCGAACAGGCTCGACTGCACTTCGGCTCCCAGGCGTACGGGCTCAGTGCGCTTTTCTTTCTCTTTCTTCCGGCTCTGCTCGAGCACCAGCCGTGCGCCCTCGATCGTGTAGCGCTTCTCGTGCAGCAGCCGCTTCAACTCAAGGACAAGCTCGACGTCCTTGCGCCGGTAAAGCCGGTGGCCGGAGCCCGACTTCTTGGGCATCAGCTTGGCGAATTCCGTCTCCCAGTAGCGCAGTACGTACGGCTCGACACCCGCCAATTGCGCGACTTCGCCGATGCGGAAGTAGAGCTTGTCGGGTATCACCGGCTTGCCACCGGGTAGGCCCTGGATCACCGGAACGCTCATGAGGAGTCTGACCCATGGTATCCGGTTTGGCGGGCTGTTTCAACAGCGGTCAGCCTCTCGCCGTCCCTCCGAACCGGTACAGCCGGTAGGCGGTCCTGCCCAGGATCCACTCCTTGTCCTCGGCCGTGAAGAACGGAATCAGCTCCTTCATGATGAGCAACTCGTAGAAGTTTGCGTACACCAGGCGCCGGGGTCCGTACCGGTCATACAGACGGCGCAGGAACGGCCACACGTCGCGGAACGGAAGCTGCCTCGTCTTCGACGGATTGTGCAGCGACGTCCGCACGAACACATTGGGGAACTTTGCCAGGTCGAGCAGCGGACCAAAGCCCTCGCTGTCCGGTTTGGTGATGTCGATCATCGCGATGTGGTCGACCACAATGTTGACTCCCGGAAACCGCTCCGCCATGCGCGGGATCTGGACCACCTGGTGCGGCGCGCAGAAAATATTGAACGTGCACCCGAGCTGTTCCGCTTTCTTCCACAACGGATCACAAACCGGGTCGTTCAGCCAAACCACCTTGGGATCGTAGATCGGACTCAGCCGCAGCCCGATGAGTCCGTCTTCCTTCACCAGCCGCTCCAGGCGGCCGGCGTTCTCCTTGTCGGCGGGCGGGTGCAGCCGGTGGCCCACCAGCAGTCCTATTGCGGCGAACTTGCCGGGATACGTCTTGACGCAATAGCTCGCGTAGCGGTTGTCGCGGCCGTAGTAGCAGACATGGGAAATCACCGTGTGATCGACATTGTAGGTGCGCATGTCCGCCAGAATCTGCTCCGCCGGGTATTCGTATTTGGGCAGATTCGTGGGACACGTCGCCAGATCCGGGTTGACCGGATAACGCGGATCGTGCAGGACCCAGGCATGCTCAGCGGCGTTCACAACCGGCGGGCGGGGCTGCGCGGCAAGCAGTGCCGGCGCCGCGATCAGGCTGCGGCGCGTCACTGTGCAATTACCGGAAGCACGACATGCGACGGATGCACGCGTGAGTGGTGGATCGTCTGGCGCGCCACTTTCACCGCCGTGCCCGTTCCGAACTCCTCACCCGTGTTTGGATTCCGGTCAAACTGCGGGAAGTGGCTCGAAGTGATTTGGACCCGGATCCGGTGGCCGCGCTGGAACTCGACGCTCGTCCCCACCAGATCGATCGTCATCTCGTAGACTTTACCCGGTTCGAGCAGCCTTGGCTTGTCCGCGCCTTCCCGGTACCGCGCACGCAGGATCCCCTCAGCCATGTTCATCGAGTGGCCGTCCGGATACACGTCGATTAGCTTGGCGACGAAATCCGTATCGACGGCGTCGGAAGCCGCGTGCAGCACCACTTTCACCGGACCCGTCACCTGCACCGGCTCGCGCAGGAAGTCCGACGTATAGCCCAGCACGTCGCGGCGGCTCTCGATCGAGCGCTGATCCTTCGGGCCCGCCGGGGTCGGGGTGCCACAGCAATTGTTCCCGCCCACCGAAGGCACCGGATGATCAGGGTCATACCGGTACTGGTCGGCGGGTTCTTCGCCCGGAGCATCCCAGCTCAATCCGCGATTCGCCCGCAAGTACATTTTCTTGTACTGCGTCCGTGCGAGCGGATACTCGTTCTCGTACCGCCACTCGTTACGGCCCATGAGGAAGATCTTGACGGGCGGTTCGCGGTCGACGCCGTTCTTGAGACCCTTCAGCCAATAGTCGAACCAGCGCAGCTCGAGAGCGTTCTGATCCACGTGCGCGTGGGCGCCGAAATCAATATCGCCGAACTTTTGCGACGACCCGTGCCCCCAAGGTCCGATGACCATGTTGCTGCCTTTGCGTGCGGACTCGGTGGCGCCCTTGGCGCTCATCCCGGCGTATCCGCGCAACGTGCCTTGGCTGAAGATGTCAAAGAATCCGCCGAAGGTGTGGACCGGGATCCCGATCTGGTCAAACATCTCCTCGGCGTTGATCTTTTTCCAGTAGGCGTCGTAGTCCGGGTGCGCGATCCAATCCTTGTAGAACTGCGCGTTGCGGCCTGCCAGGCGCTGCATCGTGTTCAGCGGGAAGTGCCACAGGATCTTGTCGTAGCCGATCGCCTCCGGACCTCCGCTCATGGTATGCATCCCGGTGTTCTGCATGACGCGCGACTCCTGGCGCACGGGTCCCCAGCCGAAGTTGAACGACAGCCGCCAGCCGCCGTTCAGCGTGATCCAGTCGTGATAGAGGCTGGTTGCGGCCACCGCCGGGAAGATCGTGACGAGATGCGGAGGCTTCGACATCGCCGCGCGCCATTGCACATGGCCCAGGTAGGATCCGCCCTGCATCCCCACCTTGCCGTTGGACCACGGCTGCCTGGCAGCCCATTCGATCGTGTCGTAGCCGTCCTCGATGTCGTTGCGGAAGGGCTCCCATTTGCCTTCGGACTCATGCCGTCCGCGGACATCCTGGTAGACATAAACGTAGCCGCGGCGGGAGAAGAACACCGCCGCGTCATAGGCGTTCGGATAACGCTCCGTGCTGTACGGCGTTCGCGAGACGATCACTGGATACTTGCCCGGCGCGGCGGGACGGTAGATGTCGGCGTACAACTTCACGCCGTCGCGCATCGGAACGGCCACGAGGTTTTCCATCGCCACGTCGTTGGTGGGTGGATAGCTCTCGGGAAATGTCACGGGCGCGGCCGGTGCCAGTCCGGCAAGGAGGAGAACAAGCGAGTAGCGCATCCCCTTGCATATATCACATACTGTGTTCCATGCGCGTGGCCCTGATTTCAGAACCGGTGGGCGACCACCTGGGACACTACCGCCGCACGGCTTCCTGCCGCGGCGTGTCGGAATTTCGCGAGAGCACGGACGCCCGGCGGCTGATGGCGGAGTTCCGTCCCGAGCTGGTGGTGGTCTCGCTTCAACCGGACCGGATGCCCGCGGCGATCGAGATCGCCATCCGCGGCGGTGCGCACGTGGTGGCCGAAAAGCCGGGGTGCGCCGGTATGGCTGCGTTCGAGCGCGTGGCCCGGATCGCGGATGACGCGGGCAGGCAGGTGATGCTCGCGATGGCGACACGCTTGGATCCAGCCGCGTTGAAAGCGCGCGACCTCATCCGTTCGGGCGCAATCGGAAAGGGCTACGGCGCCGACATGGCATGGGTGGCAGACCAGACGCGGCTGCGCAATCCCGAGCACCAGAAGTCGTGGAAGGTATCGCGCAAGCTGGGCGGAGGCGGGAAGCTCATCTTCCACGGGATCCACTACATCGATCTGCTGCAGTTCCTCACTGGCAGCCGCGTGGACCGCGTGACGGCCATCAAAGCCAATGTGGGCGGTACCCCCGGGGACGTCGAGGACGCAGCCGTCGTCTCGATGATTCTGCGCGATGGGATGGTCGCCTCGCTCAACACCGGCTACTACCTGGACCGCGGCTATGCCAACCACATCGCCTACTGGGGATCGGACGGCTGGTTCCGGTTCGACCCGCGATCCACAACCGCGCCGCTGGTCTGGCACACGCGCACGGGAGACGAACAGATGCCCGCCGGATCCGGCGTCGACATGTACGGCCGCATGCTGCAAGCCGCCGTGGACTTCGCCAGTGGCGCTATCCCGCCATTCATCACCACAGCCGAGTCCGTTGCCGCGCTCCGGGCCGTTTTCGCCGCCTACCGCGCCGCTGACACCGGCGTCACGCAGCGGGTTTCGGCTTGAAATCGCGCAGGCGGGCGGGCGCGGTCTCCTTCTTCCAGGCATCGAGCAGCGACCGGAGCCGCTGCGCTTTATCCGGATGCTGTGCGATCACATTGTGCTGCTCACGCTCGTCGGATGCGAGATCGTGGAGCGCCTCCTGCCCGTTGTCCACCACCAGCTTCCAGTCTCCCTCGCGGGCCGCCCAACGCCGCGTCTGGGCGCGCTTGTAGCTCCAGAACAGCGTCCGCGGCACGGGCGCGGACTTCCCGCTCATCACCGGCAGCAGATCCATGCCATCGAGCTTGCGTGGCGGCTTCACGGATGCCGCTGCCAGCAGTGTGGCGGAGATGTCCATCGTCATCGCCACTTGCGCGGTGGTGCTGCCCGCGGGGATCCGGCCGGGCCAGCGGACGATGCACGGAATCCGGATGCCGCCCTCCCAACATGTGCTCTTGCCCGCCTTGAGCGGCGTATTGCGCGACTGTGCGTAGCCGCCGTTGTCGCTCATGAACACCACCAGGGTGTTCGCCGTGTCGATGTGCCCAAGCAGCTCGCCGATCCGGCGGTCCATGTGCTCCACCATCTTCACGTAAGTGGCACGCTTGCCTTCGTTCCACGTCGCCTTGGCCGCGGGAGGATCGCCCAACGCCTGCAACGGCGTGTGCGGCGCGGTGAACGGAACATAGAGAAAGTACGGCTGCGATTTCGGCCGCGCCTTGAGCCAGGCGATGGCGTGGTCGGCGATCAAATCCGTCACATGGCCTTCGCGTTGAACCGGCTTTCCGTTGTGATAGAGGACGTTGGTCCCGTCCTCCTCGGTGTGCGTGAAGTAGTCAGCGTTGCCGCCCATGATCCCGAAGTACTCATCGAATCCATGCCGGTTGGCGGAAAACTCCGGAAGGTAGCCAAGGTGCCATTTGCCGGCGCAGGCCGTGGCATACCCGGCGGACTTGAGCATTCGCGCAATCGAGGTCTCGCTCACCGGGAGTCCGAGCTGGCCCTTGGAGGCCAGCCACTCGGCCTCATCGTAGCGGCCGACATTGCCGACGCCGATCGCGCACTCGAGTCCGCCGGCGCGTTGCTGATAGCGTCCGGTCATGAGTCCCGTACGCGTCGGCGAACACTCCGGGGCGTTGGCATAGGCGCGCGTGAACCGGACTCCGGCCGCGGCCAGTGCGTCGAGGCTCGGGGTGCGGATGTCGGGACAGCCGTAACAGGACAGGTCAGCGGATCCCAAATCGTCCGCGAGAATCACCACGAGATTCGGGCGGGACGCCTGCGCGAACGCGGCGGAGGCGAGAAAACCTCTGCGTGTCATGCGGCCTTCGGGAGCGGAACCGGCTCTGTGTGTTCCTCTTGAATGATCTCCTGGGTGGGGTCGATCTTCAACCACAGCAACGCGCTGATGGCGGTCATCGCCGCCATCGGAATCAGAGGCGCGTCGTAGCTCGCGTACCACTTCACCAGGTATCCGAAGGCGAGCGACGTGAGCGTCGAGCCGAGCTGTCCAGCCGTGTTCATCGCGCCGGTGATGGCGCCGGCATACTTCCGGCCGACATCGAGACACACGGCCCACGCCACGGGAAGCATGAAGTCCGACCCCGCGTAGCCGAGCGCAAGAAGCACCACGGAGGCGACCTTGTCCTGCGTGAACATCGTCATCGTGATGAACACCGCGGAGGCCCCGAGCCCGGTCATCCCGACCAGCCGGCGTCCCCACTTGAGTCCCACGCGCTTCACCAGGTAGTCGCTCGTCAGCCCGCCCAGCATGTTCGCGCATCCGCCAAATGCGAACGGCAGCCAGGACAGGCTCCTGATCTCGCTGTCGTCGAAGCCGCGGCCCTTCACCAGGAACGTGTGCAGCCAGGACAGGTAAAAGAACGCTCCCCAGCAATACGTGTGGTACATGAGCATGATCCACAGCAGATTCGGACTGCGTAGCGCCTTGCCCCAGTTCAAAGCGTGTGATTCAGCGGATCTCGGTCCGATCTCCGCGATCTCCTCTTTGGTCACGCCGGGCTTGTCCGCCGGATTATCGCGGAACCACCAGTACCAGGCCACCGCCCACACGATTCCCAGAATGCCGAACACAAAGAACGACGCCCGCCAGCCATAGGCCTGTTGAATCGGAATCACCATCAGCGGCGAGATCGCACCCCCGATCCGGCTCGCCATCCACACGACCCCATGCGCCCGGGCCCGTTCGGTAGCTGGAAACCAGCGGGAGATCGCCGCCGACGAGTTCGGATACGCGCCCGCCTCGCCGGCGCCGAAAAGGAATCGCGTGGCAAGCAGCACGAAGTAGTTCGACACCGCTCCCGTCAGCGAGGTGAACGCCGACCACCAGATCACGATCCTCGCCAGTACGCTGCGCGGACCCTTGCGATCGCCCATCGACCCGGTCGGAATCTCAAAGATCGCGTAGGCGAAGGCGAAGGCGGCCACCACCCAACCCCAGCGTTCCGGCGAGATGTCGAGGTCCTTCTGCATCGCGGGTCCGGCCACCGAAGTGCAGACCCGGTCGACGTATGTGACGATCGACAACAGGAACAGGAAACCCAGAACGCGCTGGCGGTATTTCATCCCCGCAATTATGGCATACCGGAAACGGGCGCCTGCCGCGCGGCAAGCGCCTTCAACCCGGCGTCGGGATCCGGTTTCCGGCTGGTGCGCAGGAAACCGCGGGCTGCTTCCGCGGCATAAGCGCCGGCGATGGCGCGCGCCGCTCCTGGTGGAATTCCGGCGTCGATGAATGCCGACGCCGCCAGGGTTAGCGCCTGCGGAATCAACCAGCCGAGGGTGTCCAGAGCAGCCTCGTGCCGGCCCGGATCCATCGCGGACACGTGAGCGACCCTGGCGCCCATGGACCGGAGCAGGCGCGCGGCCTCCTGAGAGCCCACCACCAGCACATTGACTGGCGATGTGCCGGGGATCAGCGTGGCCGCCGCCACCCGCGCCCCGGCCTGGACCGCGGCGGACTGTTGGAAGTCGCGAGGGTTTCCGAGATAGATCGCAAGCAGCCCGTGAAGGTCCGGCCGCACCGACACAAGCGCCCGCTCCGTTTCCGCCCAACCCTCTTCTCCGGTTGAGACGAGCACGGTGCGGCAGGCGGCCACCGGGTCCCAGGCGCGCACCGCTGTCCCGTGGCGCAATGAGTTCGCCACCCGGCTCGCCTGTTGGTAGGTGGAAGCTTTGACCGGACCCAGCGCACGCAGCAACTTCGGAAGACGGACCAGCAACTCAGGCCTCACCGGACCCGCGGTCACCAGCGCCACCGTCTTGGACATTGTGCGAACCGGAGACATCCTTGACAAGTGTGCCGGTGGGCGGTTGACACAAACGAAGGGTAACCGGGGGACAGCGGTTAAGCTGGGGGATGCCCTGGCGAGAGGTGAGCCGCATGGACAGCAAGGTCGAGTTTATCGAAGATTGGCAGGCAAACGACCTGTCATTTTCAGAATTGTGCCGGAAACACGGGATATCGAGGCAGACCGGGTATACGCTGGTGGACCGGTTCCGTGTGGAGGGCTGGGATGGCCTGCAAGAGCGGAGCCGTGCCCCCCACCACAGTCCGGCCGCCATGGAGGAGGGCACGCGTGAGGAGTTGATCGAACTGCGGATGCAGCA
>VFZX01000053.1 GCA_016871015.1 Acidobacteriota bacterium | reverse complement strand
GGAACATCCCCGCCGGAATCCGGCGCAGTGTTGTCGCGATGACTGGCGCCTCGTTCAGCGCCGGGATGATCAGGACGGCCCCTTGCCGCGGCATCACGGCTCGATCCACAATAGAAGCTGCGAGGATATGATGGAACAGGATGAGCTGCTGGGCTCTCCCGAAGCGCCTCCGGCCAAGGCCCCGGAGAAGCCGACGGTGTTCGCCGCGACAATCAACTGGCTGCGCGATCTCATGTTGTCCGTGGTGATCGCCGTCCTGGTGATCCTGTTCGTCTACCAGCCGGTGAAGGTCGAGGGCACCAGCATGATGCCCGCGCTGGAGGACCAGGAGCGGATCTTCATCAACAAGTTTATCTACCGGTGGGGGATCGGCGGAATCTCACGCGGCGACACCGTCGTGTTCTGGTATCCGAACGACCCGAGCAAGTCCTACATCAAGCGTGTGATCGGGCTGCCCGGCGACCAGATTGAAGTCCGCGAGGGGACCGTGTTCGTCAACCGGCAGCGGATCGAGGAAAACTACGTGCCAGCCGCCTACCGCGACACGATGTCGGTACCGCGCGTGGCCGTGCCAGCCGACCACTACTACGTCCTCGGCGATCACCGGTCTTCGTCCAACGACAGCCGCTCCTGGGGTCCGGTCCACCGGCGCCACATCTACGGCAAGGCTGTGTTTGTGTACTGGCCGCTCGACAAGATCGGCCTGCTGCACTAATCGTCGTCGTCGTGGGTTGCGAAGCAGCTATGGAACGCGTGGCGAAGCACATCCGGCGTTAGCGCCCACTCGCGCCGCTCGAACCGCAGCAGGTCCATCGCATGCGTCAGGATGTCGCGCGGATGGCAACGGCGCCGCTTCTTCCCGCTCCGCCGGTAGTAGTTCTCGATGAAATGGTCGAGCAGGTCCTCGGTGAATGGAAGCTCGTTCTTGAAGCAGAAGCGGCGGAAGATCTGCTTGTACTCCTGCTCGTCCGGATTCTTGAGCAGCATCTTGTACTGAATCCGGCGCAGGAACGCCTCGTCGCCCAGGTTTTCCGGCCTCAGATTGCTCGAGAAGATGAGGAACGTCTCGAATGGCACGTTCATCTTGGTGCCGTTCTTGAACGTCAGGAAGTCGATCCGCCGCTCCATCGGAACGATCCAGCGGTTGAGCACCTCGGCGGGCGTCACCTTCTGCCGGCCAAAGTCGTCAATCAGGTAGATTCCGTTGTTTGCCTTCATCTGGAGCGGCGCGTCGTAGAACTTGGCCACCTCGTTGTAGCTCAGGTCCAGCATCTTCAGATCCAGCTCACCGCCGGACACGATGAACGGCCGGCGCGCGCGGACCCAGCGGCAGTCATACTGCGGCATCTGCGCGAGCGCGAAGCTCGATGATGCCTCTTCGGCACCGCCTACCTCCACGTGATAAATCGGATCGAACATCTGGATGATCATGCCCTGCGACTCGACCGCGTACGGGATGAAAATCGGCGTGTCATCCAGGTTGAACAACGCCTCCACCAGGAACGTCTTGCCATTGCCCGGTGAGCCGAAAACCAGGAAGCTCTTGCCCGAATTTACCGCCGGACCGATCTGCGACAGCAGCTCCGGCGTCACCACCATGTGCTTGTAGCAGTCCAGCAGCATCTCCATCGTGAGCCAACTGCCTTCCTGCTTCTGGTACTGGACCAGAGTCTTGTACTGGTCGAGCGGAACCGGCACCCTGCCCGCATACTGGCACTGCTCCAGGTATTCCCGCGCCAGGGTGCGGCCGTTGTCGGAAAGCGCATAAACCGAGGAGATGTTGCCCAAGCCCAGCGACCGCCGGACCGCGATCAGGTGCTGGCGCTTGAGAAAATCGAGCATCGACTCGATCACACTGAAGGCGACACCCATCGAATCGGCCAGCTCCCGGCCCGAGGTCTCACTCCGGTAGTAGAGCGTCTTCAGCAGGATCTGCTCGACCATCGCCTCCGGAATGCCGAGGTCGGTAAGCGTCTCCGGAACTGGCGGCGTTGGGATTTCGAGAACTTCTTCGTCTTCTGATGCGTGGACGGAGTTTGCGAGAGCGGTGAGCGACATGAGAATACCCTCATCCATCGGCGGACCCGCGGGAATCTGCTGACAGGGCAAACCCTTACTTTTCTCGGGTATCATGCGGAGAAGTCCGCCGCCATGTTCACCTGCAACGTTCTACCTGGGATCCATCTGCGCATCTTCGAGGACCGGGACGCCGGGCCGCTGTTCGCCGCCTGCGACGCCAACCGCGAGCATCTGCGCCGGTTCCTCCCCTGGGTCGGCCACACCCGGTCGAGCGCCGACTGCGCCGCCTTCATCTCCACCGTTCTGGATCAGTTCGCTAACAACCTCGGATTCCACGCCGGCATCTGGAGCCAGGACCAGATCATCGGAGCGGCCGGAATGCACCCAATTGACTGGCCCAACAGCAACGTCTCACTCGGGTATTGGATCGCCGAACCCTGGCAAGGCAAGGGGATCATCACCCAGTGCGTCAAGCTCCTGACCAGCCACTGCTTCGCCACGCTCGGACTCCAACGCGTCGAAATCCGCTGCTCCACCGACAACCGGCGCAGCCAGGCCGTCCCTGAGCGCCTCGGATTCCGCTACGAGGGGACACTCCGCGCGGCACAGAAACTCCCCAACGGGTTTACCGACATCCGCGTGTACTCCCGTCTCCGGACCGACGAAAGTTGAATCCCCCCTCACCTCAACCCCATCACATATCTTCCCTTCATGTACACCAACCGGCTGGCGGACGAAAAGTCCCCCTACCTCCTCCAGCATGCCCACAATCCCGTTGACTGGTATCCCTGGGGCGAAGCTGCATTCGCAAAGGCCCGCCAGGAGGACCGGCCCATCTTCCTGTCGGTCGGCTACTCGACGTGCCACTGGTGCCATGTGATGGAGCGGGAGTCGTTTGAGTCCGAGGACATCGCCGCGGTCCTGAACCGTTTCTTCGTGCCCGTCAAGGTTGACCGCGAGGAGCGGCCCGACGTCGACCGTATCTACATGGCATTCGTCCAGGCGACCACGCAGAGCGGCGGCTGGCCCATGTCGGTCTGGCTGACACCCGACCTCAAGCCGTTCTACGGCGGAACCTATTTCCCACCCGACGGACGCTGGGGGCGGCCCGGATTCAAACAGATCCTCGAACACATCGCCAACGCCTGGCTCTCAGACCGGCCGCGGATCACTCAGTCCAGCCGCGACATTCTCGACGAGTTGAAGCGCCACACCAGCGTCGGGGCAGGTGGGTCCAATTGGGTCGACTCATCCATTGCCGACTCCTGTTATCAGGTGTTCCGCCGGACGTTTGACAGCGCCCATGGCGGCTTCGGGCACGCGCCCAAATTCCCGCGCCCGGTGGCGTTCGACTTCCTTTTGCGCCACCACGCCCGGACCGGGAACCGCGACGCTTTGCAGATGTGCCTGCACACCCTGCGCCAAATGGGCCGCGGCGGCATGAATGACCAGTTGGGCGGCGGATTCCATCGATACTCGGTCGACGAGCGCTGGTTCGTCCCGCACTTCGAGAAGATGCTGTACGACCAGGCGCAGCTCGCGGTGTCGTTCCTCGAGGCCTACCAGATCACTGAAGAGTCCGACCTGGCAGGGACCGCGCGCACCATCTTCGACTACGTGCTCCGCGACATGACCCACCCGGACGGGGGATTCTATTCCGCCGAGGACGCCGACAGCGTCATCGATCCAGAACACCCCCATGAGAAGGGTGAGGGCGCCTTCTACATCTGGTCGCGCAAGGAGATTGGCGCTGTTCTCGGAGAGCCTGCGGCTACCTGGTTCAGCCACTTCTACGGGGTCGAACAGGACGGCAACGTCCGCAACGATCCACACGGGGAGTTCACGGGACGCAACATCCTGTATCAGGCCACCGGAATCGACGAGGCGGCCCAGCGGTTCGGAGTGACGGAGGCGGATCTCGCCGCGAGCCTGTCCGCGTCGGCGTCCAGGCTGATGCAGGTGCGTCCGCTGCGTGTCCGGCCGCACCTGGACGACAAGACCCTCACCGGCTGGAACGGGATGATGATCGCCGCATTCGCCCTGGGTGGACAGGTGCTCGCCGAGCCGCGCTACACGGCCGCGGCCCGCCGTGCGGCGGATTTTGTGCTGGCCAAGCTGTACGATCCCGGAACCGGCCTGCTTCTCCGGCGCTATCGCGATGGCGAGGCGGCGATTCCCGGTTTCCTCGACGACTACGCCCTGTTCGCGGACGCCCTCGCTACCGTGTACGAGTCCTGCTTCGAACCGGCTTACCTGGCAGCCTCCACCGCAATCGCTGAGCGGATGATCCGCCTGTTCGAGGACACCGAGGAGGGCGGCTTCTATTCCACCGCCGGAGACGATGCGAGCCTGACTCTGCGGATGAAGGACGACTATGATGGCGCCGAGCCCTCGGGCAATTCCTCAGCCGTTTCGGCCCTGCTCCGTCTGGCCGCGATCACGGGGCGCGCGGATTTCGAGGACGCCGCGTCACGCGCCATCCGCGCCTTCGCCCAACGGTTGAGAGTGGCGCCGCATGCCACCCCGCGGATGGCTGCCGCCTACCTCGACTACCAGGCGAACAAGCCCCGCCAAATCGTCCTGGCCGGGGATTCTTCGAACCCGGATTTTCAGGCGCTCGCGGCCGAAGTTTGGAAGCGGTTCCTCCCCGGACGCGTCCTGCTCCACGCCAACCAATCGCCGGTCGCGATGCCCACAATCGAGGGGCGCGCGACGGCATACGTTTGCCATAACTTTGCTTGCGAGTTGCCCGTCCAGGAGCCGGCGCAACTAGCCCGATTGCTACACTAGGAGACTTATGGAAAGACAAGGTGCAACCACCCTCAAGGGCAAACCCCTGACCCTCATCGGACCCGAAATCAAGGCCGGCGACACCGCCCCGGACTTTTCCGCCGTCGACGGCGGACTGCAGGAGTTCACGCTCGGATCCACCGGCGCGGCCGTCCGGATCTTTAGCGTCGTCCCGTCGCTCGATACCCCCGTCTGTGACGCCCAGACCAAGCGTTTCAACGAGGAGGCCGCGCAGCTTCCCGGAGTCGAGATCTACACCTTCAGCATGGATCTGCCGTTCGCCCAGAAGCGCTGGTGCGGCGCCTTCGGTGTCGACAAAGTGAAGATGGTGTCCGACCACAAGACGGGCAGCTTCGGCGAATCCTATGGAACCCTGATCAAGGAATTGCGGATCCATTCCCGTGCGATCTTCGTCGTCGGGAAAAACAACGAAGTGGTCCACGCGGAATACGTGAAGGAAGTCGCTGATCACCCCAACTACGAAACGGCGCTCGCGGCGGCGAAGGCGGCCTCGGCATAGTTCAGCGCCACTGGAGAAACCAGTGCGCGAGCGCGATCCCAGCATGAGGCTGGATCGTTCACCGAGTGTGAGAAAATAAACGCCGGGTTCAAAATGAAGCTTTGCGCCACGATCCTGGCGGCGGCTGCGTTCCTGGTCAACTGCTCCGGTCCCTATTCAGGCGGCAAGGTGGCCGCGGCGAAGGAGTCCAGCGCGGCCACCGTCCAGGTTGAAACCGTAACCCCAACCACCATCCCGGAGATCATCAGCGCCAACGGTGAACTCTCGGCGGAGGAACAGGCAACAATCAGCGCAAAGGTCCCGGGCCGGGTCAGCCAGCTCTTCGTCGACCTGGGAAGCACGGTCCGCGCTGGTGATCCGGTGGCCCATATCGAACGCGACGACTACGGGTTCCGCGTCAGCCAGGCCGAGGCGCTCGTCGAACAGACGCGCGCACGGCTCGGAATCGCCGGGCAACCGGGCGATGATGTGGTGCCGGAGAACACGGCTATCGTCCGGCAGGCAGCAGCCTCGCTCAAGGAGGCCCGGTTCATCCACGGCACCGTTACGCAATTGCAGAAGGACGGCGTGTCGTCCCGGATCGACATGGAGAAAGCCGGAGTCGCGCTCCAGGCCGCCGAAGCCCGCTACCAGGGCGCCCTCGAAGAAGTCATGCAGTTGCGTGCCCAGCTTTCCGAGCGGCGCGCCCAGCTCGCGCTCGCCCGCCAGCAGTTGGCCGACTGCGAGATCAAGGCGCCGTTCGCGGGCTCGGTCACCCGCCGGATCGCTTCGATCGGCGAATACATGGCGGTGAACGGTGCGGTGGCCCAACTGGTCCGCCAGCATCCCTTGCGCGTCCGCCTGGAGGTCCCGGAGCGGTTCGCCGGGAGGATCCGTCCGGGCCAGCGGATCGATGTGTCGCTTGAGTCCTCGCCGCTGAAGACGTCGGGCCGGGTGGTCCGGTTGAGTCCGGCGATCCAGGCGCAGAACCGCTCGCTGGTAATCGAGGGCGAGATCCCGAACACGGACGGGGCGTTGCGCCCGGGCGCGTTCGTCGAGGGGACCATTACGCTCGACGCGGGCGCACGGGGCGTGGCGGTTCCATCCAAGGCGCTCGTTTCGTTTGCAGGCGTCGAGCGGATGTTCGTGGTCAGTGGCAAGACGCTGGACGAACGGCTGGTCCGCACGGGACGCCGGCTCAAAGATGGCCGCATCGAGGTGGTCTCCGGACTCGCGCCGGGTGACCGCCTGGTGATCAACGCCCACGACCGCATGCTCAAGGGGATGCAGGTGCGGGTGGAGTAGGATGCAGAAGCTCGCTGAAGTCTGCGTCCAACGGCCGGTGTTCGCCGTGATGCTGATCATGGCGATGGTGGTGGTCGGTGGCGTGTCGTACACCAAGCTCGGTGTCGACCGCTTTCCGGATGTGGATCTCCCGATCGTCACAATCCGCACGTTGCTTCCCGGCGCCTCGCCCGAGGAGGTCGAGAGCACGATCACCCGCCGGATCGAGGACGCGGTCGCCACGGTCGAGGGCATCGACAGCATCCGCTCCACGTCCACCGAAGCGATCTCGATCCAGACCATCACCTTCAACCTGGACCGGGACATCGACGTCGCGGCCCAGGATGTCCGGGACGCGGTCGCCAGCGTCATCAGCCTGCTTCCGCGCGACGCCAAACCACCGCTGATCCGCAAGCTCGACGCCGACTCGTCTCCGGTTCTCTCGATTGTCCTTACCGGCCCCCGCACGCAGCGCGAGCTCTACGAGATCGCCGACCGCGACGTCCAGGATGCAATTGAGTCCGTAAGCGGCGTCGGCCAGGTGCTGATCGTCGGCGGACAGAAACGCGCCATCAATGTCTGGATCGACGCCGACCGCCTGGCTGCCTACCGCATTCCCATTCTGCGCGTGCGCGACGCGGTGGAGCGCCAGAACTCTGACATCCCCGGCGGGCGCGTTGACGAAGGTCCCCGGGAACTGGTGCTGCGGACCCTCGGACGCTTCCCGGATCCAAAGCTGTTCAACGACCTGGTGGTTTCGACGATCGGCGCGGCTCCGGTGCGGATCCGCGACATCGGCACCGCCGAGGACGGCCACAAGGAACAGCGGAGTTCCTGCCGCTACGACGGCGAGCCGTGCGTGGCGCTCGAAGTCCGGCGGCAGTCGGGCGCGAACACGATCGAGGTGATCAACAACGTTAAGGCGAAGCTCGATCGCGTGCGGACGCTTTTGCCGCCCGGAGTTCAGGTCAACCTGGTCCAGGATCAGTCGCGCTACATCGAAGCCGCCTTTCACGAAGTGCAGCTCCACCTGATTCTGGGATCAGTGCTGGCATCGCTGGTCGTCCTGGTCTTCATGCGCAACTGGCGCGCGACCGCGATCGCCGCGGTGGCGATCCCGGCGTCGATCATCGCAACGTTCGGCGCCATGCGGTGGCTGCATTTCACACTCAACAACATCACCATGCTGGCGCTGGTGCTGATGGTCGGTGTGGTGATCGACGACGCGATCGTGGTGCTCGAGAATATCTTCCGGTTTATTGAGGAAAAAAGCCTGCCCCCGCGCCAGGGGGCGATCCTGGCCACACGCGACATCGGACTGGCGGTCATGGCCACCACGTTGTCGCTTGTGGTGGTGTTCCTTCCGGTCTCGTTCATGTCGAGCGTGTCCGGAAGGTTCCTCTACTCGTTCGGATTCACGGCCTCGGTCGCAATCCTAGTGTCGCTGGTGATCAGCTTCAGCCTCACTCCGATGATGAGTTCGCGTCTGCTGCGCCGCGAGGGCTTGAAGCACGATTCGCGCTCCGGATTCTACGGCTATATCGACCGCAGCTACGCGCGCATGCTCCGGTGGTGCATGCACCATCGCCTGGTGGTCGCGGTGGTGGCGATCGCCGTGATGGCTTCCACCGTGCCACTGTACAGCATCGTCAAGCAGGAATACATTCCGACAAACGTGGACGAAAGCGAGTTCGAGGTGTCGATCCTCGGACCCGAGGGCATGAGTCTCCGGGCGATGGAAGAAGTAATGGATCGTGCGCATGCCGAGATGAAGTCGCTTCCCGGCGTCGAACACGCCCTCGGAATCATCGGCACCGGATACCTGCAGCAGGTGAATTCCGGACGGCTGTTCATCCGCATCCAGCCTGTGGAAGAGCGGGTACTTTCGTTGTCCCGCATCGTGACCAAGGCTCTGGAAGGCAAGCCCGGCGAAATCTTCACGGGCCTCTACTCCCAGCGCGACGTGATGAGCGCGATCCGCGCGCGGATGAAGCAATATCCGGACCTGCGCGTGCGCGTCGGCAATGTCCAGGTGCTCAACCAGGGCTCGGCACCGGTCGACATCGACTTCGTGATCCGCGGGCCGGAACTCGATGCCCTGAACGGCTACAGCGAGCGGATGCGGCAATTGGCGTTGAAGACACCCGGCATCGTCGACGTCGACACGACCTTGCGCCTGACCAAGCCGGAGCTGCGTGTCAGTATCGACCGCGACCGTGCGGCCGATCTGGGCGTCGATGCCGCCGATATCGCCGGATCCCTGCGCCTGATGGTAGGCGGCGACGACGAGGTCTCGCGCTACCGCGACGAGAAGGTGGCCGACGACTACGACGTCGAGGTCCGGCTGCGCGGCGCCGACCGTAGCTCGCCCGAGACGGTGTCGAAGCTCTATGTTCCGTCTTCGCGATCGGGGCTCGTGCGGCTCGACAACGTGGTCCGGCTGGACGAGGGTACCACGGCGTTCCGGATCGAGGCGCTCGACCGGCAACGCGTGGTGGCGATCCGCGGCATGGTGGCGCCTGGATACGCGCTCGCCGACCGGCTCGACGAGATGTTCATACACGCCGGCACGTTGAACCTGCCGGTGAGCTACACCACCGGTCTGGTGGGGCGCGGGCGCGAGTTCAACCGCACTCTGCGGGAGTTCCTGCTGGCGTTCATCCTGAGCGTCGTTTTCATGTATATGATCCTGGCGTCCCAGTTTGAGAGCTTGGTTCATCCGGTGACGATCCTGCTGAGCCTGCCCCTTTCGGTGCCATTCGGATTTCTATCGCTGTGGTTTTTCCAGGACACCCTGAATCTTTACTCGGCCCTCGGCATCCTGGTATTGTTCGGTGTCGTGAAGAAGAACTCGATCCTGCAGGTGGACCACACCAATAACCTGAGGCGCGAGGGAATGGAGCGGATGGAAGCGATCATGCAAGCCAATCGCGACCGGCTGCGGCCGATCCTGATGACCACATTGACGCTGGTCGCGGGCATGATGCCCCTGGCGCTGGGCGCGGGTCCGGGCGCTGAAGAACGCCGGTCGATCGCGATTATCGTCATCGGCGGGCAGAGCCTGTCGCTGCTGCTCACGCTGCTGGTGACTCCGGTCGCCTATTCTCTGTTCGATGACCTGGGCGCGCTCGTCACGCGCCGCCGTGCGACGCATACGGAGCCCGCGGTCACCGCATGAGCGCTCCGGCTCCCCGGGTCCGCACGACGGACCTGCTGAAGAAGAAACTCCGCGGCGAGAAGATCACCGCGCTGACCGCATACGACGCAAGCATGGGCCGCCTGCTGGACGACGCGGGCATCGACTGGATCCTGGTGGGCGACTCGGCTGGAATGGTCGTGCTGGGACACGAAACAACGGTCCCGGTAACGATGGACGTGATGCTGCACCATACCAAGGCCGTGGTCCGGGGCGTGCGAAGGGCGCTGGTGGTCGCCGACCTGCCATTTCTCAGCTACCAGATTTCCGTGGAAGAGGCGATGCGGAACGCGGCGCGGCTGGTGCAGGAAGGCGGAGCGGCGGCAGTGAAACTGGAAGGCAGCGCGCGATTGGCCGGCACCGTGCACCGGATCGTCGACGCGGGTATCCCAGTGATGGGCCACGTTGGCCTTCTGCCCCAATCGGTGCATCAAACCGGCGGATACCGGACGCACGGCAAGACTCAGACGGAGGCTGAGAGGATCATGGCGGACGCCAAGGCGCTGGAGGAGGCGGGGGCATTCGCGCTGGTGCTCGAATGCATCACGCCGGGACTGGCACGCGACATCACCGCTGCTTTGAAGATCCCGACGATTGGGATTGGTTCCGGTCCACACTGCGACGGCCAGATTCTGGTGAGCTATGACGCGTTCGGTTTGTACAGCGAGTTCGTACCCAGATTCGTCAAGCAGTACGCCCAGATCGGCGCCCAAATCGCCGCGGCCGCGCGAACCTACGCGAATGAAGTGCGCACCGGGCAATTCCCCGCGCCGGACGCATGATCATTCTCCGGAGGATCCCCGGGACGCGCGCCTTTGTCACCGGCGCCCAGCGGGATGGGCACACGGTTGGGCTCGTCCCGACCATGGGAGCGTTGCACGCGGGACACGGCGCCTTGATGGATTGCGCACGCGCCGCGTGCGGCCGGGTGGTGGTCACCATTTTCGTCAATCCGATCCAGTTTGACCGGCGCGAGGACTACGAAGCCTACCAGGTGAACCTCGATCGCGACTTCGCATTCTGCGAGCAACGCGGAGTTGACGCGGTGTTCGCGCCACCTGTCGAAGAAATGTACCCGGAACCGGCGCGTACGTTCGTGGAAGTCAGCGGTGTATCCCAAGGGCTTTGCGGGGAATTCCGTCCTGGACACTTCCGCGGCGTTGCCACCGTGGTTTCCAAGCTCTTCCATATCCTTCCGGCGGACCGTGCGTACTTTGGCGAGAAGGACGCCCAGCAGCTCGCCGTGATCCAGCGGATGGTGCGTGACCTCGATTTTCCAATCGAGATCGTCCCGGTGCCGACCATGCGGGAGGCCGACGGTCTGGCGATGAGTTCGCGGAACCAGCGTCTCAGTCCGGAAGAGCGTGCCGCGGCGCCTTTGCTCTACACGGCATTATGCCGGGCCGCCGTGGTGGCGCGCGATTCCCAGGATCCGGCAGCGGCCCGGCAGGCGGCGCTGGAGGAGCTGGCGCGCGACCCCCGTTTCCGGGCGGAATACGTCGAGGTGGTGGATCCTTTGACGATGGAGCCGCTCCCGCGAATCACTGGTCCGGCCTGCATCGCGGCTGCCGCCTGGCTCGGCCGGACCCGCCTGATCGACAACGTGAGGCTCCCGGCGGTGGCCGCCTCGCAACATTCACCGGTGGGCGAGGGTTGAATCAAGTTGGCTACAATCTCGCAGATGCGCGCCGTTTGGCTGCTTTTCGCCGCACCCCTGGCCTGGAGCCTTCCCACCAGGATTTTCTTCGAGCCGAACCACGGCCAGACCCGCCCGGACGTCCAGTTCCTCGGACGCGCGGGCGGAGTGACCGTTTTCGTCACAAGCGATTCTGCTTCGTTCGTGCTGAACGCGCGCAAGGCTCCTGTGCCAGGCCGTCAGAAGCGGCACGAACCGGTGCCCGAAACCGTGGTCCGCATGACGTGGGAAGGCGGGAGCACGCCTTCTTTGGAGCCGCTCGAACGCGAGTCCGGCGTGAGCCACTACTTTCCCTCGAAGGACTCGCGGTCCTGGCGGACACACATTCCGCGCTACCGGCGGATGAAGCTAAAAGGCATCTACCCCGGGATCGACTTAGTCTTCTATTCCAACGGCAGCCAACTCGAATACGACCTGGTGGCGGCGCCAGGCGCCAATCCGTCAGTTATCCGTCTGCGATACGACGGCATGAGCAGCCTTCGCAGGGATGGCGGGGACCTTGTCCTCGACACGCGGTTAGGTGAATTCCGGCAGCGCAAGCCCCGGGTATTCCAGGAAATCGCCGGGCGGCCGGTGGAAGTGGCCGCGGACTACAAAGTCCGGGACGGAGGCGTGCAATTCGAACTCGCCCGCTACGACCGCTCCCGCCCGCTGGTCATCGATCCGGTTCTGATATTCTCGACCTTCCTTGGTGGCGCAGGCACGGACTCCGGCAACGACGTTGCAACCGATGCCTCCGGCGCGAGCTACGTGGCAGGCGAGACGCGATCGGCCAACTTCCCCGTGCTGACGCCGGTCCAACCGTTGATGGGCGGCGCAGTCACGGCGTTCGTGACCAAGATCAACGCCGCGGGTACCGCGATTGAATGGTCCACCTACTTCGGATCGGACACGCGCGCGTTTGGCGTGGCTGTGGATCCAGCGCAAAACGTGTACATCACGGGAACCGTGGACGGATCCGTTCCCGCCGTGGGCGCGTTTCAAAGCGCCTCGGGTGGCGGCGTCGACGGCTTCGTTGCCAAGCTGCTTCCGAACGGATCGGGGATCGTCTACTCGGGATTCCTCGGCGGAAGCTCGGTCGACGCGCCCGCCGAGATCCGTGTGGACGAGGCGGGAAACGCGTACGTTGCCGGGATCACGGACTCGCTCAACTACCCGATCGTCAACGCCGCCCAATCCCAGGGAGCCCCGGCCGCGTTCGTCACCAAGATCCTCGCCGCTGGCAATCAGATTGGTTACTCGGCGCGGCTGTTTTATGCCGAGGCCGCGTTTACGCCGGTCGCCCTCGCGATTGACACAAACGGCGCCGCATACCTCGCCGGCGGGGCGTCGACGACCAACGCGATTCCCGCGGCCAGCGGATTCCAAACCACCGGCGCTGGAGGCACCGACGGATTCCTGGTTCGATACAACCCCCACACGGCTGGCAACGTCGCAATCGGATACGGCACATACTTCGGCGGAGCGGGTGACGACTACGCGACTGGGGTTGCAGTCCGTGAAGGCCAAATCGTCGTCTCCGGCGCCACCAACTCGACCAACTTCCCAACGCGTTCCGCGTTCCAAACCGCGGCCCAGGGCGGATTCGACGCGTTCATGGTCCGCTTCACTCCTTTCGCGCTCCTGATGTCAACCTGCCTGGGCGGATCCTCGGATGACTATGCTCTGCGCGCCGGGATCGCACCCAATCGAGAAGCGTATGTGGCGGGAAGGACCGCCTCTACCTCGTTCCCGGTAACCTTCGGAAGCTTGAGCCGGGGCAGCGCGGTGGACGTGTTCTTCACGCGGTTCCCGGAGAACGGCGGGGCAACGCTCGCCTATTCGACCTACCTCGGTGGACGCCAGGACGACTTCCTGTACGGGATGGCGGTGGACAATTCGAGTATCGCCCACCTGTCCGGCGAAACCACCTCGGCCGACTTCCCACTCTCCCGCCCGCTTCAGGATCTGCGAGGCCCGGGTGATGCCTACCTCACACGGCTGAGCCCCTGCGTGAATTTCGCCCTGGCGCCCACCGTGCAGGCCGTCGATGCCGCCGGGGGCAGCCTGACGGCAACCATCACCGGAGACGCAAACTGCACCTGGAACGCCGCCGTAAGCGCACCGTGGCTCACGATCACTTCAGCCCTTTCGGGAACCGGGCCTGGGAACATCAGCTACACCGTCGCGCAAAACACCGGGCCCGCGCGCTCCGCCGTGCTCTCCGCGGCTGGCGTTGGCGTCACCGTGAACCAGGCTTCCGGCTTGCCGGGTGGAACGGGCGGATTTGCGCCGCCGGTGATCACGGCGCCGCCACCCGACGTCGTGATCGGCGTCTCCGCGGTGACCTTCATGTGGCAGCAAGTGGCGGGCGCGGACCTCTATGACCTGCGTGTGTTCAACCGCGTCACCGGAGGTGTCGTCTTCTCGGGAAACGTCTCCGGCGGGGCCAGCACTACCACCGCAATCACGTTTCCGGATGGCATCTACACCTTCGTGATCCGGGCTTGCCAAGGCGGCGCGGCGGACTTCCGCTGTGGCGCCTTCTCCACCCGGAACTTCGGAGTTTCGGTTCCGTTCCCGCAAGGCGCGCCCTCGATCCAGCAGCCGCAGTCCGGCGTGCGCCTGACGACCTCGGTCCAACCCTTTTCGTGGACCGGAGTCGCCGGCGCCACCCGCTACGAGATGCTTCTCGAGGATGTCGCCGCGGGCATTCGCGAGTATCAGGTGGCCACACCGGACCTGAACACCGTGTACTCGATCCGGTCGTCCAATTCCTACCGCGTTCGCGTCAAGGCCTGCTCGGCGGCATGCGGGTCCTGGTCGGCGCCGATCTTGTTCTCGGCTCAGATCCCAGCGGTGCCCACGGTTGCGCCCAATATCCCGTCGCCACCCCAAGTAACTGACGGAAACCGGGTGAGTGTGAACTTCGGCACGGTCCCAAACGCCGATTTCTACAAGGTCCAGATCATCCAGAGCAATTCGGGACCAGGAGGAGGCGCGCTCACGGTGGCGGCGGGCATCGTCACCGCCGAACCCGCGGTCCTGCTCGCACCTGCCGGACTCGCGTCGGTACTGGTTGGCGGTTGCAACGGCAATGGCTGCGGCCCAAACAGCAGGGCCGTGCAGGTGGGAGTGCCGGGGCCCAATCCCGCCGTGCCAGCCCTGAGCGCGCCGGTATCGGGGACCACGGTCGACGGTCCAACGGTCACCTTCACGTGGAACCGGGTTCCCGGCGACGACGGCGCGAACACAGTCTACCGGCTCTATGTCCAGGATCAGCGGCGGCAATCGGCGGCTCTCGATGTGCTCACGAGCCAAAACTTCTACGGCGCGCTCGTGCTCGCGGAAGGAACCCGTTACGATGCGCTGGTTATCGCGAATCCGGGCCCCAACCAGGTGGTGGGTCCGGCTGTGGGCTTCAACGTCCGCGGGAATTCGGCTGCGGCGCCGACACTGGTTCAGCCGACGCACAACAGCGTCCTCTCGAACGCGGCGACGGGCGGCAATGTTCTCCTGGCGTGGTCTCCGGTTCCTGGCGCATCGCTCTACCAATACTATGTGGGGACGCCCGGACAGGTCGCGGCAGTGGTCACTGGCGTGACACCGGGACTGCAGATCCACGTGCCACTGGGTCCGATCAATGGTCAGACAACACAGTTCTCCGCGATCGCCCGGGCTTGCCGGCCGGAGCAGGTCTGCTCGCCGGACGCCGAAACCGGATGGGGCCCCTGGTCCACCGGGAGCGGCACTAATTTCGCCATAGTTCCCTGATGACTCACATCAAAACCCTGATCTTTGACCTCGGGAACGTCATCGTTCCATTTGCCTTCTCACGCGCCTACCGCAGGATCGAACGCCTCACGGGGTTGACGCAAGACGTGATCGCGCCGCGGATGGCTCAGTCGGGTCTGTATCCGCGGTTTGAATCCGGACAGATTGAGCCGGAGCCATTCGTCGATGAGATGAATCAACTGCTCGGCACAAGCCTCTCGGTTCCCGAGTTTCGCGACCTCTGGGTGTCGATCTTCTTGCCGGATACATTGATCCCAGAGGAATTCCTACGAACCGCGAGAAGCCGCTTCCGCCTAGTGCTCCTGTCCAACACCAATGCTCTGCACTACCACTGGCTAGCCGAAAACTACCCGCACTTTGGCTGGTTCCACCACCACGTGCTCTCCTACGAAGCCAAAGCGATGAAGCCGTCGCCTCTGATCTACGCACAGGCGATCGAACACGGCGGCGGCAATGCGGACGCGTGCTTTTACACGGATGATGTCCAGCCTTACGTCGACGCGGGACGCCAGGCGGGACTCGATGCCGAGCAGTTCACCGGATTCGAAAAGCTGCTTGCGGATCTCGGCCAGCGCGGGATCCGTTTCTGACCGCTAAACTGAGGGCATGGGCACTCTAAGAGCCTTCTTGCTCCTCCTGATCCTGGCGCTGACTTGCGCGGCGCAGGGCATTACAATCACGGATCCGCTGGACGGGAGCACACGCACACGCCATGTGGTCTTCCGGTGGGCTCCGCAACCGGGCCCAGGCCAGTTCTACGACTTCCGCCTGTTTGACCGCGTCACCGGCGAACTGGAGCTGAAGCTCCGGCTGATCGGCAACATCACCGACACGGTCTACATGATCCGCAGCGGGAGCTTCCGTTGGGAGCTTCGCGCGTGCAACCCAACGTGCGGCCAGCCGGCGATTTCGAACTTCACCGTTGCGCTCCCTTCACTGGCGGGATTCGTTCCGGACGCGACCTGCTTCCTGTTGCCGGTGAACGGAGAGCACAACGTGGATTGTTCGGCGGGTTCGTTTCCGCTGGCGGCGGACGTGTTGGCGATACATGCGGTCCAGCCGGCGGTTGGGCCGAGCGGAGGTCCGCTGACCGTGGCCGGTGATATGGACGGAATTCTGCCGCTGCGCACTCCGGTCCCGAACCTCACGTTCGATCTGCTCCAGCGGTTCTGCAACGGAGACGGATGCGGACCATTCGCCCCGCCGGTCCGGTTCACGCCAACATTGCCGCTAACCCGCCCGATCATGGCCGAGCCGTTCAGCGGGTCGACGGTTGTGGGCGGGCTGAACGCGCCGGTCGCGATCGCGTCGTGGAACCGGATGCCGGACGATATCGGAAGCAATTATCGATACCGGTTGTTCATCGGGGATTTCTCGCGCAACGCGGCGGCGGTCGACATCCTCACCCGGAACAATTTCCATGCGGCCTACGTGAATCCCTTCACGCGGTACGACGCGCTGGTGATTGCCATCCGCGACAGCGACGGCGTGATGACGCAGAGTCCGCCGCATCCGTTCCGGGCGACGGGGAAGGTTCCGAATACGCCGACCATGGCCGAGCCGACGGTCAATGCGTCGCTCCCCGTGGGGACACACCGTGTGGCGTGGACTCCGCTGCCAGGCGCCAACGGGGATGATATCGCGCGAGTATATGAGTACACGGTCACGGGTCCGGAGAATTTCACTGGCGTAACCCAGGCCAATGGTGTCGGCATCAACTTCACGCGACCGGGCGCTTATACGGTAACGGTGCGGGCGTGCCTGACCGGCACCAACTGTGTGGCGACGTCGGATACGGGATGGGGGCCGAGGGCCGGGTCCATCGGGTCTGAGGGAGGGTCCGGCCAGTTTACGGTGATCTGAGGTTCGTGGCGGATCCTGAGCCGATGCTGGAACCGCGGTCGCTAGCGGTACGATGCAGAAGAGCCTGTCACAATAGTTCAAGCCTGATTTGGCGGCCCACCGCTTCCGCGGCTTTCTGCAAGGTTGCAAGGGTCACGCCGTCATTGGCAGGATCAAGCAGCCGGTCGAGTGCGGCGCGGCTCGTGCGCATACGCCGTGCCATCTCCGCCTTGCTGATTTCCCGTTCTTTCATGACCGCTTGCACCTGGCGGGCCAGGACGCGTTTGATTGCGGATGATGCCGTTTCTGCGTAGATGCCCTCTTCTCGGAGCCAGCTATCAAAGGACGATCCAATATTCTTTTCCTTCACGCACCACCTCCTTTCGCGCAAGCAGGTCAATACTACTCCATCCGCCCGGCCACCCGGACCTCGCGACCGTCCCGTTCCGTCACAACAATCTCCCCTCCCCGCGCCTTCACCCCCACCACACCAGTGAACCCCGCCGGAACCCGCGCCAGGAACATCCAGTACGTCTTCGTCACCGACTGGCTCGCGTCAATGAAGTCAAACAGCGAACGTCCGAAAATCCGCTGCTTCTTGGCCAGCACCGGATACGGCTGATGCAAACCCGTCGTCCCGAACTCTAGTCCCCGCGCCGCGGGCTTGCCCTGCTCGACATGCCGCCACACGTTGAACCACGGATACTCGCTGGCCTTCCACAGGTACCCGATCAGCAGGCCCTTGCCTGGATTCGCCGCCGTGGTCCAGCCCCACTCCTCATCCACCACATACGACACCACGTTCGGCAGCGGATCGTTGGTCAGGAACCGCAGGTTCACCGGCGCGCCGTCCTTGAGCGCCTGCGGCCAGACGACGGACGGCTGCTCGGGGTTCGGCATCGGACTCGACTGCATGAATCCCTGCCGCGCGTTCGCGTCGACCACCGTCGTTTCATCGAGAAACGGCGGCGCGATCGACGGATGCTGCACCCAGTTGAACACGCGTCCGAGCTTGTTCTCGTTGGCCACCGTCTCCGTTATTTTTGCCACGGCGCCCGAAACCGAAGCCTCGCGGCTCACGCGAAGTCCGGCGAGAGGCAGCCGTGTGTGCATGCGCGCGGAAGCCGCGCTCTTCGAATCCGTAGTCCATGCAACGCGGGCCGCCTCGCCGTGGAACGGGACACCCAGCGCCTTCTCGGCGTCCGACGGCGCGCCCCAGCGGTCCAGGCACAAGAAGTGGCCGCGCAACTGCTTCGCCGCCCCGCCCTCTTCCCAGGTGAGCGGATTCAGCGCGAGACCCTTCAACTGGAAGTCGACGATCGCGCCTCCTCTCAGCTCGATCCCGAGCTTGGACTCGGAGCTTTCGAGGACAACCACCTCTCCGCGCAATGATAAAAGGAACACGGCCGGCAACAAGAACAATCTCGTCATGGTGCAATATTATAAACACGACCTCCCATGCCCGCACAAATCCTCCGCCGACGTGACATGCTGATGGCTCCCTGGACAGCGCCCTCCAAACCGCTGATGATCGGACAGCCGCAGGCCGCCTTGGAGGGACTCAAAGTGCTCGAGTCCGGCGGGAATGCCGTCGACGCCGCCGTCACCGGAGCGCTCACCGCGGGCACCGTGGCGCTGCTTTCGAGCGGCATCGCGGGATATGGCGGACACATGGTGATCGCCTGGCCCGATGGCAAGGTCCGCGTGATCGATTTCAACACTGTGGCCCCGAAGAATCCGCCGGACCGCGTGCATCAGTACGGATGGCTGTCCGTGGGTGTCCCCGCCACGCTCGCCGGGCTCGATTTCGCGCTCCGCAAGTACGGCACGCGATCGTTCCGCCAGTGCGTCGCGCCTGCCGTGCGGTATGCCAACGAGGGATTCCCGTTGCCGGAATCACTCGCCAACTCGATCCGCAACCTGTACCCCGAGCACTTTTCGAAGGACCCCGCCGCGGCCAAGCTGTTCGCGCCCGGCGGCAAGACTCCTGAAGCCGGCGCTCTCTTCCGCAATTCCGATCTTGGCGCCGTGCTCGACGGCCTGGGCCGCGACAACTCCGCCGAAGCCTTCTACCGTGGCGCGTTGGCGCGCCGCATCGCGCGGGGATTCAAGGAGCGCGGCGGAACGGTGACAGCGGCTGACCTCGCCGCCTACCACGCCCGCGAAGTGGACCCGATCGAATGGCGTACCGGCGAGTGGCGAGCCGTCTCCGCGCCGCTGACATCTGGCGGCGCCACCACGCTCCAGGCGCTGGCCGCGCTCGACCGTGTGAAGCAGACCGTGGGGCCCGGCAGCGGACCCAAGTGGCAGCACGCACGCCTGGAAGCTCTGCGCATCGCCTGGCGGGATCGCCTGGCGCTGATGGGCGATCCCAGTCAGAGCCCGGATCCGACACCGAAGCTTCTGTCGGACGCGACAGCGGAGGGGTCCGCGCGGATGATCCGCACCGCGGTGAAAGCCGGGAAGGCCATCGAGATCGCGACCCGGCCGGTGGAGGCGGACGGAACCACGCACTTGAGCGTTGCCGATTCCAGCGGGATGCTGGTGTCGGTCACCTTCACCCATGGCGATGGGTTCGGCGCGCGTGTCGTGGTGCCGGGCCTCGGTCTCATCCTCGGACATGGGCTGTCGCGCTTTGATCCCGCCTCCGGACATCCGAACTCGCTCGCGCCGGGCCGGCGTCCCCTGCACAACATGTGCCCGGCGGTGCTGTTCCGCGCGGGCCGTCCGGTGGTTGCGGTGGGTGCGACCGGCGGGCGGCGGATTCCCAACGCCCTGTTCGACGTCATCAGCCGGATCACGCTGGAGGGCCAGGGCCTGCGGCAGGCGGTTGACGGTCAACGGATCAACACGACGGGCGGGCGGGACACCGCGCTGACAGGCGCGTGGTCCGCTGAGGACCGCGCGTACCTGAAGTCCGCCGGGTTCGATCTGCAGGAAGCGGGCGCGGCGGTTATTCAGGCTCTGGCGATTGCGCCGGATCCGGTGACGGCGAGCCGCTGAGCTGATCCAGGTCGACGAACCAGCGGTGCATGCTGGTGGCGATGGTCCAGCCCTCGCTGCGATACAACTCGTTGCCCGCCGTGTTGTCAGTGAGGCACTCGAGATTGCAGTAGCGCGCTCCGAGTCCGCGGAGGTGATCGACGAATGCACGGAGCATTGCGCGGCCGTAGCCTCTGCCTTGATACCGGCGGTCGACGGCCAGCAAGTCGATATAGGCGAGCGTGGAGCGGGGATCGTAGGTGCCGGTCGCGACCGCGGCGATTCCCTCGGACGTCTCACCCACCAGAATGATCTGCGAGGTGAACACCGACGCCAGCCGATGCCGCCACCGGGTCCTCCAGTCGCAGCCGTTCAGCGGACCGTGCGTTTCGTCGAGTTTGCGGAACCACGTGATTGGCTCGAACGCGTCAATGATCAGCGTTTCGAGCGCTGCGTGCTCGCCGGGCTGGGCGGGCCGGAACGTGAGACTCATCCGGCCACCGGCTTCCGGAGGCTGGCAAACTTGCGGCGGAACTTGTCCACCTTCGGCGCCACGACGTAGGAACAGTAGGGCTGGTTGGGATTGCCGCGATAGTAGTTCTGATGGTAGTCCTCGGCCTTGAAGAATTCCGAGGCGGGAACCACTTCCGTTACAATCGGCCGCGGCCATCCCTCGGACTGTTCGAGTTCGTGGATGATTTCCGCCGCGGCGGTCCGCTGGGCATCGGAGTGATAGAAGACGGCGGAGCGGTATTGTGTCCCGACGTCGTTGCCCTGGCGGTTGAGGGTGGTCGGGTCGTGGATGGCGAAGAACACTTCGAGGACGTCGCGAAACGGCGTCACCAAGGGATCGAATCTGAGCTGCACCACCTCCGCGTGGCCCGTGCGGCCCGAGCAGACTTCGCGGTAGGTGGGGCGCTCCGTGGCGCCGCCCATGTATCCCGATTCCACGGAGTGGACTCCGCGCATTTCCTGGAAGACGGCTTCCAGGCACCAGAAGCAACCGCCACCAAGAGTTGCGGTCTCAAGCGATTCCATAGGGGTACGGTACCATGGAGCGAACCGGTGGCAAGCAGCCTATACTATGAGCATCCCGATCTCAATACCCATGCGACTGCCGTTTGCGCTCACGGGAGCGAGAAACACCGAGATCAGCCGTCAGCTTGGTAATTGGGCCCGGCAGGACAAGCGGGGAGTGGCATTCGGCTCCTCGACCGGATGGAAGCTTCCGGGGGGCGCCAAGCGTTCCGCGGACGCCTCCTGGATGACGAAGGACCGCATCAAGTCCCTGGACCCGGCTGCTGCGGCGGGCTTCTGGAATGCCTGCCCGGACTTCGTCATCGAATTGCGGTCCCGAACGGACCGGTATCGGGTACTGCGAGAAAAGATGGACGAGTGGCTCGCCACCGGCGCGCGATTGGGATGGCTGATCGATCCGGAGTCGCGATCCGTGGAAGTCTACCGGCCGGGCCGCGAGACCGAGCTGCGCACCAACCTGATGTCGATCGAGGGCGAGGGCCCCGTGGCGGGCTTTGTCCTCGATTTGACGTCCGTCTGGGAGCCGCTGCCGGACTGAGCAGATCCGTCTACGCCACACGGCGCCGGAAAGGAGTATAGTCTCTTCTGTATCAGACAGGAGGCTATCGATGACGCTCCCCACGGCTCTCACTCGTGTTCTCGGCGCAACGCTTATCCTGACCGGCGGGATGCCCGCGCAGATCAACCCCACCGGCACGCTCGACGGCGAAGTGCGCGACACTGCCGGCGGGCTACTCCCCGCGACACCTGTTACGCTCGAAAACACCCGGACGGGAGCCAAGCGTGCCACGGTTGCGAACGAACTGGGCGTCTACTATTTCAACCAGATCCTCCCTGGATCGTACACCGTCGAAGCCGCACGCCCGGGCTTCAAGCGTCACACGCAACGCATCACGATCGCGGCTGGGCATAAACTGACGGCAAACGTATCCCTCGCCGTGGGAGACGTGGCCGAACGTGTCGAGGTGACCGGCGATGCCCCCATGCTCGAGACCAGTACCGCCTCCATCACCTCAACGCTCAATCAGAAGTTTCTGACCGAACTGCCGATGTCCGGCCGCAACGCGCTCACACTCGCCTGGCTCTCGCCGGGCGTCGTCCAGTTCACCGCGCCGCTCGACACCTACGGCCTCGACAACCGGACCGGAGTCGGCTACTTCTCCGCCAACGGAGCCAACCAGCGTCAGAATGAAGTGTTGATGGACGGCGTTCCCAATCGCCACTACGATACGGCGGCATACCTTCCGCCGGCCGACCAGGTTCAGGAAATCACAGTCCAGACCAACGCCTTCGACGCCGAGTACGGCCACGGGGGCGGTGCGTACGTCAGCGTCACCACCCGGTCCGGCGGCAACGATTTCCACGGCAGCGTCTACGAGTTCTTCCGCAACGACAAGCTCAATGCGAACAACTTCTTTAGCAACCGTTCCGGACTCGACCGTCCCACGCTCCGCTTCAACCAGTTCGGAGCGGCGATCGGCGGACCGGTGATCAAGAACCGCACTTTCTGGTTCTTCAACTACGAAGGGGTGCGCAATCGCGCTCCGCGAACGGTCCTGTTCACCGTGCCGACGGCGGCGCAGCGCGCGGGCGATTTCTCGCAAACCTTGGACGCCCGGGGCGCGCTGATTCAGATCTTTGACCCCTTCACCACCCGTGCCGATCCGGCCCGGCCCGGCCGCTCCATCCGCACGCAGTTCCCAGGCAACCGCATCCCGGCCGGCCAGTTCGACGCCGCGGCGAAGAACGTACTCGAGGCCTTCACTCCGCTCCCCAATCGGCCCGGTGACCCGTTCACGGCTACCAATAACGTCGCCGAGCAAAAAGTAGCGATCAACGATCTGAACAACTACACGGTCCGCCTCGATCATCATATCGGAGAGCGGCACCGTCTGTTCGGCCGTCAATCCCGGAGCAAGAAATACGAGCTCCAGGTTCGTTTGATCGACTCTGGCGGCGACCACTATGTCGACCTCACCCAGGAGTCCATCGGTTTGGGCGATACCATCACGTTCAGTCCGACCACCACCCTGGTCGTCAACGCCGGGCTGACCCGGTACTCGCTCGGTGGCTACAAGCCGACCGTCGACCTCCGCAAGTTCGGCTTCGCCAACTCGTTCATCAACACGCTTCAACAGAGCAAGCTCCCTCGCCTGATGAACTCAGACATGGCCTTGCAAGGCGCGGAAGGAGGCGATCGCTACGACAACGGGTACCAATACTCTTTCTCGAGCACGCTCAGCCAATACCGCGGCAAGCACAACTTCAAGATCGGATTCCAAACACAGATCCGGCAGAACAATTCGATCGCTCGAATTCTCCCTCCGGCAGTTTCACCTTCGATCGTTCGTTCACACAGGGTCCTGACCCCAACACGCGCGGCGGCACCATCGGGCACGGGATCGCGTCCTATCTTCTCGGCACGCCGGCAAGCGGCCTCACGACATTCAACATCGCCACCGCGCACCAGACACCGTACTACGGTCTGTACTTTCAGGACGACATTCGCGCCGGCTCACGCCTCACCATCAACGTGGGAATCCGTTACGACCTCAAACTCGCCAGCACCGAGCGATTCAACAATATGAGCCGCTGGGCGTTCGGCACACCGAACCCGATCGAAGATGCGGCGCGTGCTGCCTACGCACGGAGTCCGATCCCTGAGCTGCCCCTCAACCGGTTCAGCACAACGGGCGGACTGCTGTTCGCTACGCGGGAAGGCCGCCGGGCCGCGCGCGCCGACCGCAACGACTGGAGCCCTCGCCTCGGTCTCGCCTTCCGCGTGAATGACAAGACCGTTCTTCGCGCGGGCTACGGCCTGTTCTTCGACTATTGGTCCGTCGGCGACTTCAGTTCCGACGGCTTCTCTTCGTCGACGCCGATGCTCGCCACCATTGATGACGTGCGACCCGCGAACGTCCTTTCCAACCCGTTCCCGAATGGACTGCTCGCTCCTCCGGGCCGGTCGCAAGGCCTTCGCACGCTCCTTGGCACCGCGTTCCAGATCTTCCAGAATCAGGACCGCACGCCGTACAATTCCCGCTGGCAGGCCGGCGTCCAGCGCGAAGTGATGCGCGATCTCCGCCTTGAAGTCAACTATGTCGGCGAGACCGCGCAGAGCCTGTTCGTCGGCAATCGCGGCGGCGGCAGCGGAGGGGAAATGAGCCGCACGATCCGCTTCCTGCCGCAGGAGTACCTTCCGCTCGGCGCGCGTCTCCAGGCAACTGTTCCGAATCCCTTTGTTGGCCTGATACCGTCCGATCTCGCGTTAGGCCGTCCAACGATCTCCGTGCAGAATCTGCTCGCCACGTATCCTCATGTCAGTGATCTCGTGATCCGCCGCCAGTCGAGCGGGCGCTCGTACTATCACGGCATGCAGACCACGCTCACCAAGCGCTATTCGCACGGAGTGCAGTTCCTCGCAACGTACACCTTCCAGCGGCAGATTGAGCGGATGCAATATCTCAACGACGGCGATCCCGCGCCGTCGAAGACCATCGGCGCGCTGTGGACACCGCATCGATTCACTTTCGCGGGAGTATGGGAGATTCCGTTCGGCCGGGGAACCCGGCTGGGCGGATGGCAACTGAATCTGGTCCACACGTTCCAGAGTGGGTTCGCATTGCTGCTCCCGGACAACGCCTACAACGCTGGAACCGATGTCCGGCTTGGCCCTTCCGAACGCACGGTCGACCGCTGGTTTAACACCGCTGCGTTCCGGCCGCTTCCTGCATTCACCCTCCGTGATCTTTCGGTTCGCACCGCGCGGCTCCGGGGCGACGCGATTCATAACAGCGATTTGTCCCTCGCCAAGACAACGCCGATCACGGAACGCGTCGGCCTGCAGATTCGGTGCGAACTATTCAACGCCTTCAACCGGGCGCAATTCGGCGCTCCGAACCTGACGCCCACCGCCGGCGCCTACGGCCGCATCACGGCGCAAGCCAATGCGCCGCGCGCGGTTCAGCTCGGACTGCGCCTCTCGTTCTGACCTCACCAAACGGCGATTACACCGCGGCGGAAACGCGGCGGATGCGTACGTCGAATGGAAACAACAAGCCAGGGTTGATGAGTCTCGTGTCCGAGGTGGATGCCGTCCGGACGGCGAAAACGGCCCGCGGATCGGTCACCAGTCCGCGGTAGAGTGGGGATTTCATATTCGTCTCCTCACTCGAGACAAGCGGGATTCCGCGGCGAAACGGATCACCGCTGGCGAAACTTTTCTTCCTGAACTGATAGAGTGTACGTCATGGCAACCAGGCGCACCTTCGTCCAGACAGCAGCGGCAGCATCGGCGGCGGCCGCGGGAGGCAAAGTCGAGTCACTGGCGCTGAACGGCGGAGCCAAAGCCGTGTCCTTCCCGGCGGACCGCCACGCCGCGCTCACCAAGTGGCCCCGCTACGGCGCGGCCGACAAGCAGGCCGTGATCGAGCTGATGGAGAGCAACCGGTACTACCAGGAGATCCCTCTGCTCGAGAAAGATACGCAGGACTTCGCCGGTGTCCCCCATTGCAAGGCTCACTGCAACGGAACCAGTGCGCTCATGTCGATGTTCTTCGCGCTGGACTTGCCGCCTGGCAGCGAGATCCTGGTGCCGTCCTACACGGCGTCGGCCACGATTGTCCCGATGCGGTTCTTCGGGCTGGTCCCGGTGTTCACCGATATCGATCCCGCCACGGCCTGCCTCGACCTGAACCACGCCGCCCGGGTTATCACTCCGCGCAGCCGGGCGATCGTGCCGATGCACTCCTGGGGCCGGCCCTGCGACATGGACCAGATCTCGGCGTTCGCAAAGGAGCGCGGCCTGATTGTCCTCGAGGACGCGGCGCAGGCGCAAGGCGCGACTCTGCTAGGCAAACAGATGGGAGCCTGGGGCGCGATGGGGATCTTCAGCTACCAGACCAGCAAGGTGCTCCCGGCGATCGAGGGCGGCATGGGACTCTATCACAGCCGGACACACTACGAGCGGGCAACCGCGTTCGGCAACTACGACCTTCCCGCGTCGTTCCCCGCGGACAGCCCCTACCGGAAGTATCACGACACGGGATTCGGGCCCAAGTTCCGGATTCATCCTCTGGCCGCGGCGATCGCGCGGCGGCAGTTGAAAGAGCTGGACGCGCGCAACGCCCTGATCCGGGAACAGACGCAGCGGTTGAACGCCCGGTTGACGGCGCTGCCCGGTCTGAGCGAGCAGAAGCGGCGGGAGGACATGTCGCGGGTCCATTGGGCGGCCAACGTCCTGTTCTTCGATGCGGGCAAGGCGGGGTTCGCAAAGGACCGGCTGATCAAGGCTCTGGCCGCCGAAGGGGTCCGCGCCAGCTCGGCGCAGTATCCGGAGCAACACAAGTTCGCCATTTACCGCGAGGCGCAATGGTGGCATCACGCACCGGTGGTTCCGGAAGTGCTGCCCGGTTGCGCGCGCGTGAACGGCACGTCGATCCGGCTGCCGCTTTTCGCCGAGACGGCGCCCGAGTTGGTGGAGCAGTATGCGGCGGCGTTCGAGAAGGTGTGGGCGCACCGCAAAGGGTTGGCCTAGCCGTCCGTTGGTATGATCGTATCGAGGAGGTAGCGATGGCCGCCACGGCATTGATGACCGTCGAGGATTTCGTGCATCTGGAAACCGCGGACAACGAAGCCTACGAATTGGTCGATGGAGAACTGAGCCCCTTGGCAAGCAGCAACCTGGAACACTGCATCATCCGAAGGCGGATCGAGATCCTTACGAACGGGCACCTCGAACGGAGTTCCAGTGGTGGCGTCGTGGCCGAGTTCGACTGCATCACCGACAACGGGATTGTGCGCCGGCCGGACGTGTCCGTCTTTCTCGGATCCCGTTGGACCAAACTCGACCGCAAGAGCGTCCCTGCCCCCTACCCGCCAGACATTGCCGCCGAGATCCTCTCCCCGTCCGAGCATGCCCAGACCGTGAACCGCAAGGTCCGCGAGTATCTCGCCAACGGAAGCCAGGAAGTCTGGATCCTGGATCCGGACCTGCGCGAAATCCAGGTCCGGACCAAGCCGGGAATCCGCCTGCTCCAACCAGAAGACACCCTTGAAACTCCCCTGCTTCCGGGATTCTCCGTGAAGGTCAGCGACCTGTTCGCGGACTGACCGTCACCCAGTCACGGTCTCCGGTCATGCGGAACCGTTACCACGGCCGAGCTGCTGGACGTGTTTCCAGCGCCGTCCGTACACGTCGCGGTGATCCGGTACACCCGGCCATTTGCGTTTCCAAGGCGCGTGGCACGCAGCATCACACGGCGCGCGTCCAGCACCTGAAAGTCGCCCTCGGCGGGCTCATTGGCAGTGATGGACAACGCGCAGTTGGCCGGTCCGCAATTGTCGGTTCCCGGGTAACGCAACGTCACCAGCCTCATCTTGTGGTTCGGGGGCCACAACTCGGTGATGTCAGGCACGAGCGGACCGGCGGCTGGAGCCGTCGTATCGCGCACCGTTACCCTCTGCGAGGCTGACGACGAGGCGCCTCCGCTGTCGATCGCGGTGTGCGTGACCACGGTAACCCCCACTGGGAAGAACGAGCCGGCCGGGACTCCGGACACACTCGTCCGCCACCCGGGGCAGTTGTCCGACACTTGCGGAACGCCCAGGTTGCTCACCGTGAGGCCGCAGGACGATGCTCCAGCACCAGTGCCAGCATTCAGGTCGGCCGGGGGGACGATCATCGGAGCCGGATTGGTGGTGACCACGGTTGCCTGCGCCATATTGTTGGCCAGATCACTGTCCCCAGGCGCGCTGACCGCCATGTTCGCCGTCAGTGGGACTCCCCCGGGGAGATCGCAGCCGGCCATGGCAGGGGTGTGGATCCGCTCCGTGTGCCCAGGAGCGAAGGAGGCGTAGTGCGTGACGCATCCGCCGGGCCCGCAGGCTGGATTCGTCAAGCCAGCAGGAAGCGTCAGCGTTGCGGTCACGTTCGTCCCGTGGCCATTGCCCGTGTTGCCGAGGTCCGCGGTGAATGTCGTGCCGGATCCGGTCAGCACGGGCACCGGGCTTGCCGACATCGTCACACCGAGATTCGGTTGACGGATGGTCTCCCACACCCAGGTATCCCCGTACACAACGTTGGTGGGGCCCACCAGCGGACCCTGGCCTCCGAACAGCAACACCGTGCCACGCGAGTAGTCGGACGCGAGCATTACCTTCCAGCGGCCTTCGGGCCGGTTGGCCGGTGATTGCATCTCCCAGCGTGAGCCGGTCCAAAGCCAGGTGTCGTTGAAGAACTGCATGGGAACCGGCAGGGTGTAATTGTGGCCACCAAACAGAAGCAGCCTCCTTGCGCCCGGATCCTCGGCGATGCTGTGGACGTAGCGGCCTTCGGGCAGCAACGGTGGGTTCATCATCATCCATGGCCCGAAGGGTGGCGTCCATAACCAGGTGTCGTTGAGAACCGTGTTCCCGCCGAACACGAGGAGCTTGGATGACACCGGGTCCCAGCCGATTGCGTGACCCCGCCTCCAGCTCGGACCAGGGGTATCCGGAGAGGAGAACCACTGGTGGTTATTCCAGGTCCACACTCGGCCGGAGTCGCCTCCCCAGAGCCGGAAAGCCTGGTTTGCAGTATCGAGTACCAGCCCTACGGGCGTGTTCCAACTGGGGCCTGACGTGTGCCGCTGCCTCCATGTGGCGCCGTCCCATGTCCACGTATCGTAAAACGGCGTTTCGAACAGGTCATAACCCCCGTAGAGGACGACTTCGTGGAACACAGGATCGTACGCCATGGCGTGCCCGTGCCGGGCGGGCGGTGAGTTGGGTGGGATCAGTTGGGTCCAGCTGTAGCCGTTCCAGGCCCAGGTGTCGCCGAATGCCGCGGTCGCATTCCGTCCGCCAAACAGTATCACTTGCATCGTTCCGGGATCATACGCCATCGCACCGGCGAGACGCGGCGGCGGGCTGGTTCCCGGAGTCTTGAGGGTCCAGTTTTGTCCGTGGGCCGACAGGGCCCACAGGCAGGTGCACAACAGCAGTCGTGGATATTTCACGGCGCACCTCCTTATTTCATACTTTCAGGTCTTATTATACCTTAAATATGAAGACCGGTCAACGCGGCAAGAGGAGGTTCAACTCGCGCTCCAGGCTCGCTAGCGGGGTGGACTTCCCGCCAATCAGGTTGCGCAACTCGTACGGATCGCTCCGCAGATCGTACAGCTCGTCCGCACCCTGGATGTCCCGGTAGCGAATGTACTTCCAGCGCCCGGTGCGAATCGCGTCGTAACCCATCTTGTGGATTCGGGGATAGGTTGAGTCCGAGAAGTATTCAATCCGGACAGCCCTGCGGTACGGCTTCGTCCAAAACGCCCGGCCCTCGACAGCGGCGGGCGCCGCCGCACCGGCCAGTGACAACACCGTAGGCGCGACATCAATGTTCATCACGAACTGTTCCGGCCTGCTGCCGGCGCGGAATCGTGGCGGATAGCGGACTAGCAGCGGGATCCGGAGCATTTTCACATTTTATGTACATCTGCTATGCCCGATATCCGCAACTCCGGCAATAGGCGCGGACTTGTTCTGGGGTGAGATGCTGGAGGGCCTCAGAG
>VFZX01000052.1 GCA_016871015.1 Acidobacteriota bacterium | reverse complement strand
AAGACTCGACGGCTGTGATTGTCATGCGATCGCCTCCTTGTGGAGGCAATCGCCCTAAAACAGGATATCACAAAAATGTTCTTAAGTGAACAGTATTGATCCTAACCAGGGAGAGGACCCAGCGGTCGTTTCGCTCCAGCGCGATGAGGCCGCCGGCATCGAACGTAATACCCGTCAAGCGGCCTTCCCTGGTGTGGCTTTCCTCGCCTTCCGCTTCTGCGGAGAAAGCATCTTCTTCGCCCAGGCTCGCTCCTTCGCCGTCAATGGCCCGCCCGTTTCCATCAGTGCCTGGTCAATCATTGCGCTGAACTCGGCTGAATTCTGGAGAACCCGTTGAACCGCCAGTTGAATGAAGCCGGAGATGCTCGCCGATTCGTGAGCGTCGACGCGTCGGCGAATCTCCTCGATTTGCTGGTGGGTCAGCGTGATGGTAATCTTCGCGGTCGGCACACAAGCCTGTGCGATACGGGTTCAGGTGTACCATGGGATCATGCTTCGCAACTGTGCGAGCCCGGTTGCCGCCTGGCTAGCCGCCGCCATGTTCGGTGTGCTGGCCGCGCATCCTCAGCCGGCCACGTTCCCGGATGATTGTGTCACGATCTCCGTCCCGTGCCAGCCCGCATTTAAGACCGAGGACCAGTCCAAGCCCGTCCCGGGTACCGGCCCGACTCCCGATGCGGAAGCAGTTCAGCCGCGAGCGTACGTGCTGCGAAAGGGAGGGTCCGGAAGGGTTGCGCGCGCGATTCCGGCCCCCGCGCCCCGCACGTTCCCTCCGCTCTTGCACCGGCCTCCACCGGCCCACTCCTGATCCAGCACAACGCCAAAGATTCGCGCTCACGGCAGATCCGCGAGCGCCGCCCATCCACAGTCGAAGTGTCCTTAGGAGTTCAATCTCATGAAGAAAGTGGCATTGATTACAGCGCTATTGAGTGGCGCGTTGCTGGCCCAAAGCGGGCGGTTGGTGAATGGCGTCTACGCCGTTGAGCAGAGCAGTGCGGCTGCGAAGAACCCCGCCGTACGGCAGCACGAAGGCAAGGACCTTGTGCTCGACGCAGCGAACTTCGCGCCGATCGCAATTGTTGGTACGCCGCAGGTCCATCGAGGGCCGGGTGGCAGCTCGCTTACCGTCCAGTTGGCACCGGAGGCGGCCAAGCGCCTCGAGGAACTCACGAAGTCGCAGCTCAACCGTACCCTTGCGGTTGTTGTCGGCGACAGGATCCTGTCGGCCCCGTTGGTCCGTAGCGTGATCACCGACGGCAAAGCCCGCATGACGCCGTGCGACGACGCGTCGTGTGAGGCGCTGCTTCGTGAGCTGGCCAAGAAATAGAAACTCCGGGGATTCTCAACGAGTTCGCGGAACTCCTGACGGTCAAACGCTCTTGACGTCGTGGAGGAGGATCGTCACTCCTCCTGTTGCGAAGTTCGCAACGTCCGCCGCAGCCGCCTGGCCTTCCGGAGAAGCGAGCGCCGAGGCAATGTCGCTCATCGAGTCAAACTGAAGGATCGCCACCAGATGTGGGGCTGGGCCGGAGAGCGCCTGAATGGGCCCTGTACTGACGGTGTATCCGCGCAAATTGGGAAGTCTCTTTGCCAGGGGGACGTGGGTCTCATGGTAGTACTTGTCAAAGGCAGCCTCGTCCGCGGGAGTGTTGTAAATGACGGTCACTTGAGCCATGGGAGGGAGTCTACCACACCATTGTGACGCTCCTGTTATCCTCTACCAATGAAGCTCCTCACCGCGGCCCTGTTGGCGGTGCTTCCCATGCCCGCCCAGCCGGACCGCCTGGCGATGCTCAACGAGTTCGCCGAGCTCCTGAGGATCCCCAATGTCGCCCGCAACATCGGGGACATGCGCCGCAACGCTGGTTTCATCGAGCAGATGTACGCCAAGCGCGGCATCACGCTGACGCGCCTTGAGGTGCCCGGCGCTCCACCCGCACTGTTCGGAGAATGGCGCGTACCCGGCGCCCAGCGCACCATTATCTTGTACGCCCACTACGACGGCCAGCCCGTCGTTCCCAACCAATGGACGAACGGCGGACCGTTCGAGCCGGTCCTGCTCAACCGCGCCGGACAGAAGATTCCGTGGCCAACCAGCGCCTCGCAACTCGATCCGGAATGGCGGCTGCAGTCCCGTTCGGCGAGCGACGACAAGGCTCCGGTGGTGGCGTTTCTCGCCGCGATCGACTCGGGCGTCAAGCCTCGCGCGAATCTGAAGTTTTTCTTCCATGGAGAGGAAGAGGCGGGTTCGCCGCACGCGCGCGAAATTCTTGAGAAATACAAGGACCGCTTGCGGGCCGACGCGATGATCTTCTGCGATGGTCCCGTCCATCAGAGCCGCCGGCAACTGGTCTCGTTCGGTGTTCGCGGCACGGCGGGGTTCGAGCTGACCGTCTACGGACCGGAGCGCGAGCTGCACAGCGGACACTATGGGAACTGGTCGCCCAATCCGGCGCTCATGTTGGCGCACTTGCTCGCGTCGATGAAGGACGAGGACGGCCGGGTGCGGGTCGCTGGATTCTATGACAGCGCCGTTCCGCTGAATGAGGCGGAGCTCCGCGCGGTCCATGAGATTCCGGAAGTGGAAGAGGAATTGAAGCAGGAGCTGCTATTGGGCGGAGTCGAGGTTCCGGGCAAGCGGCTCAACGAACTGATCGCGATTCCGGCGCTCAATATCCAGGGCATCACGAGTTCGTCCACCGGCAACGAGGCACGCAACGTGATTCCCTCCCGGGCTGTCGCCAACATCGGAATCCGTTTGGTCAAAGGGATGGATCCGCAAGAGACGGTCGGCCAGTGCATCGAGCATATCCGCAAGCGCGGATACTTCGTCGTGGAGCGTGAACCCACCGCGGCCGAACGGCGTGCGCATCCACGCGTCGCCCGGGTCAGCCGCACGCGCAATGGGGTCCGGGCCGTGCGTGTGCCGATGGACCTGCCGCTGGCGGCGACCGTGGTCCGGGCGATCGAGAAGGCGCGAGGACCGGTGATCCGTCAACCCACGGGCGGCGGCACGCTGCCCATCGCGCCGTTCGAGGATGTCCTCGGGATTCCCGTCATCATCGTTCCCATTGCCAATCACGACAATAAGCAACATTCCCACGACGAGAACATCCGCCTGCAGAATCTGTGGGACGGAGTGGTGACGCTCGGCGCCGTAATGTCGGCCGAGTACTGACCGCCGATGCTTCCCGCGCTCGCGAAACTCATCCACTACCGAGCTTTCCTGGCCTCCGCGGTCCACATCCGGATCATGTCCCGCAGCGCCGCCATCCCCGCGAGCAGCGGCTTGTACTTCTCGTTGAAGTGCTCAAAGCACCAGGGCCCGCGGAATCCGGCCTTCCACGCGACATCGAAGCACCGTTTCAAATCGTACTTGGGATGGGAGTTGCCGGGCCCGAACTGGAACGCCTTGAAGTCGCAGGATACCGCATGCGGGAAGGCCTTCTCCAGCCCGGCATAGCGCGCTGCATCGGAGAAGTTGCCGGTGTCCGGCTGCGCCTTGAGCCCGCGTCCCACCGCGCGGATCACCGACGGTAGCGCATCCGGATCATCCATCATCCAGCCATAGTTCTCCACCAGCAACGCGATCTTTTTCGGCGCGGCGTAGTCCATCAACTCGTGGTAGCTGGTGGCCACCAGTTTCAAGTCCGGGCGCTTGGGACCCGGAAGCGGCCGGACCCAGCGGCAACCGAGCACCGCCGCCAGATCGATCGTCTCCTTGTAGACCTTGATGGCTTGTGCGCGTACCGTCGGATCGGCGCTCGAAAGGTCGAGGCCGGGCTGGTTCATCTTCAAGTTCGTGATGAGGATCCCGGCTTTAATAGCTTCATTCCGCAACCGTTCGCAGTAGGGGCGGTCGAGCGATGCAAGAGTCGCCGTCATCAAGTCAAGGACCTTCAGCCCCAACTCATCGCGCATGATCCGGGGCAGGTCCAGCAGCACCAGATCACCGCTCTTCAGGTGCGGCATGAAGGACCCGGTAGTCACGCCGATCAGTCCCGTGAGCGCCGGCTGGGCGGCCAGCGGGATCGCTCCGGCTGCAAGCACGGCCCGGCGGCTCAGGCTCTGGTTCTGGTTCATTTGGTCGGCTCTAGCGAGACATTGAACCACATCTTCTTGAGTTCCGCAATCTGGGTGGTCTTGGCCGCCGCCGACAGCGGATTTCCGGCCAGCGTGATGAACCGGGGCGTGTTGCCCTCCTTTTTCCCGAGTTCGATGAACGGAGCCAGATCGCGGATCGCATTCCGGTCCAGGTAGGCGTGCCACAAGCGGGTGAGACCGGCGAGTGGCGTGAGATCGCGAATCTTGTTGCCGCGAGCGTCGAGCGAGGAGAGTCCGGGCAGGGAAGAGACCGGCTTCAGATCGGCCACCTGATTGCCGTCCACGTACAACGACCACAGCTTCTTCAGCCCGCTCACCGGACCGATGTCGGAGATCTTGTTGTTCGACAGGTAGAGCGAGTTCATCGCGTCGAGTTTGGCCAGTGGTCCGATGTCGGCCACCTGGTTGCCGGTCAGATTCAGGTACTGCAGCCGGACCAGTCCGGCCAGCGGCGCGATATCGGTGATCTGGTTGTTCGCCAGGGTCAGGCTCTGGATTAGGGAGAGGTCCTTGAGCGGAGCCAAGTCCGAAATCTGGTTGCTGCCAACCTCCAGCAGCATCAGACTCTTGCATTTTTCGAGCCCGGCCAGGCTCTTGATCCCTTTGCCGTTGGCCTGAACCGTGGACAGGTTCTTCACGTCGTCCTCGGTGATCGGCTCTTTGTTGTCGCGTTTGGCGAAAACGTACCACCGGACCGCGGCCTCGAGAGCCGGGTCAGGGAACAAGGGCGCGGCGGTTTGGGCAGCCTCTAAACCGAATCCGAATAAGAGTAGCGCGCCGGTGGTCACGGCGCGCGCGCGCGTGTGCATCGTAAGCCTCCAGAACAGACATGATAACCGGCGCCCGGCATTGCCTTCAAGTGTCCCCCATGCCGTATACTAGAGCGTTTGGACCCAAACAGGCGAACATCCCGGAGGCCTGAATGACCGCAACCGCACCGAACCCTGTCCTGTTCTCGCCAAGAGAGATCGAAGAAGCTGGCCTTTGCCGCAAGATGCTTCATTTCATGTTCCTTCAGAGGGAAGTTGAGGAACGGATTGAGCGCCGGTTGTACCGGCAAGGAAAGATCGTGGGCGGCGTTTATGTGGGGCGCGGACAGGAGGCGATTTGCGTTGGCTCCGGCCTGGTGGCCGAGCCGGACGACATGCTCTTCCCTTGCCACCGCGACATGGGGCTGTATTTCATCCGCGGGATCCACCCGCGCCAGATCTTCGCGCAGTACATGGGCCGCGTTGACGGTCTGACACGCGGGCGCGACGGCAACATGCACATGGGCGATCTGAACCGCCGCATCGTCGCGATCATCAGTGCGATGGCGGCGTCGGTTCCGGTGGCCACGGGCGCCGCGATGGCGCTCAAGTTCCAACGGTCGCGCAACATCGTGTTCAACTATTTCGGCGACGGCGCCACCAGCCGGGGCGACTGGCACGAGGGCATCAACCTTGCCGCCGTGCAGCGCGCTCCGGTGGTGTTCATCTGCAACAACAACCAGTACGCCTATTCGACGCCGCTGGACAAGCAGATGGTATGCGCCAACGTTGCGGATCGCGCGCCTGGGTACGGGATCCCGTCCGAGATCGTGGATGGCAACAATTGCCTCGAAGTGTACGAGGCCACGGTCCGCGCGGCTGCGCATTGCCGGGAGGGCCTGGGTCCGTACCTGATCGAGTGCAAGACCTTCCGCATGACCGGGCATTCCGCGCACGACGCAGCCGATTATGTGCCCCGTGAATTGTTCGAGGAGTGGGCGGCCAAGGATCCGATCCGGCGCATCGAACAACGCATGCTCGACTACGGTTACGCGTCGCGCCCGGAGATCGATGCGCTGTACCAGGCCGTGCGTCAGGATGTGGATGAGGCGATCGCGTGGGCCGAGGCGAGCCCGTTTCCAGATCCCGCCACCGTGCTTGAGGGCGTGTACGAGGACCGGCAGTAAATGCAGTTGACCTATCTCGAAGCCATCCGCCAGGGACTCTGGGAAGAGATGGAGAGGGATCCGAGCGTGTTCCTGCTCGGCGAAGACATCGGCGTCTACGGCGGCGCCTTCAAAGTGACGGCGGGGTTGCTCGACCGGTTCGGACCCGAGCGCGTCGTCGACACTCCAATCTCTGAGAGCGCGATCGTCGGCGCCGCGATCGGGGCGAGCTACATGGGCATGCGTCCCGTGGCCGAGATGCAGTTCGCCGATTTCATCACCTGCGGATTCGACCAAATCGTGAATTTCGCGGCCAAGTGCCGTTACCGTTGGGGTGCACCCGCGCCGATCGTGGTGCGCGCTCCGAGCGGGGGCGGGATTCACGGCGGGCCGTTCCATTCGCAGAATCCCGAAGCGTGGTTCGTACACACGCCGGGGTTGAAAGTCGCGGCCCCTTCGACCGCCTACGATGCGAAAGGGCTCATCAAGTCGGCGATCCGCGACAACGACCCGGTGATCTTCTTCGAGCACAAAGGGCTGTACCGCCGCATCAAGGACGAGGTGCCCGCCGGCGATTACACGGTCCCGCTGGGAAAAGCGAAGGTGTTCCGGGAGGGATCGGACCTTTCGGTGATCACCTACGGCGCGATGGTCCACGCCGCCAACGATGCGGCTGACGAGCTGTCCAAGGAAGGCGTGTCCATGGAGATCGTCGACCTGCGGACGCTGCTGCCGATCGATGAGGAGACGGTGCTTGCGAGCGTGCGGAAGACGTCAAAGGCGATCGTCCTGCACGAGGCGACGCTGACCGGCGGAGTCGGCGGTGAGATCAGTGCCCGGATTTCGGAGAAGGCGTTCGAGTACCTGGATGGTCCGGTGGTGCGGCTCGCTGCGCCGGACACGCCGGTGCCCTATAGTCTGACGCTCGAAGAGGCGTTCCTGCCGAACTCGGCGAAGCTGCTCGAAAAGGCTCGCTGGCTGCTGAATTACTGATCAGCTCCATTCCGCGGTCCACCCCAACCCGGACTGCTACACTGGTGTGGAATGGCATACGACGTTGTCGTGATCGGCAGCGGACCAGGCGGCTATTCCGCCGCAATCCGGGCCGGGCAGTATGGACTGAAGGCTGCACTGATCGAGAAAGACCCGAAGCTGGGCGGAACCTGTTTGCATGTCGGATGCATCCCTACCAAGGCGATGCTCCAGACCGCGGAAGTCTGGGAGTACTTCAAAAAGCCCCAGGACCAGGGGATCCACTGCGATAACGCCCGCCTCGACCTGCCCTTGGCGCTCGACCGCAAGAACAAGATCGTTGGCAAGCACGCCAAAGGGATCGAGTACCTAATGAAGAAGCACAAGGTCGACGTCATCCCGGGCTTTGGCGTGCTCAAGGGCGGCGGCCGGGTGGACGTGAACGGCCGGATCATCGAGGCGCGCAACATCATCGTCGCCACGGGCTCCGAGGCCCGGATGCTGCCGGGGCTTCAGCCAGGTCCGGTGATCCTGACCAATGTCGAGATCCTGGATATGCAGCAGGTCCCGAAGACGCTCGCCATTATCGGTGCGGGCGCGGTGGGTGTTGAGTTCGCATCGATCTACCAGCGGTTCGGGTCGCAGTGCACGATCCTCGAAATGCTGCCGCGGCTGGTGCCGGTGGAAGACGAGGAAGTCTCGAAGGAACTCGAGCGCTGCTTCAAGAAGCAGGGCATCCGTTGCGAGACGGGCGCCAAGGCGGAAAAGATTGAGCAGACTGCCGGTGGCGTCCGTCTGTCGGTGACGCTGGCCAACGGCAAGCAAGAGACGATCGAAGCCGAAAAGCTGCTGGTCGCCGTGGGCCGCAAGCCGAACACCGACAAGATCGGACTCGAAAACACACGCGTTGAGACGGACCGCGGGTTCATCAAGGTGGACGCCTGGCAGGAGACCGCCGAGCCGGGCGTCTACGCCATCGGCGACGTTGTCGCCGGAACTCCGCAACTGGCGCACGTTGCGACCATGGAAGGCATGGCCGCGGTGGCGCACATCGCCGGAAAGCCAGGGCGTCCCCTGCACAAGAACCGGATCCCCGGCGCGACCTACACCGAGCCCGGTATCGGCAGCGTGGGAATGACGGAAGCGCAGGCGCGCGCCGCCGGATACAAGGTGAAGGTGGGCAAGTTCCCGTTCACCGGCAATTCGAAGGCGTCGATCCTCGGCCACCACGAGGGATTCGTCAAGATCGTGTGCGACGAGAAGTACGGCGAGATTCTCGGCGCGCACATCATTGGTCCGCATGCGTACGAGCTGATCGCCGAATGCGTGGCGGCGATGGAAGCCGAGGCCACCGTGGACACGCTGATCTCGACGATCCATGCTCATCCCACGTTGTACGAGGCGGTGGGCGAGGCGTTCAACGCCGTTTACGGACAAGCGATTAATGCGTAAGTGTGAGCTCCGGGACCTGGGCTGGATGCCCTGGCGCGACGCGTTTGCCGTGCAGCGTTCGCTGGTGGACCAGCGGAAGCAGGGACTCATCCCGGATCAGCTTCTGATCGTCGAGCATCCGCACGTGATCACCCTTGGCCGCAACGCGTGTGAATCCAACGTGCTGGCCGCGCCCGAAGTGCTGGAACGGATGGGTGTGGCTGTCGAGCCGGCCGACCGCGGCGGGGACGTAACCTATCATGGTCCCGGCCAGGTGGTCGGATATCCAATCCTCGATCTCAAAGAATGGAAGCGCGACGTGGGCGCCTACGTTCGCGGTCTCGAGCAGGCGTTGATCGATGCGATCGCGCGGTTCGGATTCGCCGGTGAGCGGATTGCCGGAATGACCGGCGTGTGGGTGCGCGGATCCAAAGTGGCGGCGATCGGTGTCCACCTGAGCCGCTGGGTAACCAGCCACGGCTTCGCCCTGAATGTCGACACCGATCTGAGCTATTTCCGCTACATTGTTCCCTGCGGACTCTCCCGTCCGGTGACATCGCTGCGTGACCTCGGCTCGGCCGCCGGACGGGAACAAGTGATTCAAGCGCTGAAGGACGCCTTCGCGCGCGTGTTCGATTATGAAATCCTCGAGTGTGACCGCTCGAGCCTGGAGACCAGATGACTGACGTCGTAATGCCCCAAATGGGCGAAAGCATTGTCGAAGGCACACTGACCAAGTGGCTGAAGAAAGTGGGTGACCGCGTGGAGCGCGACGAGCCGCTGTTTGAGATCTCGACCGACAAGGTGGATTCCGAGATTCCCGCGCCTTCCGCGGGCGTCCTCGCTGAGATCCTCGTGGCCGAAGGTACCACGGTTGGGATCAACACGATCGTTGGCCGCATTGGCGATTCTGCCGGTGCCGCCGCGCCAGCGCCCGCTCCGGCAAAGGCTGCTGCTCCGCCTCCGCCTCCACCGCCACCCCCGCCTCCGCAGCCCGCGCCGATCGCCACACCGGTTCAGCCTCCGCCGCCGGGCCCACCGGCTCCGCCGGCTCAGGAGGACCCCGGACCTCTGTCGCCGCTCGTCCGCCGGATGGCGCGCGAGCATGGGATCGACCTGGCGAAGATCACCGGGACCGGCGCTGGCGGCCGCATCACCAAGCAGGATGTTGAGGCGCATCTTGCCACGCGGACCGTACCAGCTCCCGCCGCTGCTCCGCCTCCGCCCGCCGCGGTCTCCGCTCCGCCTCCACTTCCACGTGTCGAGCCCGCCAGGGCCCGCGTCGAGCCCATGTCGACCATGCGGAAAAAGATCGCCGAGCACATGATCTTCTCCAAGCGCACCTCCGCCCATGTCACGACCGTCCACAAGGCCGACATGACCAAGGTGGCCAAGCTCCGCGAGAAATCGAAAGCCGAATTCCAGGCCCGGTACGGATTCGGACTCACGTTCCTGCCGTTTGTTGCGCGGGCCGCCGCCGAGGCACTGCGGGCCTACCCGGTGGTCAACGCTTCAATCGACGGCGACAACGTCATCTACCACAACGAGGTGAATCTCGGAATCGCTGTCGCGCTGGATGGCGGTAATGGACTCATCGTCCCGGTGATCCGCCGCGCCGACGAGATGAACGTGGTCGGGCTCCAGCGGTCCATCGCGGACTTGGCCGGTCGCGCCCGCGGCAAGCAGTTGAAGCCCGATGAAGTCTCAGGTGGCACGTTCTCGATCACCAACTTCGGCAGCTTCGGCTCGATCTTTGCGACGCCGGTGATCAACCAGCCGCAAGTTGCGATCCTCGGTGTGGGTGCGGTCGAAAAGACTCCGGTGGTGGTGGAGGGCGACGCGATCGCAATCCGTTCGATCGCCTACCTGGCGTTGACGTTCGACCATCGCCTGATCGATGGCGCCATGGCGGACCAGTTCTGCCAAAAGGTAAAATCGGTTCTCGAGAATTGGTCGGGCGAGGTGTTGTAGACATTGAACCGCACGCGGCGCGCACTGCTTGCTTCCATCCCGCTCGGGGTGCAGGCGCAGGAGCGCCGCACGATCCGCGTGGGACTGGCTGGACTCGATGGCCATCCGGGCGAAGTTTCGGGTCCGATTCCCAGGATGCCCGGCGTCGAGCTAGTGGCGATCAGTGACCCGGACCCCGGCACAGTCGCGCGATATGCCCGCTCGGCGGTTGCTGCCAGGGCGGCTCAGTACGCCGACTGGCGGCAGATGGTGGACCGCGAGAAGCTCGACATCGTGGGTGTGTGTAATGCCAACTCGCTGCATGCCGAAGCGATTATCGAGTGTCTGGGCCGGGGCATTCACTTGATCGCGGAGAAGCCGGTCGCAACCGAGGAACCGGATCTCAATCGGGTGCGTGATGCCGTGCAAAAGAGCAAGGCGAAGTTCACCTCCATCCTGCCGATGCGCTTCTCGCCGCCGTATCTCGCGCTTAAGCAGATTGTCGAGTCGGGCGAGATCGGCGAGATCCTGCAGATGGACGCGCAGAAGTCGTACAAGGTATCCTCGCGCGCGCCCTGGTTCTACAAGCGCCAGACCTACGGCGGGACCATGGCCTGGATCGGCATCCACATGATCGACCTGATGCTGGCCATCTCAGGGCGCGATTTCACCGAAGCGTTCGGCTATCAGAACCATATTGGGTGGCCGGAGACAGGCGACACCGAGAACATTACGGCGACCACGTTCCGGCTCGACAACGGCGGGGTCGCATTATTGAGAATGGACTATCTTCGTCCCAAGACTGCCCGCACCCACGGTGATGACCGGCTGCGCCTGGCCGGGACCAAGGGCGTCGCCGAGTACATGGAAGCTACAGGCGTCACCGTTGTCAGCGATACAAGGGAGCGCACCGTCATCAAGGACCTGCCGCCCGCGATGAGCGTGTTCACCGAGTTCTTGGCCCACATCTATGAGGGCAAGCCCGCGCCCATCGACTGGAAGCAGATCTACCGTGGACACCTGGTGGCCCTGCGCGCGCGCGAAGCGATGGAAAAGCACCGTCCGGTGAAAACGTGATGGAACTCGACCGGGTCTATCTCGACACCGCCGCACGGACACTGGAGCAGTTGTCGGGCCGGATCGTGACGTGCCTGGAGAAGCTCAGCCATGAACAGATCTGGTTCCGCGCGGGCGATCACGAGAACGCGGTGGGGAACCTGGTGCTGCATCTATGCGGCAACGTCCGCCAATGGATTGGACACGGCGCTGGACAGTTGCCCAATGTGCGTGACCGCGACTCGGAGTTCGCCGCCCGAGGCGAAATGGACCGCGGGACGCTGATCGCGCGCCTCAACGAAACCATCGCCATCGCGCAGGACGTTCTGCGCAGCGGCAACGCGGAAATGCTCGCGCGCCGCGCGCGGATTCAGGGGTATGACGTCCCGGTTCTCGAAGCCGTGTTTCACAGCGTGCAGCACTTTGCGCAGCATACGGGCCAGATTCTGTTCATCACCAAGAACCTGACCCGCGAGGATCTGGGATTCTACCGGCACCTGTCGCAGCCGCGCCATGACCAGAAGACTCCTTAGCGCCGCGCTGCTTTGGACCGCGCTTGCTGGTGGGCAATCGCTTAATGCCTTGTTGCCCGGACCGCAAGGATTCGACCTGCCCTCGCTCGATCCTGCGCTGCGCAAGATCCGCCAGACCAAGGACACTCGCTGGGCCGCGCCGCTCGCCGATCTGCTTCCCTTCATCAAGGATCGGGACTCGTTCCTCGGCGTCACTCAGACGCTCGAAGCCGTCACCCGGACCAAGATCCCGGTAGACCGCGCGATTGAAGCCGCGTCGCTGTGGGTCGGCGCGCAGGAATCCATGCAGGAGCTGCCAGGATACGCGGCCTGGAAAGGCGAGCTGCTGGCGCGCATGGTGGACCCGCGCTACCGCGAGTTGCTGTTTGAAGGGATCCCGGCCGCCATGCGCGTGGCCGAAGTCCAGTGGGGCGGCGTGCAGGTGAACGGGATTCCCGCGTTGATCGATCCCAAGATGATCCCGGCGGGCGAGGCGTCCTACTTGATTCCCACCGAGCCCGTATTCGGCGTCAGCGTCAATGGCGACCATCGGGCGTATCCACTGCGCATCCTCGACTGGCACGAAATGGCCAACGACATTGTCGGCGGGCAGTCCGTGGCGCTCGCCTACTGCACGCTCTGCGGCGCAGGGATCCTCTATGGCACGACCCTATCTGACGGATCGCGGCTCGGCTTCGGATCCTCGGGGCTGCTGGCGCGTTCGAACAAGCTGATGTTCGACGCGAATTCCCTTTCGCTTTGGAACCAATTCACGGGCGAGCCGGTATTCGGCAAACTGGTTGCGTCGAAGATCAAGCTGCCGGTGCTGCCCCTGGTGCTGACATCCTGGCAGGAGTGGAGGGCACGCCACCCGGACACGAAGGTACTCGACATCAACACCGGACACAAGCGGCAGTACGAGGTGGGCGCAACCTACGGCCGCTATTTCGGGTCGGCTGGAACGATGTTCCCGGTGTGGAAGCAGAGCGCACGGCTGCCGAAGAAGGCGCGGGTGTATGCGTTGCGCGTGGACGGCGCACCCAAGGCGTATCCGCTCGACGAGTTGAACAAGGCCGGCGGCGTGGCAAACGACGAGCTGGGTGCGCGGACCGTGCTGGTGATCCACAAGGACGCCGTGGGGCAGGTTGAACTCCCGCCGGACTGGGCTGCCGACACCGGAAAGAAGTACGCGAACGGCCTTGCTCTCGATGATCTGCGCGCGCTGATCAAAAAGAAGCCTGAGCGGGTGAAGCAATTGACGGTCGAAATGATGCTTGCGGTTCCGGTCGAGGCGCGCTTGACGATCCTCCAGGAGCGCACCCCCGACGAACCCATGGGAACGAAAGCGGGCAAGGGCCAGTTCACTCCCGAGTTCCGCAATCATGTGGCGCAGCGGGGCCTGATCGCCGAGGTGCGCGCCTACGAGCGCGGATCACACACTTTCCGTATGGACGGCGCCGTTCTGAAGGACGAGGCCGGACGCGAGTGGCAGATCACCGAGCCCCACCTGATTGGACCAGGCGGCGAAAAGCTCGTGCGGCTTCCGGGACACCTCGCCTTCTGGTTTGGCTGGTTCGCCTTCATGCCGAACAGCGCCGTCTACGAGGCGAGATAATAGAAGCAATGAACCGTTGGAAGCGCCGTTGGATCTGGCTTCGCCGCCGCAGCCTGACCGATTTCGCGCTCGCCGCCGAAGCGATGGTGGCGCTGGCGGTATCGCGCATCGCCGTGGTTGCGCTGAAGTTCAAAACGTACTCGGCCTATCTCGACTCCGGCGCCCAGGATCGAGAGCCGGATCCTGAGGTTCTGCGCCGCGTCGGACGGGCGGTCGACATCGTGGCGAATCTTGTTCCCTGGCGGGCGATGTGCCTGGAGTCCGCCGTCGCCGCCAAGTGGATGCTGCGGCGGCGCGGGATCCGGACCACCCTGCATCTCGGGGTGGCCCTCAAGGACAAGTTTCAGGCGCACGCCTGGCTCACGCACGGCCAGACAACGATCACCGGCGGCCGCACCGGGATCGACTGGACGCACCTGGCGGCCTTCGGATCGGAGCCCGGGCGGGAACAGACCCAATAGCCGCTAACGCACTTCACGCGGCTTCGATGTCCAATCCAAACCCGGGCCTGTTCGGCGGCTGGAAGTAGACTCCTTCGGGTCCACGCGTGACGCCCCGCTGTTCTTCGAACATCTTGTACACACGGTCCGGACCGCCGGGCGGCGGCAGTGTCGTCTCGGCCCACGTCAGCGCTGGATAGGAAGCCAGGTAGTGGATCGTCTCCGGAAAACCGCCCGCGTGCGGGTACAGCGGAATCCCGTTGGCGAGTGCCAGCGATCCGATGTGCCGCATCTCGGTCATTCCGCCACACCATAGGATCTCCGGTTGCCAGATGTCCGCTGCCTTGTAGCGCAGCAGCCGCTGAAATCCCCAGCGCGTGTACTCGTGCTCTCCGGTTGCGAGGAACGTCGAGCCGATCCGCGCGTTGAGCCGGCCCATGCCCTCGTAGTCGTCGGGCTGCAGGACCTCTTCGAGCCAATACACGTTGTAAGGCGCCACCGCTTCCGCAAGCTCAACAGTGTAGGCTTCAGTCAGCGCCATCCAGCAGTCGATCATCAGGTATCCGTCGGGACCCAGGATCTCCCGGCTCCGCCTGACCAGCTCGACGTTTTTCTTGAGTCCTTCCTTGCCCGCCCCGGGGCCATGCGGCAGAGCGAGTTTGATCTTCTTGTACCCGAACTTGACGCTCTGCTCGACGTCGTTGCCGGTGGCGTAGGCGGGGACGCGCTCCCAAGTCCTTCCGCCGAGTAGCTCATACACCGGGACGCCGCGAACCTTACCCGCCAAATCCCAAAGCGCGAGATCGATCCCGCTCATCGCGTGCAGTGCGGTCCCGGCGCGGCCATAGAACAGAGTGGCCCGCCATATCACGTCCCACAGCCGCTCGATGTTGAGCGGGTTCTCCCCCATCAGCAGCTTGGCGAGATGTCCTTCGATCACCGGTCCGCCGCCGTTGCCGCCATTGCCATAGCCCTTGACGCCCTTGTTGGTGGCGATCTCGACCGTGAATCCGCCCATCGGGCCCGCGGGGTCGGGCATCCACTTCGACCCTGGCCCGCGCCGTCCCGTGTACTCGGGATAGATCGTGATCGGACGCGCCGCCTCACGATTCACCCAGTAGGATCCGGGATCCGGAGTGTAGGTGGGCAGCGGATTCCTCGGTCTCGTCTTCACCAGGCGGACCGAGGTGATTTTCAATCCCGGCTCATCGGCGGCGAAACAGGCCGAAGCCGCGGTGCAAAGGAACGATCGGCGATCCATGAGCGATATTAGAACACGACCTTCACGCCGGCCTGAATCTGCCGCGGCGGATTCTCCTGCGCCGTGATGACGCCGAACAAGGGCGTGTTCACCGTTGTCCCGGGCTGTCCCATCAGCGGATGGTTCATCACGTTGAACGCCTCGCCGCGCAGCTCGACGCGGGCCCGCTCGCGGATCCGGAACATCTTGAACACGGAGAAATCCAGGTGCTCGAATCCATCGCTGCGCAGATTCGGATGGGTCCGGCCCAGCGTGCCGAAGGTGAAGTCGCGTGCCTGAGCGAACTGCTGGGTGTCGAACCAGCGGTCGATTGTCTTGGCCGCGCCGAGTTCGGCGTTCACTCCGGTGACGTCGGGCCGCTGTCCGCCGCCATACGAGAAGCTCGTATTCTGTGGCACCCCGAACACCAGCGGCAAACCCGACGACAGAGTCAGGATTCCGTTCACCTGCCATTGTCCGAACGCGGCATCCTGCCACTTGCTCCACCCGGATCCGAGAGCTTTCCCGCGTCCCACGGGCAGCTCGTAATTGACGCTGGCGACGAAACGGTGCGGCTGATCGTAGGAGGACAACGCACGGTCGCAGTGGCGGCAGAAGGCGTCGCGCTGGTTGTTGGCGCCGCCCGCCCAGTTGCCGTCCACCGCGTCGTCGATGGTTTTCGACCAGGTGTAGGACAGCGTCATGTTCAATCCGCGCGAGTACCGCTTCTGAAGCCGCGCCTGCAGCGCGTGGTAGTTCGAGGATCCCCATCCGGCTACGTTCATCGACACGCTGCCGAAATGTGGATACGGACGCAGCAGGAATCCGCGCTGAATAGCAGGCTGCGCCAACACGCCGACATTGATAAATCCGAAGAAGGGATTCGGGACCTGCTGCAGCAGTTGATCACCCAGCAAGAGCGTCTCTGGCCGGAGCTGGCTCATGGCATTGCTCAGAGCGAGGTTGGTGCCCTTGTTGCCGGCGTAAGCAACCTCGGCCATCATGTCGCCGGGCAGGCTGCGCTGGATGGTGAAGTTCCACTGCTGGTTGTAGATGGGCCGCAGTGCGTCGGGCCAGGGTCCGCTGAGTGCCTCGCCGATCTGGCTGAGCAGTCCGTCGCTGGTCCTACGCGGAACGTTGAATCCGTTCGGGAACGGGTCGCGCAGTTGATGATTCGGGGTGATCCCATCGAGCGAGGACAGCCAAGGCGTGCTGGCGGAGAACCCGCCCGCGACGAAGCGCGGATTGGCGGCGTAGGCCGGAACGCCGAAGAAGATCCCATAGGCGCTGCGCACCACCGTCTTCGCGTTGGCCTGGTAGGCGAATCCCAATCGCGGATTCATTTGGCGCAGACTCGTGGTGCGCGCTTCGCGGCGTCCCAGGTTCTCGCCGGCGAACACGTAGCCGCCGAGCAGCTCCTGCTTAACCTGGTCGCTGAGCGGATTCCGCACGTAGGGATCGATCACCGCCATCCGGTCATAGCGTTCGGTGACGGCGCTTTCGAAGTCCCAACGGAATCCAGCATTGATGGTCAGCTTGTGGGAAACGCGGAAGTCGTCGTTCACATAACCCGCCATGTAGTGATTTGCGTTTGCGGGCCGGATTCCGAAGCTCAAGTTGCCGCTGGTTCCGGTCCCCAGCAGGAATCCGGCGTAGCCCACGCCTCCAGCCGCGGTGGCCGTGCGCGGATCGGGTCCCTGCGTCGCCGCGCGGGTGAAGCCGAAGTTTCCGCTCGGCTGCCCGAGCTGGAGGAAGTTGTTGTAGTTCACGCGCCCGTCGAAGCCGAACTTCAGGCTGTGACGGCCTTGTGTCTTCGCGAGGTTGATGACCACGGTGTGTGTGCCGTTGCGCATCAGCCAGAAAGATCCGGCGTTGGCGCCAATCTGGGAGACATCCTGCGGCGAAAAGGTCGGGAAGATCGGCTCGTCGACAGAACGGTCCATGTAGGAAGGGAATCCGAGACTCGTGGGCTGCGTGCCCCAGCCATACGGCCGCCGTGTCCCGGCCGCGCGCCCGAATCCGTAGCGCACGTTGAATACCGCGCTCGGGCTCAGCGTGTGCGTGTAGTCGAGCCCGGCGTTCTGCAGCCGCTCATAGCGGTTGCCGTCGTTGGGCATGGCGATGGTGTTCCAGTAGTTGGGCGAGTTCACCAGCGTATCGATGAAGCTATAGCGGCCAAACATGCGTTGGCGGTCGTTGAAGTGATGGTCGATCTTCACTTCGACGCGGTCCACCGGCACGGGCTGCGCGACCTGCACCACCAGGTTGTTGGCGCGCGTGAACGGGAGTCCAGCGTGATTCGGAAGCGGCACGAACTTCTGCGCATTCAACGCCACCGGATCGTGACGCGATGCCGGAAGGATGTTCCCTGGCACGGCGTCCCGCAGAAACCGTCCGGGACGCGCCGGGTCCGCGCGGGTGGTGAAGGGATCGAACACGGCCTTCCGTTGCCCGTTCGCGATGTAGGTCTCCGAGAAATCGCCGCGCCGCTCCAGTTCCGTGGCCACGGTGTACTGCGCCGTTCCGCCCGCCCGGATCCGGGTGCCTTCGAACAGGTGGAAGAAGAACGTCCGGTTCCGGCCGTTATACAGCTTGGGGATCACCAGTGGACCGCCGATGCTGAACCCGAACTGATTCCGCTTAAAGCTCGCCAGTCTCAGGCCTGCGCGGTTGGCCTGCCAACTGTTGGCGTCCAGCACGCTGTTGCGCAGGAACTCGAACAGGCTCCCGTGGAGCTCGTTCGTGCCGGACTTCGTCACCAGGCTGACCACGCCTCCACCGCTCCGTCCGTATTCGGCCGAGAACGCGTTGGTCTGGATGCGAAACTCCTGGACCCCCTCGACGGACGGAATCGCGCTGACGGCGATGATGTTCGACTGGTTGTGCGGCAGTGTCGCGGAGACTCCGTCGAGCGTGATCTCATTGGTCTCCTCCTGTCCACCGTTCACGATAAAGCGGTTGCCCATGAAGTTGTCGCCCGCGGCGATAGTCGGCCGTGGACGGAACACGCCGGGGATGAGCACGGCGAGATCGAGGATGTTGCGCCCGTTGAGCGGCAGGTCGACGATCCGCTTGTTCTCGACGACAGCCCCGAGGGTCGACGTGGTCGACTCGACCAGTTGCGCATCGGCGGTCACCTGGACACGTTCGGCCACTGGGCCCAGGTCGAGCCGGACGTTAACCGACGCCTTCTGCTGGGTGGCGATGCTGAGCGGTTCCAACACGTAGACCCGGAAACCTGTCTTTTCCGCCGTGAGTCGGTAGCGGCCCGGCGGGACCGATGGGATCACGAAGAATCCCGTGTCGTTGGTGGACGTGCGAAGGGTCGTATTGCGGTCAAGGTCGGTGATCGAGATTTGAGCGGCGGGAAGAACGGCAGCGCTCGTGTCGGTGACGATGCCGGAGACCGAGCCGGTGAATGCTTGGCCGTAAAGGACGGCCGTGAGCGCGAGCCATGGGATCAGCGCGTGAGGGAGGAGTTTCACTGTGGAATTCTATCACCGATTCACTTGGAATGCGTATGCTTCCTGGCCAACAGAGCACCGGTTGACCCCCACGAATTGAGCCCGGAAGAACTGCGCCAGGTGGCAACCCTTGTCACCAACACGGATGATCCAGTGGACAACCCATACCATGAGAAGGAGCAGTGGCTGCTACATGCGCTGGTGCGACGGCCGGGGCCGCCTCCTGTTGACGGGCGCGGCGGAGCGCGATTCCTTGAGAGCCGAACTCGAAGCCATGAGAGCCAAGCTCAATGCCCTGGGCGCGGCTCACCCCTGAAGCCGGTAGAAGAACCAAACCAACCCCACCGCGAGCAAGACAGCCGACCCCCAGCGGACCGGTCTCCATCGCGCCATCGCCGCCCCAACCCTCGACATCCCCCACGCCAACGCAGCGATCAACAGCGCCTCGCACAGCACCACTCCCAGCACAACCCACCCAGTCTCGAATCCACTGGACTGAATGAACAGCGCGAAATAGAGTCCGTGGAACACCCCCAGGACTGCGACCACCAGCCATCTCTGGCCTGCCTGAGGCAGCATCAAGATCTCGACCGCCAGGTAGGCGATCGTCAACGCCGCCGCCGCTTCAACGAACCGTGGAGCCGGCTGCCACGACACCAGCGGGAACACCACGCATGCCAGCACCTCACCAGAAAGGAACGTCGCTGCTAAGATCAATAGCTCCCGCCGCGACCGCGCCGCCATCACCAGCGCCACGAGAAACAGTATCTGTGCCGCGCCGCTGAAGGCCCGCACCGCGCCGGATACGGTCTGTTGCACTGCTTTCTCGAACCCAGTCGGGGGGCGGAACCGGAGTTGCGCCTTGGGGAAGGAAAGATCCAACACCGCCTGGTCGTTGAACTCCCCTCTTACGGCGCGAAGAAGATGAACGTGCTGCGGAACTGTGATCTGGTGGAATTCCGATACCGCCTCTACCGTTTCCACCGCCACCGGAAACTCGTACACAGACTTGCAAATCAGCGCGTTCTCCGCCTCCACGCGCTGACACGATCCGTCCACACGCCGCCCTTCGATATTACCGGCCATGAACCGGATTGCGCCGAGCAGCGCCTTCTCCGGCTCCTTCATGTGCGCGATCTCAAACAGTGGCATCCGCACCTCGTAGCTCGCCCGGTTGCCCTCCAGCCGGATTTCTCCGGTCGAAATCGAGACCATGTGGGCGAGGGCCGCCGGGACCGCCCACGCGAGCGCGGCCGCTCGCCTCAAGCCACCACCCTGTGCCGCCGGTAGTGGGTGTACACGATCCGGAGCGCCGCCAGCATCGGCACAGCCAGAATCATCCCGGCGATCCCTCCCAGGCGCTCCCCCGCAAGGATCGCGAAGATGATCGCCAGCGGAGGCAACTCGAGTCCTTCGCCCATGATCCATGGTTGCAGCACGTAGTCGAGAAACAGCCGGTACACGGCGAGGAACACGATCACCGAGACCACGTTCGCCGTTCCGGTTACCGCAGCGACCGTGATGATGATCAGCGACGCACTCAGGGGCCCGGCTACGGGAATGAACTCCACCGCGCCGGCGACCACAGAAAGCAGCACGGAATACCGCAGTCCGAGGAGCGACAACACTGAGGTGTAAGTCACGAATGTCGCCAGCCCGAGCAGCACCATCGCCTTCATGAACTGGGTCAGCATGTGATGGAGGTTGTCAAGAATATCCTCCACCAGCCGTCTCCGTTCCGGGTTAAGGAATTGTGCAGCGATCGTCTCCCGGATCTGCCTCGCGTCGTTGAGCAGGAAAAAGCTCAAAATGGGGACCAGGATCACAAGGATGATGTTGCCCGCCGCCGAAAGCACCCCCTTGCCCGCCCGCGCGAGCATCGGGAGCACCATCTCGGCTTCCTCTTCCAGCTTCTGGCGTAGCGAGCTGACAACCGGCTCTTGATAGGGCTGCAACCATTCCGGCAGTCCGATCTTTGGGATCTGCGGGGGATCCTGCAGGTAGCGCGGCAGCGTTGCCGCCAGTTGAGCCGCTTCCTCGGCAGCCCTTGCTCCCACCCAGAACAGCACTGCGCCGATTCCCCCGAGCATCAGCAGGTACACCACCGCCAGGGACAGCGTCTGTGAAGCCCGCTTCCGTGACAAACGGTTCACCAGCAGCACCGCCGGGCTCAGCAGGTACGCCAACAGGATTGCGAACAGAAACACCAGCAGCGTCTCGCGCAACTCATACAGCGCGGCGATCAGCACCAGAATGAGGAAAACCGTCCAGGTGGCGCGCGCTGCGCGGTGGTCCAGGCCGAGCATTGAACTGATATGGTAACGCAGGGCGAAACACTGAGGCCGGTTAAGGGTTTTAATGGAATCATGAGACGATTGATTGGGGGCATGCTGGCGGCAGGGATCTCCCTCTTGGACGCGCAGAATCCGGCGGTCAACCCGCGGCGCGTGCTCAATGCCGTCACGCTGGAGCCTGCGCCCTCGCGCGTCAACCCCGGAGGGCTCCTCCTGATTGAGGGGATCAACCTCGGGCCCGCTGAAGGCGCCAAAGCATCCTCAATGCCGCTGCCGACCAAGCTCGCCGACCCGGAGGTGGAGGTCTTAATCAATAACCGGGCCGCGCCCTTGTTCTCGGTTGAGCCGAACAAGATCCTCGCCCAAGTGCCGCTGGAGACCCCGAATGGACTCATCCAGGTGGTCGTGCGGCGGGGCGAGCAAAGAACCCGGCCCGCTTTCGTCCGGGTCCAGGCCCTGCTCCCGGCGGTCAAGACCCGCTCCGGCGCTGGATACGGGGAAGCTGCGGGAACCCGCGACGGCTCCTCGGTCCAGTTCTCCGCCACCGGACTCGGCCTGACCGATCCTGCGGTCGCCTCAGGCGAGCCCGGTCCCGGCACGCCCCGCCAGGCCATCCGGGTGTTCATTGGAGGCTTGCTGGCCGACGCCACGGTGCAATTGTCCGGTGAGAGGGTCGGGGAATTCGACGTCAAGGCCGTGGTGCCGCAAGGGGCTTCGGCGGGTGATACGGTGACCATCACGGCGGGCAACACCGCGCCGGTGAACCGCCCCACCCTGGACCGCCTTCGCGCTCCGGAAGTCCGCTACACCGCGTTGCCGGCCGGTGCACAGGGCGCGCGCGTACTCCGCGCTGGCGATTTACGCCCCAGCTTTCTGGTGGTGCATGGGAATCGAGGCCAGGACGGCTGCTATCCGGCCTGGACAGTGGACACTTCGCAGGGCGCCGCGTCTGCATTCGACGGCTGTCTGATCGCGGCTGCTCAGAACGCTGTCACCCCGGTGATCATCGCCAACGAGCAGGTGTCGCTCACGGCCCTCGTGGGACCGCCCACCGGCACCGCCCAAGAGGGACTGTCGAACCGTGTGGCGGTATTTCAGCCAGGAAAGCCGGCTCCGATGATTGTCGACACTTCCCGGGCCATCAGTAACTTGGTGCCCCTCCCGGATGGCAACTTCGGCGGTGTCACCGGTACGCAGGTTGTGCTGAGCATCAACTCGAATACCGGCGAGGTAGGCCCTCCGCCCCAGGGCGGCGGAGTGGGTGGTGGTGGGGCTGTACCGGGTGTGGGCGGTGCCGGCGTGTTGCTCAACCTCCAGCCGATCGATGGCCTGAACCAGATCCTGTTCGCCGCGGGCGCCGGAGGCGGCAACCAAATCGTCATCGTCGCGGATGACTTGAACGAGCCCACCCGGGTCAAAGCAGCTCTGGTGAACAATCAGGGGGCCGCCCAGTCCTCGGTGGATTTCCCGGCCGGATGGCTGCCTCTCCTCAGGGCCCCTCCACCAGTTCCTCCCGGAGGTGTCGGCGGCGGAGCCGGACCCGGCGCAGTGAATCCTGCGGCTGCCCGCCGCGGAATCGGGATCGTCGCCACACAGCCCAACCAACTCGTATTCACCGTACGGACAGGCGACGCGCACGCGCTTCTGACGGTCGCCCTGCCCAATCTCGATGCCCGGATCATCGAGCTTCCCGTCGGCTGGTTCGCTGCTAGTTGTGCTCCAACCGTCAATTTCCAGAACTTTGAGACAACGCGCCAACTCGTCCTGTTCGGCGCCCAGAGTTCGCAGGCGCCGGCTGCGAATCCGTGTGCGGCGAACGGATTCCTGCTGGTCGATCCAGCGGCCCGGACTGTGCGCGCGATTCCATTCCCGCAGCAGGGCCAAGCCAACCTCAGGACCCAACCCGGCGGGCAGCCCGACATTAATGACTACGTGTTCGCCGCCAGTGGCGGTGGAGCCCAGAATACTCCGTTCGATACGCTCTTTGTGTTGGACGCACTGTCCTCCACTCCATTTTCGCTTGCCCCCGACGGACTCCGGGGGTTCACCTTGCAGGGACAGGCCTTCCGCGCCGACCAGATCTCCTCAATCATTGCCACCGGATTCCGCAACGCGGCCGGCGACGGTGGGCTGGTTCTGTTCGATCTCGAGAATGGCGCCACCTCGGTTTTTCCTGTGCCAGAAGGTTTTCAGTCGATGACTCTGATCGACCTCTTTTTCTATACGCGCAAGATCGCCGCCCTGGGGACGAAGAACAACGCCTCTGGCACGGAAATCCTCATCTACGATCTCGAAAGCAAAGACTTGGTCCGCGTTCCGAACCCGGACGGTGTGGCTTTCGTAGGCCAGCTTCCGGCACAGCAGCAACAGCCGGGCGGCGGCGGGGGCGGAATGCCCCCGGGCGGGGGGCAGGGTGGTGGTGGCCCGGCGCAACAACAGCCTGCGGTGTTCCTGGTCCCCAATATTAAGGCGAATCAGATCGCTGCGATGTGCTTCAACGAAAGCCGGCAACCCATCGGAGTGATGACCGTCCGGATCCCCTGATCAGTGAATCATCGCTGACTGTTGGGGGAGGGTGATCGCCAGGTCTCCGCGGCCGGGAGTGCCGTACTTCTGCTTATTCTCGGCCTTGTTCTTATACATCCGCTTGTCGGCGACGGACAGGAGTTCTTCAGCATCCAACCCGTGCACCAGATAAGCCGACGATCCAACGCTTACAGACAGAACATCTGAATTCGTAACGTCGCGGCCCGCTTGGCGCGCCACCTTTTCGAGCCGCGGGATCATCTTCTCGGCGTCCTCGAGATGCACGCCGGGGAGCACGAACACGAATTCGTCGCCGCCCATCCGTGCCACGTAGTCGCGCTCGCGCAATGCAGCCTTGAATCCCTTGGCGACGAGTTGAAGGACCCGGTTGCCTTCCAAGTGCCCCCAGCGGTCGTTGACGGCCTTGAATCCGTCCAGATCGCAAACCAGCACCGCGACACTCGACTCACTCCCCTTGGCCCTTGCCAACTCGTTATCCAAGTGAGCAAATAGCGCGCGTGCGTTCGGCAGGCCAGTTAGTGCGTCGATGGTCGCCGAACTCTCGGCCTGCTGGAACCGCAGCGAATTCTGGATGGCCTTGGCCAGCTTGTTGTTGATCTGCACCAGAACCCGCTCGTGGTCGGCGCTGAAGGCGTCCTTTTGCAAACCATATAGCGTCAGCACCCCTACCACTTGGTCGCCGTCATCGATTAGCGGCACCGCGAGTGCGGAGCGAAGCAGGCTGAACGCCGAGGGATCGTTCAGGTAGGACGGCTCGACCGAAGGATTCCCGTTGAGAATCGGGTCCTTGGTGGCGGCAGCCCAGCCGGACAAGCCCTCGCCCCAGGGAATTTCGAGTGAAGTCAGGAGGCGGAAGTCCTCACCCCGCACGTACTCAGGCTTGAGCACGTTGTTCCGGTTGATGAAGATCGCAATCGAGTCGTGCGGGACCAGTTTCTCCAGGCGCGAGCCGACCACAGACAGGGTTTCGCTCAACGACAGCGAACTGCCAAGGTCGTTGGTGACTTCGAACAGGAATTGAGCTTCCTGGCGCGCCGCCGCAATGGTGGTGACGAAGCTCCCGGATTCCTGTGGCGCCGCTGGTTCGAGCCTGGCCGGAGCCTCCCCGTGACGGATCGAAAGCCCGCGTGAGACTTTGCGCAACTTGGTCACCGCCGTTTTCTTGGTGCTCTCTTCCAGATCCCGGTAGCGGCGCTTCAAAATATCGACGACGGCCGGATCAAAAGCCTTGCCCGAAAGCGCCTCCACCTGGGCCATGGCTTCGTCGAGAGGCAGCGCTTTCCGGTAGGGCCGGTCGGAAGCGATCGCGTCGAGACAGTCGACCGCACTCAGGATCCGGGCTCCAATCGGGATTTCTTCCCCTTTCAAACGGTCCGGGTATCCCTTCCCGTCCCACCGCTCATGGTGGGACCGCACAATCGGCACCACCGGGTAAGGGAACTCCACCTGCTCGAGAATCTCGGCGCCGACCACGGTATGGATCTTGACTTTTTCGAACTCCTGCTGCGTGAGATGTCCGGGCTTGCCCACGATGTGCTCTGGCACCGCCAGCTTGCCGATATCGTGAAGAAGCGCTGCTGCATGGATGGCTTCGATCAGGTTTTGCTCAAGGCCGATCTCCTTTGCGATCTCCACAGAGAACCCCTGAACACGGCGCAGATGTTCATGAGTGGTGTTGTCCTTGGCGTCGATGGCCAAAGCGAGCGCCTCGATCGTGCGCAGGTGGAGCGCGGCCATATCCGTGACGTGCTTCTTCTCCGCCTCCAGCCGGCCCAGATAAAACTTGTAGGACCGGTGCAAGACGATGATCACTGGGAACGTCATGAACGTCGTCTCCCAGCTAAACACTTTGGTCATGGCATTTGCCAGGCCCGCGATACCCGCTCCGACCACGTAGAACGGAAATCCCCAGACGCAGTAATCGCGCACTACCACCGGCAGGCTCTTATTCTCGGTCAGGCCGATCGCCATGGCCACCAGAACGGTGTTGGCGAAGAAGTAGACGGTGGCGCTGATCATGATCCGCGGCGCCATCGTCTCCAGTCCGGCGGCCGGGAGCATTCCGTGCAGCACGCGATGCGCCGCATAGGAGGCGATCATGATGGCCGACAGGTTGAACGCCGTACGGTACCACGGCGGGCTGAATCGCGGGTTCCAGTAGGTCTGGGTCAGCGTCGAGGTGAATCCCACCAGCATGAATTCAGGAGCCGGCAGCTCAACGAGCGCAATCAGTCCTACGAAAAAGCCCGCAGACATCGTGCCGTTGATACCCGGCAGGGTCACCTTAACCCCCGCTGTGACGATTCCAACAGCAAGAAAAGAAATGAGTTTATACCATTCTTTGGGTGCCCACTGCGCTGCCGCCCACCAGATCACAGGGAGCGCCATGGCTACCACCACGGTGATATAGGCCTTGACGATCCGTGACATGCGGGTTGGCTCCTGTTTCCCATGTTCGCTGAAAACGGCCACAAGATCCCTCCGTCATAGCCTCCTCACGGCACGGCAATTTGCCTTAGAAGTACGGGCAGGGAAACGGCGCAGCGTGTGCTAATCTTCTAGTAGGCGGTCCTCGCTTCCGAGGGTTCTGCCGAAGGAGCAAGCATGACCAAACGTTTCCAGTACGCGGTGGTGACTGGTTCCACCTGCCTCCTCGGTGTTCTGCTGTTGGGAATCGTTATGGGCCGCGGCAACGCTGCGGAAGGCGCCTACAAGCACTTCTCAGTCTTTACGGAAGTGATCTCCCGCATCAAGAGCGACTACGTCGAAGAGCCCGACATGAAGAATGTCACTCTCGGAGCCATGAACGGCCTCCTCGAATCGGTGGACCCCTACGCGAGCTATCTGAACGCCGATCAATACAAGCAGTACTTGAAGACCAAGGAGACGGCCAAGGGGGTCACGGGATTGTCCCTGTCGCGGAGATTCGGATACGTTGGAGTCGTTGCTGCCGTCCCCGGATCGCCTGGCGCGAAGGAAGGGCTTGAGACCGGCGACGTGCTGGAGACGATCGCGGGTGTCGCGACCCGTGACATGCCGCTGGCCTACGCGGAAATGCTCCTGATGGGAGAGCCCGGGTCGACAGTCGACATCACCGTCCTGCGCGCGCGGCGCGGCGCCGAGGCTCAGAAGGTCACCTTGACCCGTGCGCTGGCGGTCAAACCCCCGGTCACCGCCAACACCGTGGCCGACGGCATTGCCCGGATCACCGTGCCGGTGCTCGATGCTGGCCGCACCGGGGAAGTGGCCGCAAAGGTTCGTGAGGCGGAAAGGGACGGGGCCCGGAAGCTCGTGCTCGACCTTCGCGGGAACGCCTCAGGCTCCCCTGAGGAAGGGCTTGCGTTGGCCAACCTGTTTCTCGAAAAGGGCTCCCTCGGCACCCTTCAGGGCCAGAAGGTGGCGAAGAAAGAGTTTCAGGCCGACCCGGCCAAGGTGGTTTCCCGGCTTCCGCTCGTTATCCTGGCCAACCGCGGAACCTCTGGTGGCGCGGAGCTGGCGGCTTCCGCCTTGCTCGACAACAAGCGGGCAGAGGTGGTCGGGGAGCGTACCTACGGCGATGCCGCGATGCGTAAAGCGCTCACCCTTGAGGACGGGTCAGCCGTGATCCTGTCCGTTGCCAAGTACATGAACGCCGCGGGCAAGGCCATTCAGGACAACGGCGTCATTCCCTCGCTCGGCGTCGCGGGTGTGGAGCCGGACTCCGATGACGACGACGATGCGCCCGCCCAGCCTCAGGCGCAGCCTCAAAAGCCCGCCGAGGACCAGCAGTTGAAGAAGGCGATCGAGGTGCTGAATCTCGGCTTGGCCGCGGCCAAGAAGTCCACCGAGTCCGCGGTGGCCTCGCGTCCGGCTGGAGCCACCGAGAATATCCAGCCCGGGACACTGGGCGTGCCCCGCCCGAAATAACGTTCGAGGAGTCATATTTCCTACTATGCCGTTGTACGAATACCGGTGCGCCAAGTGCGAGCGGGTCTTCGAGGTGATCCAGAAGTTCTCCGACACTCCCCTGTCGACGCATGAAGGCTGCGGAGGTGGCGTTGAGCGCTTGATCTCGGCTCCGGCATTCCAGTTCAAGGGCAGCGGATGGTACATCACCGACTATGCCAGGTCCGGCAAAGGCGGGGACAAGAAGGCCGAAGGCAGCGACGCAAAGCCTGCCGAGGGCAAGTCCGCCGAAACGAAGTCCGAGCCGAAGGGCGACTCCAAGCCCGAGACGAAAGCCCCGGCACCGGCCTCTACTTAGCGCACCGGAATCCGAGATTCGGCGTCCGGTGGTTCGGGCGCACCCAGTTGCGGAAAAACACGGTGCACCGTGGCGCTGAGTCCGACCATGCGCCGCCGCGGATCACCCGGTAGGCGCCGGCCGCCGGCCCTTTCGGATCTTGGGCCGGACTCGCCTTGTAGTAGTCCTTCTCAAACCAGTCCGCGATCCATTCCGAGACCCCTCCCGCCATGTCATACAGCCCGAAGTCGTTTGGCGGAAACTGCGCTACCGGCCCGGGCCCTGCCTCGGTGCCATACCGCGCTTTCTTGGCGTCGATCGTGTCTCCCCACGGGTAGCTCAATCCTTCCTTGCCTCCACGCGCCGCCCGTTCCCACTCCGCTTCTGTGGGAAGCCGTTTACCCGCCCAGGCGCAAAAAGCGGAGGCGTCGTCCCAGTCAACGTTGTAAGCTGGAAACTGCTCCTGCCCCGCCGGGACATTCCCGCCTTGCCAGTGATACGGCACCCGGCGCCGGGTTGCGGCGGCGAACTTAGCATACTCGGCCTGGGTGACCTCGGTCCGGTCCATCAGGAACGCACTGACCGACACCTTATGGACGGGCCGGTCGTCGAGGAGCACCACAGGGCGCATGGTTGTCTTGTCGTCCCGGGTGAGCTTAGACCGCCCCATCTGGAACTCCCCCGCCGGGACTGGAGCCATGCCCTCCTGGGCTGCTGCCACTGAGGCCAGCAACGGGATCCACCGCCACATCAGACGAAAAGTTCCGCGATCTCGTCGTCCATGCAGAATTCGGTCGCGCCCAGCGGATCCACGTAGCGGTAGGTGCGTTTGGAGGGAGTGTTGGTGATCTCCTTCCTCCAATCGATCCCCAGCGCGGAGTAGATGGTCGCGTAGACGTTCTCGGTCTTGGGCGCCATCTTGTGCTTCCATCCTACGTCCACCGTCTTGGCGCCATCAGCGTCGGTCTGCCCAATGATTGTCCCGCCCTTGACGCCCGCTCCGGCGAACATCGACAGGTAACAGGGATTGTAGTGGTGCCGCCCAGCCCTCCCGTTTAGCGCGCCGGGAGTCCGGCCGAACTCGGTCGCCATCACAACCATCGTCTCGTCGAGCAGCGATTTGCCCGCCTGACGGGGCGAGGGTGACGCTGACAAGTCGCGGATCAGGCTCGCCATCGCCCGGTCGAACTGGTTGCACCGGATGTAGTGATTCGATTTCGCTGAATGAGTGAAAATCGAGCCGTGGTGATCCCAGTCCGGATGCGTGATGTGGATGTATCGTGTACCCGCATCGGCCCGGAACAGGTTGCGTGCCAGCAAGCACCCAAGCCCTACCTCGTCCTCGCCGTAGCGCTCGCGGTCCTCTTTCGACATTTGAAACGCCGCTGGCCAGCGCGGATCGCCCAGGATCCGGTAGGCCGAACCCTGGAAGTCGCGGAAAGCGTTCAATGCCCGGTCGCGTCCGTCGCGTTCCGGCCGCGTTGCTTTGTCCAGTTCGCCTAGAAGCCGGTAGCGCTCGTCAAGCAGCTTGGCCGCCTCGCCATCCACCGCCGAGCCGCCCATGCCGTTGCGGAAATTGATGTCCACCACCGAATGACGCGGATTCAGGAATCCGGTCGACAACGCCCCGCATCCGGAAGTGTCGAGGTTGCAGCCAATGTAAGTCGGAAACGTGTCGGACTGCCGGCGCTGCGCCTCAAGCTCGTAGGCCACCACCGAACCCACCGATGGAATCTCCGGCGCTTGCGCCGGATTCAGCGGCCGCCCCGCCTGTGTGTAATACTGGCCGCGGAAATGGACCACCTCGTGGCTCTTCATCGACCGCACCACCGCGATCTTGTCCATCTCCTTGGACAGCTCCGGGAACAGCCGGTGGCTTAGGTAGAGGTCGTTGCGGACCTTCCGCACATCCAGGTCCTTCGGCGTCCCAGCGGACTCCTTGAAGTCGAACGTGTCCAGGTGCGAGATCGCGCCCGCCAGCTCAATCACCACCGCGAAGCGCGCCCCGCCACGGGGATTTGCGCGTCCCGCCGCGCGCACCTGCGGCACAAACC
>VFZX01000051.1 GCA_016871015.1 Acidobacteriota bacterium | reverse complement strand
ACTCCCCGCTTGCTTCCTGTTCTGACACCAGCCGGAGCCAATGCGATCTTCGGTCTCTCATTCCTCCAATATCGTTCCCCCCGCCGATTTCGGGAAGAGGGAATCACCGGACGCTTACGGCGGTCCGGGCAATGGCTCGATGTGGCCGTGCGCGACGAAGGGCAAGGAATCGCGAATCCGGCGAATCTGTTCGTGCCGTTCTTCACCACCAAGCCGGGTGGATCGGGCATCGGACTGGTAATGGCCCGCCAGATCGCTGAAGCGCACGGCGGCGGATTGACGCTTGAGAATCGCGCGGACCGGACCGGGTGCGAGGCGCGGCTGCGCCTGCCGGCCAGCTCTAAACGAGAACCGTGAAATGTGTTTCCGTCCGCTCGACCGGACGGTACAGCGTGTCGCGCTCGAACGGCTCTCTTCCGGCCTCGCGGATCAACCGCAGCAGCTCATTGCGCCGCAGCGACTGGCCCGACGTCGAGCCCGCGTCGCGGTAGATCTTCTCTTCCACCACGGTGCCATCGATGTCATTGGCGCCGAACCGCTGCGCGATCTGCGCGATCCGCGGCGTCATCATGATCCAGTAGGCCTTGATGTGCGGGATGTTGTCGAGCAGCAGCCGGCTGATCGCGATGTTCTTCAGGTCCATGAAGCCGGTGGTTTTCGAGATGTGGTGCAGTGGCGTGTTGTCCGGGTGGAACGCGAGCGGGATGAACGTCACGAAGCCGCCGGTCTCATCCTGCAGCTCGCGCAAGCGGAGCAGGTGATCGACGCGGTCCTCATCGCTTTCGATGTGGCCGTAGAGCATCGTGCAGTTGGACTTCAAACCGAGCTTGTGCGCTTCGCGCGCCGTGTTGATCCACTCGTCGCCGTCGATCTTGTGGTCGCAGATGATGCGGCGGACGCGCTCGCTGAAGATCTCCGCCCCGCCGCCGGGGAGCGAGTCCATGCCCGCGTCCTTGAGCCGCTGGAGAGTTTCCCGCACGGACACCTTCGCCCGCTGCGCGAGGAACGAGATCTCGACCATCGTGAAGGCTTTCAAGTGGACCTGCGGGAAGCGTTCCTTCAGCCCCCGCAGCATCTTGGAATACCAGTCGAGCGTCAGCTCCGGATGGAGTCCGCCCACGATATGGAATTCGCTGACCGCATCACTGTACCCGTTGCCCGCCGTTTCCCACACTTGCTCCAGCGACATCGTGTACGCCTTGGGATCGCGCGCCTTTTTGCCAAACGCGCAGAGCCGGCAGCTTGCCACGCATACGTCGGTGGGGTTGATGTGGCGGTTGACGTTGAAGTACGTGCGCGAACCGTGCATCCGCTCACGAACCAGGTTGGCCATGTAGCCCACGGCGAGCAGATCCGGACTGCGGTAGAGCGCCAGTCCGTCGTCGAAAGAAAGACGGGTTCCGTTGATGGCCTTTTCAAGGACCGGAACCAGCCGCTGATCTTCAAAACTTGGCTGCATGCGGGTCAGGAGCGGAGCCACACATCGGCGGCCCAGAACACAAAGAATAGCACGCTGACATAGCCATTCACGGTGAAGAACGCTGCGTCGACACGGCTTAAGTCGTCGGCCTTTACAAGGCTGTGTTCATAGATCAGGAGCGCCGCTACGGCAGCGATTCCAGCCAGCGCCAGCCAGCCCATTCCGAATCCGTACCAGAGGTTCAGCAGCGCGACGATCATCCCGGCATGCAGGATCCGGGCGAGCATCAGCGCCCCGCCGATGCCGAACCGCCGGGGCAGGCTGAAGAGCCCCTCGCTGCCGTCGAACTCGTAATCCTGGCAGGCGTAGATGATATCGAAACCGGCGGTCCACATTGTCACGGCGGCGGTCAGCCACAGGATCTTTGGGTCGAGCGATCCCGTCACCGCGATCCATGCCGCGGGCGGTGCGATGCCCAGTGCGAATCCCAACACAACATGGCACCAGGCGGTGAACCGTTTCGTGTAGGAATAGAGCAGGACCACCGCCAACGCGGCCGGCGCGAGTTGCAGGCACAGGAAGTTCAGCATCCCCGCGGCCAGCAGGAACACGGCGCACGCAGCCAGAAAGAATCCCCATGCGAAACGGTGGCTCAGCGCGCCCGCGGGCAACTGGCGCAGGCGCGTCCGCGGATTGCGCGCGTCAATCTTCGCGTCGGCGATCCGGTTGAACGTCATCGCCGCCGAGCGCGCGCTCACCATCGCCACCACGATCCAGAGCAGCTTCCACGCGATCCCAGCCACATCGAGCGATGTCCGTTGAAAGGCGAGCATCGCCGCGGTGAGCGCGAATGGCAACGCGAATACGGAATGCTCGAACTTGATCATTTCGAGCGTCAGGCGCAGTTTGCGGAAGAACCGCGCGTTGGTGGCGAGCACGGCCATGCTACAGCGCCTTCCGCATCGAGTCCACTGCCTTCATGAGGCTTGCGGTCTGGTCGCCCAACGGCAGGTATTCCATCGTGATGTAGCCTTGATAGCCAGTCTTGCGGATCGCCTGATAGATGTTGGCGTAGTTCATCTCGCCGGTGCCCGGATCGTTGCGCCCGGGATTGTCGGCTACATGGAAGACCTTGACGAATTCGTGTGCCGCTTGCAGGGAGCGCACCACGTCTCCCACCTGGACCTGCTCGTGATACAGGTCAAACAGCAGGCGTGCATGCGGGTGGTTCACTTCCTTGATGAGCTTCAGTCCGGCCACGCAACTGTCGAGGAAATAGCCTTTGTGGTTCACCTTCGTGTTGAGCGGCTCGACGATCAACGTGATGCCCGCTTTTGCCGCCAGATCGGCGCAGCGCTTTGTTCCCTCCACCAGGCTCTTCCACTGTTCCTCATAGGACCGTCCCGGGATCGCGTCGCCGGACATCAGCAACACCATCGGGACGTCAAGTTTGCGCGCCGCCACCAGGTTCTTTTCGACTTCCTGGAGCAGCCCTGCCCGCTGCGCCGGATCCACCATCGATACAGGCGCCGACTTCCATTCCGGAGTCGCGCTCAACGCGTCGATCCCCATTTTGAACGAGCGCATCAGCTTCTTGATGCTTGCGATGCCGGCGTCAGTCCAGGCGGTGAACTCGCGCACCAGCTCGACCGACTGGATTCCCGCCTTGGCCGCCGCCTCGACCTTCTCTTCGAACGATCCCTTCAGCGTCCACAGCATCACCGATGAGGTGATCGCCGGTTTGGCCGGAGGCGCTTGCGCCGCCGCGATACCAGCGCCCGTGAAGGAGAATTCGCGCCGCGTCATCGTTGTCTAAACCAGTCAGGATAGCAGGCCCGGACGCGTGCTACGTTGGGTGGACATGCCTCGGCCCAGGCTCTTTCTGATCGACTCTTACGGGTTCCTGTTCCGCGCCTATCACGCACGGGCGCGGACGGGCGCGCCTCCCATGCGCACCTCCACCGGACTCCCGACCGAGGTGGTCTTCATCTTCCACAACATGCTGAAACGCGTGCTCGCGCAGTACAAGCCCGACTACATCGCGGCCGTGTTTGAAAGCGAAGGCAAGACCCTGCGCGAACAGGAATTCGCCGAGTACAAGGCGAACCGGTCCGAGACTCCGCCCGAGCTGATCCAGCAGATTCCCTACGTGCGCAGGCTATTGTCCGCACGGCGGATCCCGATCCTCGAGTATCCCGGCTACGAAGCCGACGACGTGATCGGCACCCTGTGCCACCGGGGCGTGGATCTCGGCGCTGATGCCGTGATCGTGTCGAGCGACAAGGACATGCTGCAGCTTGTCACCGGCCGGATCAGCATGTTGAATCCCGCCAAAGATGATGAATGGTACGATCCGGCCAAGGTCACCGAGTTCATGGGAGTGCCCCCGTCGCAGGTGGCCGATCTGCTGGCGTTACGCGGCGACGCCGTGGATAACATCCCCGGCGCTCCAGGAATCGGCGAAAAAGGCGCACGCGATCTGCTCCAGCGGTTCGGCTCGGTGGAGGCAGCCCTTGACCGTGCGGCGGAAGTGGAAAAGCGAAGCTATCGCGAGAGCCTGCAGAATCATCGCGCGCAGGTAGAGCTTTCGAAACGCCTGGCGACCATCGCCACTGAGGTGCCGGTAGAGTGGTCGCTGGATGCGATCGCCATGCGGGAACCGGACAACGAGGCGCTCCGGCAGGTGTACACGGAACTCGAGTTCCACAGCCAGTTGCGCGAGTTGAAGGCCAGCGATCCACCTCCCGCGCTCGAGTACCGGTTCATTGACGATGAAGCGGAATTGAGAGGCTGGCTGGAGGCGCATCCGGGCGCGCTTGCGGTTACGTACGGCAAGGAGGGCGGAGACCTGCTCTCCGAGCTTCGGCTCGGGCTCAGTCCGGACGAGAACCATGTGATTGGCACCGGTGAGAATCTGTTCGGTGCAGTCCGGGTTGCGGTCGAGGATTCTGCCCGCGCGAAGGTGGTCCACGACGGCAAGTCACTGGCGGTCGAGCTTGCGCGCCACGGGATGGAACTCACCGGTGTCCGCGACGACATCATGCTCTATGGATTCCTGCTGTCGGCCGACCCCGGAGGCTGTTCGCTGGAGGTCCTCGCCAACCAGCATGCCGGACGCACGCCGCCGGGCTGCGTCGATCAACACGCCGCTCTCGTGATGCATCTCGCGCCGCGGTTGCGGGCAGCGGTGGAGAAACGCGGACTGCTCAAGGTCTACGACGAAATCGACTTGCCGTTCAGCGGACCGCTCGCCCGCATGGAGCGCGAGGGGATCCGCATCGACCCCGGCGCACTGTCAGCCATGTCCACGCAGATGGAGGCTGAGCTCGCGCGGCTCGGCGCGCGCATTCATGAGCTTGCGGGCCACGAGTTCAATATCAACTCGCCGCAACAATTGTCCAAGGTCTTGTTTGAGGAGCTGAAGCTGCCTGCCCCCACGGCCAGAGGCAAGGGGAAGCAGATGTCGACGGCGGCCGACATCCTCGAGATCCTCGCCGAGGAGCACGAAATCGCGCGGCAGGTGCTCGACTTCCGGCATGTCGCCAAGCTCAAGGGGACCTACGTTGATGCGCTTCCCGCGCTGATCAATCCCGCCACGGGCCGCGTGCACACGTCGTTCAACCCGGCGGGCGCGGCCACCGGCCGGCTCTCGTCGACGAACCCGAACCTGCAGAACATCCCCATCCGCACCGAACTCGGGCGGGCGATCCGCGCCGCGTTTGTTCCACGCGAGGGATGGAAGATGGTGGTCGCCGACTATTCACAGATCGAGCTGCGGCTGCTCGCGCACTTTTCGGATGATCCGGTGCTGGTGGACGCCTTCACCTACGGCGAGGACATTCACACGCGGACAGCAGCGGAGGTGTTCGGCGTCATGCCCGGGTTGATCACACCGGAGTTGCGCCGCGCTGCCAAGGCCGTCAACTTCGGAATCGTCTACGGGCTGAGCGCGTTCGGACTGGCCGGGCAGTTGGGCATCACGCGCGCTCAGGCCGATAAGTACATAAAAGGCTACTTCGAGCGCTACACGGGAGTCCGCCGGTTTATCGATGAGACCATCGCCCAGGTGCGCGTGTCCGGTGTCACGCGTACTCTCTTCGGACGCGAGCGCCCCATCCCCGACATGAACGCGCGGAACCCCAACGCTCGCGGGTTCGCTGAGAGGACCGCGGTGAACACGCCGCTCCAAGGCACGGCGGCGGATCTGATCAAGATCGCGATGATCCGGATCGACGCGGCGTTGCGGACAGGCTGGAAGGCGCGGATGCTGCTGCAGGTCCACGATGAGCTGGTGTTTGAAGCACCGCCGGAGGAGGTGGAAGGGCTGCGGGAGATGGTCCGGCGGGAGATGTCGTCGGTGGCGGAATTGAAGGTCCCCTTGGTGGTGGACACCGGCGCGGGAGATAATTGGCGGGATGCGAAATAGACTGGCCGCGGTCCTCGGGGCGATGCTGCTCGCTGCGTGTGGCGGCGGGAACGTCGAACAGAAGAAGGAGTCCGCCAAAAAAGCGCCACCGGAGAAGCCGCCGGAGCTGTACAAGGTCAAGCTCGACACGACCAAGGGGGCGATCGTCATTCAAGTGACCAGGGCTTGGGCACCGCGCGGCGCCGATCAGTTTTATTCGCTGGTGCGCGAGCGGTTCTATGACGGCGTGAAGTTCCACCGTGTGCGCCGCGACTTCATCGCGCAGTTCGGCATCAACGGGGATCCGAAAGTGAACCGGCTTTGGGCGCAATTGCAGATCCCCGATGATCCGCCGAAGGAGAAGAACCGGCGCGGGACCGTGGCCTTCGCAAAGCTGGGCGCGAACACGCGGTCGACTCAGGTGTTTTTCAATCTGCGCAACAACCCGGAGCTTGATTCAACCGGGTTCGTGCCGTTCGGCAAGGTGGTCGAGGGACTGGAGGTGATCGGCGAGCTGACGTCGTTCTATGGTGAGCTGGCGCCGCGTGGTCCGGGTCCGGATCCGGCGAAGATTCACCTGGAGGGGAATGCATATCTTGACCGCGGCTTCCCGCGGCTGGATGCGATCAAGACGGCGGCAGTGGTTCCGTAGAGATCAGGCTGGAACCGCGATCACTATCGCAGGAACGCCTCCGGCAATCCCCCATCCACCGGAATCACATGCCCGCTCGTCCGGCTGCTCCGGTCGCTCGCCAGCCAACAGATCGCCGCGGAGCAGTGCTCCGGCGTGATCGGCAGCCGCGTCAGCGTCCGGTTTGCGTAGAACTGCGCCAACCGGTTCCGCAACTCATCGGTAGACTCTGACTCGTCGTAGGCGATGTGGTACTTCTTCAACGACACGATCACCCGGTCGCGCGGGAACATCGACGATCCCTTCACCACCGTGGCCGGCGCGATCGCGTTCACCCGGACATGCGGCGCCAGACCCACGGCCAGCGACCGCACCAGGCTGTTCACCGCCGCCTTGCTCGCGTCATAAGCCTCGCTTCCGCGCTTGGGGACCACCGCGTTCGCCGAACTGGTCAGCACGACCACAGCGGGGAGCTTCTGGCCGTTGAAGATCCGCGCCGACTCCTCCGCCAGCAAGTGGTTCGCCGTGATGTTGACTCCCAGGGTCGAAGCCCATTGCGCAGCCGACAGGCTCGTGCCGTTCTCCGGCACCGGGAACAGCGCCGCCGTGTTGATCACCCCGTCGAGCCCACCGAACCGGAGCAGGACTCCCCTCAGCGCCTTGACGATGCTCTCCTTGTCCGAAATATCCATCGCGCAGGCCATCACCTGCTCCTTGCCGGTGAGTGCCGCCGCCTCGGCAGCCGTCTTCTCCGCGCCGGCCAAATCGCGGTCCGTGCACACCACAAGCGCGCCACCGCCCGCCAGATCCAGAGCCACCTGGCGTCCGATTCCGCTGGCCGCACCGGCCACCAGCAGGACCCGGCGGCTGAACTCCTTCTCCGCGGGCATCCGCTGGAGCTTGGCCTCCTCCAGCGCCCAGTATTCGATCCGGAACGCCTCCCGGGGCGGCAGCGACACGTAGTTGCTCAGGCACTTGAATCCCGCCGCAGCCTCTGCCGTCCTTGCATGGGGCAGCGGACTCTCAACCGGCTCACCGTCGCCCATCGCGGTGGCGCCCGCCATCACGTGGATCGCATTGACGAAGAACTCGCCCGTGATTCTCGCCTCGGGCTTACTCTTGCTGAAGGAAAACATCCCCAGCCCGGCCACGATCACCACGGACGGATTCGTATCCCGCATCTTGGGCGACGACGGCTCGGCATGCCCGTCATAGTAGGCTGAGTAGCCGGCCCGGTAATCCTCGACCGCTGCCTGAATGTGGTGGCGCAGGTCCTTCACGGATTCCTTCGCTGGATTCCAGTTCACCCACATTGGCCGGATCCGGGTCCGGAGGAAGTGATCGGGGCACGAGGTCCCAAGGGCGGCGAGCGCCTCGCCCTCCACCGAATTGGCGAACTCCAGCACGTCCTGTGACCGGTTGAAGTGGCCCACCAGGCGCCGGTTGCTCGACACCAGTCCGCGGAGCGCCGGCAGGATGTCGGCAGCCACGGCGTCCGGATCCGCAGCCGTGGCCACCTTGGGTCCGCCGAACAGCTTGCCCTTGGACTCCTGATGCTCCACCACGAACTGGCCCAGGTGGTCGATCATCGTCACGGAGTTGAGGTAGGATTCCCGCTGCGTGGCGCCCCACGTGAACAGCCCGTGGCTGGCGAGCACGATGCCGTCGCAGTCCGGATTCTCTTCCACCGCCCGGCGCAGCATCAGACCCAGCTCGAAGCCCGGCCGCTGCCAGGGCAGCCAGACCAGTTTGTGGCCGAACCGCTCGTTGAACGCGGCCATCTTGCGCTTGCCGTTGCCGCTGGCCGCGAGCGCGATTCCCCAGTCCGGGTGGAGGTGGTCGACATGGTCGAAGGGCAGGAATCCATGGAGTGGCGTGTCGATCGATGCGGCCACACGGCTGGTCCCGAAGGCGGAGATCGGATAGTAGTCGACCATCTCGTCCTCGTGCGCCTCACCCCGGTAGACGCTCCGGAGTTGGTCAAGCTTGTCCATGTAGAGGATCGCGAAGCCGGAACTCTTGATCGATCCCAGATCGCCGCCCGACCCCTTTACCGCCAGGATCCGGGTTGGCTGCTTGGTAAAGGGATCGGTCAGCTCGAACTTGGAGCTTGTGTTGCCGCCTCCGAAGTTCGTGATGCGGAGGTCGGCGCCGAGAAGGTTCGACCGGTAACGCAGCAGCTCCAGCGGATCGGCGGCGAGGCTCTGCGCGGTTTCGGAGGACCACAGGTCCTGCAGGAATTTCAGATTGTGCATTTTGGGGAAGCCGGAAAGGAGGGAAATTCCATTGTAGCCGGTGGCCGGGGAGCGTCCAATAGCCGTACCCCCTAGTGTGGGAGGCCCACAGCTTGGCACTTGGGTCTCCAGCGCGTACCAAATTCTTCCGAATCAGCGGATTATGACTTTTCACCCCCAGGGGAAACGATGTAGACTATACAGGAGTGTACCAGCACGAAGGTACCAGAACTTTGAACAAGCCACTACGGATCCGAGGAGGTCTATCAAATATGGCGCGCAAGACTGCGACGCTAGCTACCTCTTTGTTATGGCTGACCGGCACTCTGGCCGCGCAGGGGTTGAACACCACCGCGACCAAGGACGACTGGGAAGACATCAACTTTGAAACAAACTCCCCCATTCTCTCTGACGGCTATCCCAGCCTCCTGCGACTCGCGGAGCTGCTGAACAAGAATTCCGGCTTCCGCGTGAAGCTCGTCGGCCACGCGGATTCCACGGGATCCCATCCCTACAACGACAAGCTCGGCATGAAGCGTGCCGAAGCCGTCAAAGCGTTTCTCGAAAAGTATGGAGCCCGGCCGAACCAGGTCAGCGTGACCTCGAGCGGCGCGCGCACCCCGAAGGCCGACAACGGTTCCCTTGAAGGCCGGTTCATCAACCGGCGCGTCGACATGACGGTGACCGATGACCAAGGCAGAGTGGTCGCGGCCGGTGGTCCCGCCGATGCCATCAAGGCGATCGAGGCGGTAGCCAAAAAGCAGGAAGAATGCTGCTCCCAAATCCTGAGGCGGCTCGACAAGCTGGATGAGATTCTGGCTGCGATCCGCGACCTCAAGAACGACAACGCCCAGCTCCGGCGCGACCTCGCCGACCTGAAGGGCATGGCGGGCAAGATGTCACAACCGGTCGCTCCGTCGAAGCCGCCCGTGAACCGTTTGACTCCGGCCGACATGGCCAGGATCTCGGACAAGGCCGCCGACAAGGCGTTCACGGACCAGGGCATCGCTCAGCACAAGGGCAAGCTGAACGCCGAGGAGTTGGATAACCTGGCGCTCGGCGCGGCCCGCAACGCGATTGTCGACGCCAAGGGCGAGGGCAAGCAGATGAGTCCCGCCGAGATGGAACAGCTCGCCGAGATGGCCGCCCGGAAGGCGCTGCAAAAGGCTATCGATGCGGGTAAGGCGGACCTCACTCCGGCTGAGCTCGACGAGATCGCGCGGCGCGCGGCGCGGCGTGCGGTGGATCAAGAGCTCGGGCGCGTGTCGCCGCAGACGCTCGAAGACACTCTGAAGAAGGTCAGCATGACGCAGTCCGGCGGACCTGTGCTGTCGATCCTGGGCTTCAACGAGGGCGTGGATGGCAACGGCCAGGTGACCTTCACCGGCAAGGGCCGGCTGTTCAAGCCGTTGAGCAAGAACACCGCGGTCCAGGCACAGGGCGAGTACCTGTACTTCAAGGGACGCAAGGAAGGCCAGGGCGACGTCGGTGTCGTCCACCGGCACAACCAGGTTCAGGTCGGCGCGTTCTCGAGCTTCAAGGGCGTGAGCATGTCCGAGTTCGAGTCCACCGGCGTCCTGGGCCAGGCGGCGTTCACAGCGGACTACTTGTTCAAGTACGGACGCGTCGGCGCATTCGGAACCAAGAGCTTCCTCAACAACTCGGTGGTCCTTCAGCGCCAGCAACGGAACTTCCTCGACGAGACCTATCTGAGCGTCGTGGATCAGTTGGGCGCGAGCACGGCGGTCCAGTTGCACCCGAGAGCGATCTTTGAAGGCAACCTCGGCTGGCTGCGGCGCGCCAACGCGACCGACAAACCCGGCGGAACGTTGCGGTTCGTCTTCCCGCTCAACAAGGTGATCGCCCTGACGGCGGAAGGCGGATTCAACGAAACCCTCGTCGGCAAGGATAACAACGGACGCGCCACGTTCGGAGTTCTGTTCGGCAACTACCTCCAGCCGCGCGAGTTCCTGAGCTACGGCGGACCGGTGCCAGTGGATATTCCACGGGTCCGGTACGAAGTGCTCACGCGGCGCACCCGCACGGGCAACGATCCTCCAGTCGCCGACGCCGGCACCGACCGGACTGGCGTACCGGCTGGACAGGTGCAGCTTGATGGCTCGGGTTCGTTTGATCCGGACGGCGATCCGATCCGGTTCACCTGGACCCAGGTGGCAGGCCCGGCGGTCTCGATCGCCAACGCCTCCTCGGCCCGCGCCACCTTCACCGCGGCGGAGGGCCAGCAGTACGGCTTCCGCCTCACCGTCACTGACTCGCACAATGCCCAGGGCGTGGCCCGCGTCTCGATTTCGACCCGCGTCAGCCCGACCCCGCGCATCACGCGGTTCCTCGCCTCGCCGGATAGCATCCTTCCGGGCGGCTCCTCGATCCTCAACTACAACGTCGAAAACGCCGACTCGGTCACCATCAGCGGCGTGACGGCGCAACTGAATCCGAGAAACGGCTCGGCCTCGGTGTCCCCGACGGCAACCACCACCTACACCCTGACGGCGCGCAACGGCGCGGGCACCGATCAGGCCACGTTGACGGTGGTCGTCGATACTCCGGGTCCGAGAGTGATCCGCTTCCAGGCGAATCCGGCGTCGGTTCTCCGCGGCCAGACCTCAACCTTGAGCTGGCAGGTGAACGATGCCGAGAGCGTCCAGATCGTGGGTGTTGGGACATTCCAGGGCGGCACCGGTACCACCACCGTCCAGCCGAATGAGTCCACCCCGTACACCTTGATCGCCACCAGCCGCATCGGCCAGACCACGGCCGTCGCGACCGTCACGGTGATCCAGGGCGACCGCCCGCGCGTGTTGACCTTCACAGCCAGCCCGATGGAGATTCCCGAGGGCCAGACCTCGGTGTTGAGCTGGAATGTTGAAGGCGCCCGCGAGGTCTCGATCGACAATAACGTCGGAAGGGTCCAGGCGACCGGAAGCGCGAACGTGCAGCCGGCCCGTACCACGACCTACACCCTGACCGCGACCAACGACTTCGGCGTCACGCGGGCGGTGGTGACTGTTACCGTGTTCCCGAAGCCGAAAGTGATCAGCTTCACGGCGCTTCCAACCACCATCTTCCCGGGCCAGCCCGTGACGTTCACCTGGGAGACGGTAGACTCCGAGTACGTGTTTATCAGCGGTGGAATCGGCAACCGGATCCCGAGCGGGTCGCTCACCAACGCGGGTCCGACGCAGACCCAGACCTACACGCTGACCGCGGTGGGCCGGGGCGGCCAGGCGACCGCGCAGGTGACGGTGACTGTCACTCCGCCACAGACGAACGTGACCACTCCGGTGGCGCGCGTGAGTCCGGCGGACCTGACCACGTCGTTCCGGGAACTGGTGCTGAACGGCACGCCTTCGTTTGATCCGCAAAACCGCCCGCTGACCTATAGCTGGCGCAGCGTGGACAACAAGGGCACAGTGGTGAACCCGACATCGGCTACCCCGACGGTCCGGCTGAATCAACCCCACTCCGGCAGCTTTGTGTTCGAACTACAAGTGACCAACGATGTAGGCTTGAGCAGCAAGGCGCTGGCGACGGTGACTCTGATCGAGGCGCGGCCGCTCCCGTAGCGGCCCGGCTCAAACCCCAAACCAAGGACCCCCTGGTGGCTCGCCGCTGCCAGGGGGTCCGGCTTTTCAGGCGGTAGAATGTCCGGATGGCCTCCGCACCATCCTTCACCCGCCGCAGCCTGCTGCTCGGCGGACTGGCAGCCACGGCTCTGCCGCAGCCGCGGCACCCGAACGTCCTGTTCATTGCCGTCGACGACCTCCGCCCCGAGTTCGGCTGCTACGGCGCGACCACGATCCGCACCCCGAACATCGACCGGATCGCGCGCCGCGGCATGGTGTTCCTGAGGGCCTATTGTCAACAGGCGGTCTGCTCGCCGTCCCGGTCAAGTCTGCTCACCGGCGCGCGTCCGGATACGACCAAGGTGTGGGATCTGGTGACCCACTTCCGGACCGCCATGCCGGACGTGGTCACGCTTCCACAGCTCTTCAAGAGCAACGGCTACTTTGTCCAGGGTATGGGCAAGATCTTCCACGGCGGATACGACGACCCGCCCTCGTGGTCCGTGCCCTGGCAGACTCCGGACGCTCCGGTCTACGCCAAGGCCGCCCAGGTACCCTCCGGTCGCAAGGGGAAGCAGCAGCGTGGCCCGGCGTTCGAGTCCGGTGACGTGGCCGACGATTTCTATAAGGACGGCAAGACCGCCACCCTGGCCATATCCACTCTCCGCGAAATAGCGCGCAAACCGCAGCCGTTCTTCCTGGCTGTCGGATTCTCGAAGCCGCACTTGCCATTCATTTCGCCGAAGAAATACTGGGACCTGTACGATCCGGCCAAGATCCAGCTCGCGCCCAATCCCTACCGTCCCAAGGACGCGCCGGAGTACGCGCTCACCACGAGCGGCGAACTCCGCAACTACGCGGGAATCCCTGCCGAGGGCCCGGTGTCCGACGCGCTCGCGCGGCAGTTGAAGCACGGATATTACGCGGCGGCGAGCTATACCGACGCGCAGATTGGCAAAGTCCTCGACGAGCTCGACCGCCTGAACCTCACCGGCAACACGATCATCGTGCTGTGGGGCGATCACGGCTGGAAGCTCGGCGAGCACGGAGAATGGTGCAAGCACTCCAACGTCGAGAACGACACCAATGCCCCGCTGCTGCTTTCGACGCCAGGGATGAAGCAGCCCGGCAAGCGGACCAACCGTCTGGTGGAGTTCGTCGACATCTTCCCGACGCTTGCCGACCTGGCGGGACTGCCGCTTCCCGCGCATCTCGAAGGGACCAGTTTCAAGCCGCTGCTTGACGATCCCAACCGCTCCTGGAAGTCCGCCGCGTTCAGCCAGTATCCGCGCCAGCAGCGCTACATGGGCTACTCGATGCGCACGGACCGCTACCGTCTGACCGTGTGGCTGGACCGCAACGATCACTCGCGCACCGAGGCCGTCGAGCTCTACGACCATCAGACCGATCCGCAGGAGAACCGGAACATCGCCAAGGATCCGGCCAACGCGAGTCTGATCGGCGACCTGATTAAGCAGTGGAAGCGCGGCTGGCGGGGAGCCACGCCCCCGGCCTGACGCTCCGTTACCGGGGTTCCAGGACCGGCTCTTGCAGATTTTTTACAAAAGAAATATGACTCCCACCAGTGACTGGAGTAGAGTAGATCAAGACGGAGATTCCCACTTTTGGGGAGGACTTGATGAGCGCAACCGCTTCAACCACTGCGATGCCGCCGCCGCTGCCAACGGCGAATGAGAGCATCGTAAAGACGATTCTGAACATTGCCTGGATGTCGATCGGGCTGGGCATCCTGATCGAGATCATGCTCCTGGCTTTGGCGGCGGCGGGCGGGACGTTCAAGTCGGTTCCGCCGTTTATCGCCGACACCGTTCAAAAGGTGACCTGGGCGGTTGTTGTCTGCGTTGGTCTGGGATTCGGTAAACTCGCGGCTGCCATGCGTCCCCAGTTAACCGGCGTACTCGGACTGCTGTCGGCGCCATTGGGATTCTCGCTGGCGCGGGCAGCGCACAAGGCTGCTGAGAAGACTCTCGGACTGGCGGGAGACGTCGCGGCTGGCGGGCCATCCCCGCTGACGATCGGCCTGATCAAGGCGGTCGAGTATGCTATCCTCGGCTTCATTCTCGGCTGGCTCATTAAGAAGAGCTGGGCGGGCGCTTGGTCGTTCATCGCCGCTGGATTGGGCGTGGGCGTGATCATGGGCGGATTCATCGTGATGCTGCTGGATTTCTATCATCCCAAGGGGCTGAACGGCGTGCCGTTCTTTACACGCATGATAAACGAAGTTCTGTTCCCGGTCGGGTGCTCACTCGTGCTCTACGCGAGTGAGAGTCTTGGGAAGCGGCTGAGAGGATAGGAGGAGACAGAATGCAACCGAAACATCGGAATATTTCCATCGCCGTTGTGGGCGGAGTCGTGGTGCTGGGCGCCGTGATGTTCCTTGTGTACGACATGGTGATCCGGCCGAATGCGCCGCGCAATGAGGTAGCCCAGAACGAGCCCGCGCCCATTGAGCCGGTCGCGCCTCCCCCCGCCGACCCCACGGCCGAACCCCCCCCGGCTCCAATCGAGCCTCCGCCTCAGGTGCCCCCTGTTGCCGCTCCGAAGCCGGCAACCAAGGCGGGTACACCGAAGGCGCCTGCCAAGGGAGCCCCGGCTTCTCCTACCGCTCCACCCGCTCAGCCGCCGTTCAGGACGGGCGCGCAGGTTCCAGCACCCAAGCCGCCGGTAACGCCCAAGCCGGAGCCGCCCAAGCCCGAAGAGATCATCAAGCAGGGGATGGACGCCCTCAACGCCAAGGACTACACACGGGCAGTCGGACTTTTCCGCCAGGCACGTGAGTTACAGCCTTCCAACCCCGACTTGGGATACCTGCTGGGCATGGCGCTCGAGAATACCGGCGAGCCAGGCGCGGCACTGGACGCGTATAATTCGTGCACCTCGGGTCCGTATGCGCAGATCGCCAAGAACCACGTGAAGATGCTGGCGAAGAAGCTCAGCAAGCGACGGTAGGCCATCGCCTCCCGCTGTCAAGGCCGCCCACGTAACGCAGCAAGCGACAGCCACGTCTCACGAGCCATGCCGACCCGCATCCTCGCTTCGATGACGGTGGCTGCCGCCTTCGCCCTCGCCCAGTCCCCGCTTCCGCCGTGCCCGGATGGTCCTCTCTTGTCAGTCCTTCCGATGGATCGGGACAGCTTCCTCTCCTTCCGGCCCCTCGGGTGGATCAGCCCGCTCCAGCACGTCTTCCCGGCCAAACACTCCTGCTTTTCGCTGTCCCGGCCGGGCGAGCCGAACCGGATGTTGCCGGTCCGGTTTCCGGCCAATGCGAGGCTCACGCGGGTCAGTCTCACGGAGTATCTCGACGGATCCGGCGTCGCCTACAAGCGCGGTTACACCCTCTATTTCCAGACCTGCCGCGAGGTGAGCGCCTACTTCACCCACCTGTCCGAGGTCCCGGCAGCGATCGCCGCGCTCGTCCGGCGGGACCGCTGCACGTCCTACGTTACAAACGGGACACCCGTCAACTTGTGCCAAAGCGACGTGGCGTTCGATGTCTCCGCGGGGGATCCCGCCGGGGTGTCTGGCGACGCCGCGATCGTCGACTTCGGAATGACCGACACCCGGATCGCACCACTCGGATTCATCCGCCCGGATCACTACATGAGCGAGATGCTCTATTACGTTTCGCCGGTGCCCTACTTCGAGCCAGAGCCGCGGGCGGATCTCACCGCCAAGCTCGCCAGCTACGACGGGACCACTCCGCGCACCGCCGAGCCTGTCACCGGAGCCTACCTGCAAGACCTGGCCGGAACCGCGCAGGGCAACTGGTTCACCCCCGGTGTCAACCTCTCGATTCCGTTCCAGCAGCCGGACCCCTTCCTGGCGCTGGTCCATGACTACATCGATCCGTCCGAACCCATCATCTCCACCGGCACTTCGATCCCGGGACTGAGGCCGGGCGTTTACAGGGTCCGCCCGGCCACCACCGGCAACCGGAACCGTGACTTCTCCGCCATCACGGCCGGCGCGGGCGTCTTCTGCTACGACGATTTCGGACCGCCGATGATCCGGCAAACTACTGCCGGCGGCATCCCAGTGGGGGTTCCGGAGGGCGTCTTGCTGATCGAGATGACCTCGGAGGAATCGCTGCGGATTGAGCTCGCCGGTGGACGCGGCGCCACGTGTGCGTCCATCGGTGAGTGGACGCTCAGCGGCCGGGCCGTGACATTCGAGCGCTGACCTCCCGCCTTGACTTTACTGCCTCGCTGATCGATCATGAGGCATGTTCCGGCGGAGTCTGGTAGCCCTGTATTGCTGCGCATTGGGCGCTCAAGGGCCTCCATTTTTCGTGACGGTCCGGGGCACGGCGGCTTCGGGCAGGACAATATACGCCACTACAGGCCCGGGTCATTTCAAGAGCACGGATGATGCCGTGAGTTGGACTCCGTCTACATTACCGAATCAGGCCTGCCGCAACCGGAGATGCTCGCGCTGTTGGTGGATCCGCGCAACGAATCGACCTTGTACCTCGCGACCACACCGGCATCGGGAACCTTTTGGAAGAGCACCGACGCCGGAGCCAGTTGGACCCGGGCCGCTCAGGGACTCCCCGGCACGGGCGCCTTTGCCAACGTCTACCTCACGATCGCATTGAACAATGTCCTCTACCTCCGCCTGGACACGGCCATCTACCGCACGGAAGACGGCGCCGCCGCCTGGACGCGGATACCGGCGCCGCTTCCCGGTAACGCCGCGCCCTTCGACATCAACCGGAGCAATCCGCGTCAAATGCTGTACGCCAGCCGGGATGCTGTGTGGAGGTCGAACGACGAGGGCGTCACCTGGCAGGTTGTGACCGCCCTTCAGACATTTCAGGATGCGGCCACAGGAGCATCGTGCCTTGCCACCGAACCGGCGCTTCCAAACATCGTCTACGCCTGCGTCGCCGGATCGCTGATCCGTGTCGGGAACACAACGGTCACGGGACTTCACCGGAGCACGAACAACGGCGACTCTTTCACTCCACCAGCGCCGCTCCCGGCCCCCATTCTGCAGCCCATCCGTGCATTTGTCGATCAGCTCAGCGGTTCATTGCTGCTGCTGCAGAGTTCCGCGGGAGGATATTGCAAAAGCCAGGACCGGGGCCAGAACATCCGGTGCTTCCCTGATTCAGTGTTTGGCGCCAATGGCGCCAATATCCAGCCCACCTCCGTCCGGCTCCAGTACCTGGACCGGCTCAACGGCAGCGTTGTCTATGCCTCCGCGACCCGGGCGAACTCCGGGGCAACGAACTTCCGTAGCCGCGACGGCGGCGAGACCTGGCAAGCGTTGGAATCGAGAGGCACGGTCACACTGGGGAAACGGACAACGCCGTTGACGCTCCTGCTTGCGCCCGATGGTGTCGCGACCCTTCCGCTTCCCGTCGCGCCGGTGGACATGCCGCAACGGGTGATCCCGTTCACTGCATCCACCTCCGGCCAACCGTGGTTCTCGATCAACGCACCGGGCGGCAACACTCCCGCCACGCTCACCGTGACATTCCGCGCCGCCGGACTCACACCGGGCGAGAGATACGAAGGATCAATCCGCCTCGCCTCACCGCAGGCCGCCAACGAAGCCGTTATTCCGGTGGTTCTGCAGGTCGCGCGGCCGGCCACCGCCCCGGCGCCTCTGTATTCACTCAGCATCATTGCTGGAGACGGTGATGCCGGCCCGATCGGCGACACACAGGCCATCGCCGCCGAGCGCGGCGGGAGTGTCCTGTTCATTGCAACCACCCAAAGCCGGATCCGGCGGATCACGCCAGCTGGCGTGATCGACACGATCGCCGGAAACGGAACCGCGGCCTCGGCGGCCGATGGCGCAAACGCGGCGCAATCGCCTTTGAATTCGCCTCGCAATCTGGCAGTCGATTCGGGCGGAACGGTTTACTTCGGCGAGGCGAACGGCGTGGTGCGCAGAATTACGGCCGGCGCTCTGGGCACCGCGGTTCCAAGGGGCCCCCTGACGATTCCATCCGCGCTTGCACTCGACCGGCAGGACCGCCTGTGGATCACCGACCTCGGACGCATCTACCGGCACAATCCCCCGTCGCAGGTCTCCCAACTGGCGCTGAACCCGGCCACCGCCATCGTCGGCCCGGCTGGCTTTGCGATCGACGAATCCGGAAACATGTACGTCTCGGAATCCGCGCTGGGGCGGATCCATCGAATCACGCCCGCGGGCCAGATCAGCTTGTTCGCGGGCAACGGCTCCACGATCACGGCAGAAGGCGTTCCCGCGCTGTCCACGGGTCTCGACTCGCCGGCGGCCCTTGCGGCGGACCGGCGAGGAAACTTGTTCTTTGTCGAGTCCAGGCGAAACCGGGTTCGCGTGATCAATCCCGCGGGAATCGTGTACACGATCTCCGCTCCGGAAGGCAGAATTCTCAGGCAGCTCGCGGCCGGTCCGGACGGCGAGGTGTACGTATCGGCGTCGAACTTCATCCTCAAGCTGACGCCGGCTCCCGCGGAAGTCCCGGTGGTGTCGGCCCGGCCGCGCAACCTGGCATCGGGCGAAGAGAGCGTGTCGCCGGGAACGTTGTTCTACCTGGACGGGGAACGGCTGGCGTCAACCGAGATGATAGCGGAGCCTCCGTACCCCGATGTCCTCGGCGGAGCCTCCGTGACGATCAATGGCGTCGCCGCACCGCTGAAGCGGGTGTCGCCGAACCGGATTGAAGGGCTGATTCCGCCCGATCTGCCGGTTGGCGAGGCGGTGGCAAGCGTCACTGTCAACGGCGCCCCTGCGGGCCAAATGACGTTCACGCTCGCGGCCGCGTCACCAGGCATCTTCACGGCTCCAGAGGATCCGGCGCGGGCGGCCGCCGGCGCGGTCGCGATGGGAGAAGCGTCAGTATTGGTCACAGGCTTCGGGCCCGTGGACCCGGACGGCAAGGCAGTACTGCCGTTCCGTGCGGCCATTGGAGAGATCGAGGCGGCACCCGTCGAGATCGCCGCCGTGGCGGGAATGCCGGGTGTGGGGAGGGCCGCCTTCCGCCTGCCCGACGGCCTGATGCCGGGAGACTACCCCGTGACGATCCAGATCGGCGAGGCGGCGAGCAATGCCGCCATCATTACGGTGCCCGCGCCCTGAGCGCCGGAACCACCCGCCCCAGTTCCTCGGCCACCATCGCGCCGAACAGGTTGGACCCTGCCTCGTTCAGGTGCGTCCGGTCCGGCTTCCCATCGTTCACCGGACCTATCGTGTCCGCCGCCGCCTGTCCCAGCTTCTCAACCGCCGCCCGGCTCCGCGCATACAGATCAATCAGCGGAACATTGTGTCCGGCCGCCACCGCCCGCGCTGCTTCCGCGTACAGGTCAAGTCCGTCGTCACGGAATGTCCTCCGGACGAGCGAAGTCACGAGCACCGGCCGGATCCCCGCCGCGCGCGCCTCGCGAATGTAAGCCGCGTAAAGCTCCCGGTACGTGGTTGCCGGATCCGTCTCCCGCGCCGGACCCTTGCCTGGCTGGTCATTGTGGCCAAACTGGATCAGCACGTAATCCGGTTTGGCCGCGAGCACCTTCTCCCAATGCCCCTCGTCGCGAAAGCTCTTTGAGCTGCGGCCGGACTTGGCGAAGTTCAGCACTTCCGCCCGCGGCGCCATGTGCGCTGCGAACCCCTTGCCCCAGCCGCTGGCATCGGTCACGGTCGAGTCGCCGGCCAGCGCGATCCGGATCGCGAGCGCGAACAGCGTCATCGCTCCACCTTCACCGGACCCGTCTTTTCGAGCGGCGCCTGAATCGCTTTGGCGTCGCCCACGACCACCACCGTCATCGAGGCCGGGTCGAAGTACTTGCGCGCCACCGCCAGGATCTGGTCCGGCTCCACCTGGCGGACCTGCTGGACGTAGGTCTCCAGGTACGCATTCGTGAGCCCGTCGAGCCGCGTGGCCAGAAGCTGATCGGCCACGCCCGAAGGCTTGGCGAGCGCGAGGACGAAATCCCCGCTCAGGTAGTTCTTGATGTCGGATAGCTCCTGCGCCGAAACCCGTTCGCTGGTCATCCGCCCGAAGTGCCCCAGCATGGACTTTACGGCCTGCTCGACCACCTCGTTCCGCACCTGCATCGTTCCCCGGTGCAAGCCGGTCTCCTTGTACGGAACCGACTGCGAGTAGACGCTGTAGGCGAATCCCTGCTTCTCGCGAATGTCGTTGAAGAAGCGCGACGCCGTCCCGCCGCCGAGAATCGTGGAGGCGACCATCAGCGGGAAGTGGTCCTTGTTCCTCCTTGGGATCGAAACCGTGCCCATGGCCACGTCCGCCTGGACAGATCCGGGCCGGTCCACCAGTGTCACGCTGAGCTTGGCCGCCGCAGGCCGGAACGCGGCAACCTGCGCGGTCTCGCCCCGCTCCCATTTTCCGAGCCGTGTCTCGAGGATCCGCCAGACAGGCTTGGTCTCGGTGAACGGACCCACCAGCACCAGCACGGCGTTGTTTGGCCGCAGATACCGGGTCCGGAACGCGGCGATCTTTTCCCGGTCGATCGCCTCGATCGACGCCTTCGTCGGCAGCATCCGGGCGTAAGGGTGCGATCCGAACAGGCCCAGCCGCAGCCGCTCGCTTGCCAGGATCTCCGGCTGGCTGCGCTCGTCGGCCAATTCCTGAAGCCGGTTCTGCTTCCTGAGCCGGATCTCTTCTTCCGGGAAACTCGCGTGGACCACCATGTCGCCCGCCAGCTCGATCAGCCGGTCAAGGTGCGCCGATGGAGCGTATCCGCCGACGGTCATGTAGTCGTAGGAGGACGAGGCGTCCAGGCTCCCGCCGATCGCAGTGATCTCCTCGGCGAGCTGCCGCGCGTTGCGCGCCGCGGTACCCTCCTTAAGGAGGCTGGCGGTGATTTCCGATAGCCCCGGCAGGGGACCCGGATCATAGATCTTCCCGGCGTGGAATCCCATCCGGAGCTCCACCATGGGATAACGGGTGTCCTCGACCAGGACGACCTTCAAGCCATTCGGAAGCGTACCGTCCTGGGTGGGTGGGAGAGTAAAGTCGCGTAGCGGAGGAGTCGGCGGCTCTTTGGTCCGGTCGACAGTCTGGGCCGCGAGGGTGGCAGCCAGCAGCAGGTTCAGCTTGCGCATCTACTTCGCCTCCTTCTTGGGCTCAGGAGCGACTTCCAACACCGAGCGGCGCGCTTCCGGGAAATACCGGCCTGCGACATCCTGGATCTGCTTGTCCGTCACCTTGGCGAGCATCCCGAGTTCGGTGTTCACCAGCCCAGCGTCGCCGTCGAACACCTCGTACTGGCCGAGCAGCGCGGCCCGGCGCTGCATGCTTTGGACTTCGCGGATCCTGGCCGACTCCACGTACGCCCGCACGCGCGCGAGCTCCTTTTCCGGCACGCCTTCCTTGGCGATCCGCTGGATCTCGCCACTTACCTGATCCACCACCTGCCGTGCCGTGAACTGGGGCTTGTGCATCACCCAGATCCCGTAGACACCCGGATCCCTGTAGTCATTCGCGCTCCCAAACGGCCAGGACAGGTTCGCCTCATAGGACACCAGTGACTCCTTGCCCTTCACCAGGTTCAACGCGAAGCGGGAGCTGGGGCCTGCCGTCAGCACGGCGTCGAGCATCACCAGGGCGTTGTAGTCCGGCGAGCGGCGCTTGGGGCCGGGCCAGGCCACGGCGAGCGCCGGTACCTGGGCCAGCTTGTCGGAATGCTTCTTCCAACGCGATTCCGTCTGGGTGGGCTCGGCCAGATCCGGGCGCTTCGGCCGCGGCTGCGAGGGGATGTCTGAGAAGTAGACGTCGATCCACTTCCGTGCCTCGGCCGGATTCAGGTCGCCCGCCACTACCAGCACCGCGTTGTTCGGCGCGTAGTAGGTCTTGAAGAACCGGGACACGTCATCGACGCCTGCCGCGTTCAGGTCCTCGAACGATCCGATGATCGAATGGGAGTTCGACCAGTTGCGGAAGACGAGCTCGGGGAACAGGTCGACGATGCCCAGCGCGTAGGGCTGGTTGTCGACCCTCATCCGCCGCTCTTCCTTGACCGCCTCTTTCTGGTTCGCCAGATTCTCCGCCGTGATGTTCAACTCGCGCATCCGGTCGGACTCCAGCCACAACGCCACGGGCAGCTTGTTCGACGGCAGGGTCTCGAAGTAGTCGGTGAAGTCCGGGTGTGTGGATCCGTTCAGGTCGCCGCCGTTGGCTTCAACTGTCTTGAAGTGCATCCCCTTGGGCGCGTTCTTCGACCCCTGGAACATCATGTGTTCGAACAGGTGGGCGAACCCGGACCGTCCCTTTTCCTCCGCCCGCGCACCCACGTCGTAGATCAAGTAGACGGCCACCACAGGCGCTCCGGAATCCCGCGACAGGATTACCCGCAGCCCGTTCTTGAGGGTGTACTTCTCAAACGGAATCTTTAGTTCAGCCCCAAGAGCAAGTGTAGAAAATGCAAATAGATACGAGGTCAATCTCACAAATCACCTCAATGTCCGCGCAGGGCGGAGATAAACTCATCAGACGGGAGGGTGTTCAAAACGTCGCGATCTTCGAGCCACCCGCGCCGCGCGGTCCGGACTCCGAAGGGCATGTTGGCCAGGTGCCGCGGGTGGTGCGCGTCGGTCGCGATCGTAAACCGGCAGCCCTTGGCTTTGGCGGCGCGGATCAGCGAGGCGTGCAGGTCCAGGCGCTCCGGGCTCGCGTTGATTTCGAACACGACGCCGCGTTTGGCTGCTTCGGCGGCGACACGCTCGAAGTCGTACGGGTAGCCTTCGCGATGCAAAAGGATCCGTCCAGTCGGGTGGCCCAGGATGCGCACATGGGGGCACTCGAGTGCCTTGAGAAGCCGGTCGGTCATCTCGTTGGATTCGAGATTCATGTGGCTGTGGACGCTGGCGATCACCAGGTCGAGCTCCGCCAGGGCATCCCATTCGATGTCCATCGTGCCGTCGCGTCTGATGTCGCACTCGAGGCCCGAGAAGATCCGGATGCCCAAGCGTCCTTCCTTGTTGAGCTCGCGGACCTGGTTGGCGAACGCCACTACGCGCGCCTCGTCGAGTCCGTTGGCCATGGCGAGCGCCTTCGAGTGGTCCGTGATGGCGATGTATTCGTAGCCGCGCCCGATCGCTGTTTCGGCCATTTCCTCGAGCGTCGCCCGTCCGTCGGTCTCGCGGGTATGCATGTGTAGGTCGCCGCGGATCGATTTCAAATCCAATAAGTTAGGCAGTCGATGCTCAAGTGCCGCCTCGATTTCGCCCTGGTTCTCTCGGAGCTCCGGAGCGACCCAGTCGAGCCCCAGCTTGCCGTAAATCTCCTCTTCTGTTTCCCCGGCGACGCGTTCGTTGTCCGAGGTCCGGAACAGGCCGTATTCGTTCAGCGATAGACCAAACTTGAGCGCCCGTGTCCGCAGCGCGACGTTGTGGACTTTGCTGCCGGTGAAGTACTGCATCGCGGCTCCGTAGCTCTCGCGGGGCAGCACCCGGACATCGACCTGCAAGCCCTCAAGTCCTACCTTGGCGCTGCACTTGTTCTCGCCTTTAACCAGGATCTCGGAGATCCGTGGAAATTTCACAAAATGGTCGAGGACAGGCTGCGGATCTGAAGCAAGTACAAGGAGATCGAGATCGCCAGCAGTCTCCTTTCCGCGCCGGACACTCCCGGCCGGCTCAACCCGTTCGACTCCGGGAAGCGCGGCCAGGTACTCCGAAATCTCGACGGCTACTTCCGATGTAAAGGACAACAGAAACCGCCCGGCGCTTTGGCGGTAGCTGGCGATCGAACGCAGTACTTTTTCTTCGAGCTTTGCCCCCATCCGGGGCAACTCGCGGAGCTTCTGTTCCCGGCACAAGCGCTCCAGTCCGTCGATCGTCGACACCCGGTAGTGCTCGATGATTGCGGCGATGCTCTTCGGACCCAGTCCCTGGATCTTGAGCATTTCAAGCGCCGTCGGCGGATAGCGGGCCAGCATCTCGTCCCGGCGCTCAAACGACCCGCGCTCACGGATTTCGTGAAGGACAAACGCTAATCCCTTGCCAACACCGGGGATCTCGGTCACCTGCCGCTCCGGATTGGCGAGGATATCGTGAACGCGCTCGGGGTAGCCTTCGATCGCGGAAGCGGCGTTGCGGTAGCTGCGGATCCTGAACCCGTCCTCGGCGGCGATCTCCATCAGGTCAGCGGTTTCCGAAAGCAGGCGGGCGTACTCAGCGTTCTCCATGGATCCCCTCCATCATCGCAGACACTCGCCGCGCCAGCACCACTGGCCTTCGCCCTTGCGGCGCCACTCGCTTGCGCCAAAGTGGAACGGACCCTGCGGAAGCGCCGGATTCCGGACCCGGTGGACATGGCCTTCCGAAACCGCGAGCGGCCGCGCGTTGGCCGGCACGTACCCGTCGAGCGGCGGGCAGAGAAACACGGGGATCGAGATCCGCTGCCGTTGCCGGGACGGATTCAAGACCCGGTGCGGCACGGCTCGAAGGCGGGCGTCGGTGGCGATCTCAGCGATCTCGCCCAGGTTTACGGACAGCTTGCCCGGCCGTGGATCCACCGGGATCCACTCTCGGTCGAGTGCTTCGAGTCCGCCGGTGGCGTCCTGAAGCAGGAGGGTCAGCCAGCTCCAGTCGCAATGGGGTGCGACGCCGCTGCGTGGATCTCCGCTGGATGGCTGCGGATGGTAGCAGATCATCTTGAGCAGGAGGTAAGGTTCCGGGGGATCGGGTAGCCCGAGGTCGCGCAACAGGCGTTGGCCGGCCAAGGCAGTCTGGTGCAGGTAGTCGAGGACCAGCTCGCGCCAACGCGATCCGGGCGCGGCGGGCCATAGGTTGGGTCCGGCGAGCTGGGCGTATCCGCCGCCGGTTCCGGGCGCGGTCTCCCGCGCGAAGTGGATCTGCTCACGCCAATCCCGCTCGTTGTGCATCACCGAGTATCCGCGGAAATGCGGCGAGCGCCGGATATGGACCTGGTCCTTTTCCTCCGCCGGCAGGGCGAAGAACTCTTCGGCCGCGGCCAGGATCTCGGCGGCGATCCCCGCCGGAGCGTCAGTCTCGAATAGCCCCGCGGAGGCGTTCGACATCGATGTGCGGTCCAAAGACAGTGTCGCCGCGGAACCGGAACATTTCCCGCGCTTCGTGTTCTGTCCAAGTGATGGCGGCTTTGAAGGCGGTGCGGATGAGATCGCTGCGGGAGATGGTGGCGGGAATCCACCAGTTCCGCCCCTCCATCTTGTCCGGGCCGAGCACGCGGACGAAGAATCCGTCGAGCGCGGGCTCGGCCGTAAAGCGGACTCCGGGGAACTCGACCTCGCTCAAGAGCGCCAGCACGACTTCAAGCGTGAGGGGATCCGTCAACGCGCGGACAAGCGTGACGGCGTGGCGTGCTGCTTCGGCTGCGCCGGTGAACACGGGCACCTGATGACGCTCGGCCATGGTGCGTGCGAACATGCGTCCGCGATTCAAGTCCTCACGCTCGAACGCGGACAGCCACGTTGCCGGCTCCGGGATCCACTCGACGGCGAGCGCCAGTGGCCGGCCCTGTCCGATCAGGTAGGCGACTTCACATAGGCTGGCGACCGCCCGCGTTTCGCCCGATACGACAAACAGCAGCACGCGGGCCGCGGCCTTGGCCTGAACGTCGCGGACCTCGTCGGCTTCGGTCCATGTGCCGGGCGGCAGTTGGGGGTCGTAGTAGGTGACTCCGGCTTGACGGAGGATCGGGATGGCGACGTCGCGGCGCCACGTTGTGGACCCGCAGGAGCCCCCGAGAAAGACCTGCGGTACGGGGCCGTCACTCATCAATCCTCAGTGTAGCAGCGCTACACTCGTACTATCGTGATTCGCATCGCCGTTGGATTGTGCATTCTTGCCGCGGCGCCGGCCTCTGACTGGTTTCAATGGCGCGGAGCGAACCGTGATGGATGGGCTGATGGCCCCCCAGCATGGCCACGTGCGCTTCGAAAGCAATGGGAAGCGCCGGGGGGCGGTGGATACTCCTCGCCGGTGATTTCGGGCGGATCCGTATTCTCGTTTCGCCGGGCCGCGGATGAGCGTGAGGAGATTGCCGCCTACGATGTCGAGTCTGGCAAGAGCTTGTGGAAGCACGCCTACGTTGCGCCCTTCGCGATGAACCAGTACGCCACGAAGATGGGACCGGGGCCGTTCGCCACACCGCTTGTGCACCAGGGCCGCGTGTTCACGGTGGGATCCTCGGGTGTCGTGACGGCGGTTGATGCCCGCACTGGAAAGCCGGTCTGGGCGTCCCGCCCCTACCCCGTAAACACCAAGGGCAACAACTTCTGCGGCGCGGCGGCGTCACCCTTGATCGAGAGCGGACTGTTGATTGTCCACCTGGGCGACGAGTTCGAGGCCGGGCTCGCCGGCATCGATCCGGCATCCGGCGCCATCCGCTGGCGCCACCAGTACGACGCTCCAGGTTACGCCTCGCCCGTGGCGGTGGAACTCCACGGCGTGCGCCAGATCATCACGCTGACCTCCAAACGGGCGATTTCCGTGAATCCGGCCGATGGCACACTGCTGTGGAGCGAGCCTTTCCCCGACGAGTGGATCGAGAATATTGTGACTCCGGTGCGCGACGGCAACCGGATCATCTTTTCGGGTGTCCGCCGCGGAACGTTCGCCGTTGAGCCGCGCCCGGAAGCGGGCAAGTGGACGGTGAAGCCGGCATGGGAGAATCCTGAGGTCACGTTCTACATGAGTTCGCCCGTTCTGTTCGAAGGCAAGCTCTATGGCTTCTCATCCAAGAAGAAGGGCCAGATCGTGGTCATGGATCCGGCGGCGGGAAAGCTCGTGTGGGGCGCGGAAGGCCGCGGCGGTGAGAACGCCGCGCTGGTGGCCGCGGGACAGCACCTGCTTGCCCTGTCCGATTCCGGCCAACTCGCCGTGTACCGGTCCGGAACTCCGGCGCCTCGGGAAATGGCGAAGTACCAGGTGGCGGCGTCGCAAGTCTGGGCTCATCCCGCCGTAACCGGACGAGGCGTGGTGATCCAGAGCTTCACCAGCCTCAGTTATTGGACCTGGTAGTATGCCCGGACCGGCGCGCTATTTCGAATGGTCCCTGCTGGGGATGCTCGCGTCGAGCTCGGTAGCCGTTGCGCTCTCCGGATTCGTGGAGCTGCCGTTGCTGGCTGTGGCCGCGGCCATCCTGTTGCGGGCGGCGCGGCTGGCCGGGCTGGTGCGCTGGACCCTTCCCGACGCCTTGTTCAACGCGCTCGCCATCCTGCTGATCGGATTCTGGGCGCTCGACTATTCGCAGATTTCGCGCGACTTCCTTGAAGCCACGCTGCGGCTGGTGGCATTCCTCGCCGCGGCCATGATCATCCGCGCCAGGAACCGCCGGGACTTTCTGTTATTGAAGCTGGTGGCACTGATGCAGTTGATTGCGGCCAGCGTTTTGTCGGTGAGCCTGGCGCTGCTGGTGCTCTTTCTCCTGTTCGCGGGATTCGGCCTGGCGGCTCAGTTGAGCGGCGAGATCCGGTCGAGCCTGGAGTCAACGCCGCAGCTCGCGCGGACTCCGGTGGCGGGCACGGGCCGCAGGCTGACGCTGCTGACCGCCGGCGTGATGGCGGCGATCCTCGCGATCGGCATGGGTTTCTTCATTGTGCTGCCGCGGACGGCGACGGCGGCGCTCAACACTCTCTCGCGGGCCGGTGTGCGCCTGCCTGGATTCTCTGACGAGATCCGGTTGGGGCAGATCGGGAGGATCCGGATGATGGCGGCTCCGGTCATGCATGTCCGCTTCGATGGTGCGTCGCGCCGCGAGGGATTGAAGTGGCGTGGTTCGGCTTTGTCCCGGTTTGATGGTAAGCGCTGGTTTAATCCGCCTGAACAGGGCGAGCGCCTGATGGTCGACCAGGGGAACTTGCAGCCGGCGCCGCCCGAGCAGCTTTGGATTCCTGGCGAGCGGATCAGTTATGAAGTCCAGTTGAAGAGCGTGACCAGCGACGTGCTATTTTTCGCGGGCCTTCCCGAAGCGCTTGGGATCCCGGCGCGAACCGTCATTCGCACGCCGGTGGGTGGATACGAGCTGCCGCGCGGGCTGGCGCGCGGGCTGAGGTATCAGGTGTTCCGCGCGTTTCTACCCGACGAGCGGCGGCCGGTGCGCCGTCCGGGACTGGCGTTGACGCTTGCCGAACGGGAACGCTACACGGAGTTGCCGGAGTTGGTCGATCCACGGGTGCGGGACTTGGCGGCGCTAATCGCGGGTCAGGGGATGTCGCGATACGGGAAGGCGCGCGCGATCGAGGAGTATCTGCGGAACACTTACGGCTACTCGATTGAGCCGCTTTCCGCCGAGCCGGAGGATCCTCTGGCGCGGTTTCTGTTCGAGAGCAAGAGCGGCCATTGCGAGTACTTCGCATCGGCGATGGCCGTGATGCTGCGCAGTCTCGGGATCCCGGCGCGGATCGCCACGGGCTTCCTGGGCGGGACCTATAATCCGGTGTCGGGCTGGTATCTGATCCGGTCGTCGGACGCGCATAGCTGGGTGGAAGTGTTCTTTGATGGATTCGGCTGGCTGGCGTTTGATCCGACGCCGCCGGATCCCAACGCGGCGAGCCTGCTTTCCTGGTCGCGGCTGTCGTTGTATCTCGATGCCGCGGACGTGTTCTGGCAGGAGTGGGTGGTGAACTACGACATGCAGCACCAACTCTCCATCGTTGAGCGGATCGGGCGGTTGGTCGGGCGGGGCAGTGGGTGGAACTTGACTTGGCCACGCGGCCGGGCGCCGTGGTCCGGTGTGGATGGACGTTCGGCGGCGGGTGCGGTGGGTGTGCTGGCGTTCGCGGCGGGACTTGCATGGGCCGCGCGCATCCTCTGGCGCCACCGGCGCCGCAAGGCCGAGACGGACAAGCTGCGCCAGGGCCAGGGGAGCGCGTCCGACGCTGCGATTCTGTATCAGCGGATGCTCGAGATCCTGGAGCGCAGAGGCGTGGTCAAGCCGGCGTGGATGACGGCGGACGAGTTCGCGCGGTGTGTTCCGGAGGGGGACAAGGCAGCGGTCCAGCGGTTTACGGGGGACTACCTGGCGTTCCGGTTTGGCGGGGAAGGGCAAAGGGCGGGCCGGATGCTGGCGGTGTTGGAGGAGATGGAGGGTGCCGAACGGCGAGTTTAGAGTGCACCGGCTGTTTTGGATTGCGGCCTTTGCTTTCGCATTGCACAACGCCGAGGAAGCTTTTGGCATTACCAGCCTCTACCCCGAACCACTAAGGACTGCGCTGGAACCAGTTTCCGCTTCCGGGGTTCAACGGGCATTGGTCGTGGTTGTGCGAACCGGAGACATCCTTGACAAGTGTGCCGGTGGGCGGTTGACACAAACGAAGGGTAACCGGGGGACAGCGGTTAAGCTGGGGGATGCCCTGGCGAGAGGTGAGCCGCATGGACAGCAAGGTCGAGTTTATCGAAGATTGGCAGGCAAACGACCTGTCATTTTCAGAATTGTGCCGGAAACACGGGATATCGAGGCAGACCGGGTATACGCTGGTGGACCGGTTCCGTGTGGAGGGCTGGGATGGCCTGCAAGAGCGGAGCCGTGCCCCCCACCACAGTCCGGCCGCCATGGAGGAGGGCACGCGTGAGGAGTTGATCGAACTGCGGATGCAGCA
>VFZX01000050.1 GCA_016871015.1 Acidobacteriota bacterium | reverse complement strand
ACATGGGCCGGGACTTCCGGCTGACGGACGTGCACGGTACGGTGGTCCGCCCCATGCTCGCCTAAACTCCGCCGGACGAATAATTTCCGGCGAATTGCTAAAATGCCGGTATGTTTCGATATCTAGCCGCTATTCTGGCTGTGGGCATCCCCGTTTCCGCGCAATTGAGCCGCGAGCAAAGGCAATCCGATTTCCGCGCGCTGGCTGAGACTCTGGCCCGGCGCTACGGGCCGATCGAATGGAAAACGAACGCTCTCAAGACCGATCCACTGGCAGTCGGACCTTGGCTTGATCGGGTGGGCAACGCTTCCAGCGATCTCCAGTTTTTCGAGATCAGGGGCGAGTACATCGCCTCTCTCAAGGACTCGCATTCCGCGTACCTGCTCCCATCCACGTTCGTCGCCACGCTGCCCTTTTCGGCTGACATTTTCGAAGGCAAGGTGCTTGTGGACAACATCGTCCGGGCCCAGCTTCCCGAAGGCCAGTTCCCGTTTCAGATTGGCGACGAAGTCGTCGCAATCGACGGGAGAAGCGCGGGCGACTGGATCAACGAGTTTCAGAAATTCTCGGGCCATGGCACATCCACCACCCAGCGGCGCGATGTTGCCCGGTGGCTGACCAGCCGGCAGCAGATCATTTATCCCCGCGCGCACGAGATCGGAGAGCAGGCCGCGGTCGTGATCCGGCGGCAAAGCGGTGAGACATCCACTTTCAACATCCCCTGGACCAAGCGCGGAGTCGCCGTCACCACTCTGCCCGGCGGCGCCCCGCAGATCCGGACCTCGGTCGCCGCATACCCGCCAGACGAGGATCCGGCGTCGCTCGCCAACCAGTATTGGGAGGAGCTTGCCAAGCCCGCCTACCGGCGCGACCGGTTTGTGGGACGTGGCTTTTCGGCCCTGGTCGGATTCGGGTCGCGGGTTCCGGCGTTTGCACTGCCCGAAACGGGCTTCACACGCCGCCAGGGAGCCGCCAACACCGACCTCATCACCTCCGGCACGTTCGAAGCAGGCGATCTGAAGATCGGCTACATCCGCATTCCGGCATTCAGTCTGTCGCGCATTTCCGATCCGGTGATCTCCGAGATCCGCTTCTTCCGCGAGAACTCCGACGGGCTGATCATCGACGTGATGCGGAACCCGGGCGGAACTGTTTGCGTGACTGAAGACATCGCCGCCAACCTCCATCCGGACGGCTTCAAGGTTCCACTGCTCGAGTTGCGTATCGGCTGGAATGACGTGCTCGGCCTGACCGACTTCGTTGAATTCATCCGCCGGATCGACCCCAACGACCAGGATCTGCCCGCGCTCGAATCGCAGCTCCGGATCTACAACGACGCCGTCCGCGCCAACCGTCCCCGGACCACGCCATTTCCCATGTGCGGCAACACGTCGACCCGGGCCGGTGTGAGCGACCGTGTGACCGGAAACCCGCTGAGTTACTCGAAACCGGTGGTCGTGCTGGTGGATGAATTCACCGTGTCGGCGGCTGAAACCCTGGCGGCCAATCTTCAGGACAGTGGACGCGCGATCGTCGTCGGCATGCGGACCGCTGGCGCGGGTGGTGTCCTCACTGGATCCAGTGCTCCAATCGGATTCTATTCCGACGGCCGGGCATCGCTTGCCGCCGGAATTGTCCATCGTGCGCGTACGGTCACCGCGCCGGACCTGCCTCCTGGTCCGCACATCGAAAACATCGGAATCCTCCCCGATGTCACACTGGACTTCATGACAGTGGCCAATATCACCGAGCGCGGCAAGCCGTTCCTCGACAAGCTGCTCGAGATTGCCGCGGAACATATCCGGAAAGGGAAGTAATCTATGAAGCGGGTACTCTGGCTGGCGGCTGCCGTCCTGGCAGCGGCGGACAAACGCGTCATCACGCATGAGGATGTGTGGACGATGAAGCGTGTGGGAGATGTCGCGATCAGCCCCGATGGCAAGCTCGCGGTATTCGCCGTCACCGAGCCGGGCTATGATCCAGCCACCCAAGTCTCGGACCTTTGGATCGCAATGACGGACGGAGCCAGCCCGGCGCGGCGGCTCACCAACACCAAGTCCGCGGAGTCCGGCGCCGTGTTCTCTCCCGAAGGCTCGCGGATCCTGTTTTCGGCTAAGCGCGAGGGAGACGATCAGCCGCAGATCTACGTCCTGTCACTGTTGGGAGGCGAGGCTTTGCGGGTGACATCGGCGCCAAACGGAGCGTCGAATCCCCAGTGGCGGCCCGGCGGTGGCGCAATCCTTTACGAGAGCGGCGTGGGCGGCGGAGCGAAACCGAAGTTCAACGCCCGCACATATGACACGTTCCCGGTGCGCTATTGGAACGCCTGGCTCGACGAAACAAAACCACACGTTTTTGTTCAGGAGCTCAAACCCGGGGCTCAGGCTGCCGACCTTCTGGCCGAAACCCGGCTCGCGGCGTCGGCGGGCTTTCACGGACTCCAGAACCCATTGGCCGGCGGCGCTGATCTGAATGCAACCTGGTGTCCGGACGGGTCCTGCGTGGTCTTTGCCGCGGTTTTGAACCGGAACGAGACTATGTATGCGGCAACCGAAAGCCACCTATTCGAAGTCCCGGTGCGGGGCGGCGAGCCGAAGCAGTTGACCAGCGCGGGACACAGCTACTCCGAGCCGCGGTTCTCGCCCGATGGCAAGTCGCTCTACGCCATCCAGGAGCGGACGCCGAAGCCGGGCCGCATCTACAGCCTGAGCCGGCTCGCCAAATGGAGCTGGCCCGCATCCGGCGCTCCGGTGATCGAGACCGGATCGTGGGACCGCTCGGTGAGCTCCTTCACGGTCGACACCGATGGTACGGTTTATGCTGCGGCCGAGGACAGCGGATCGGACAAGCTCTTCCGGATTTCTGGCGGCGTCACGGAGTGGGCCCGGCAGGAGATTGGCGGGTACACGAGCCCCCGGGCCGCGGGGGGCGTGGTGATCGCCAAACACAGCTCGTCGATGCAGCCGCCGCGCGTGGTTCGCGTCAGTGCCGGTGCGGGCGCACCCCAAGCGCTCACACGGTTCGACGGAGACCGGCTCGCCCAGATCGATTGGCAGGCGGCGGAGCATTTCTGGTTCACGGCGAAGAACGGCAGGCGGATCCACAATCTGCTGACCCGTCCCCCGCGGTTTGATCCCAGTAAGAAATACCCGCTGATCATCTTCCCGCACGGCGGTCCGAATTCGATGTCGAAGGACGACTTCTCGACGCGCTGGCACATGCACTATCTCGTGTCGCCCGGCTACGTGATGCTGCAAACCAACTACACCGGGTCCACCGGGTTCGGCGAGAAATTCGCCGACGACATCGAGCGCGACGTGCTGCGGGGTCCGGCGCAGGAGATCCTGGAGGCGGTCGACGTCGCGCTGAAGAAGTATCCCTTCATCGATGGATCACGGCAGGCGGCTCTGGGTGCGAGCTACGGCGGATATCTGATGAACTGGCTGAACGCCCACACCCGCCAGTTCCGGGCGATGGTGAACCACGCGGGCGCAGTCAACAACGAATCGCAGTACGGTGTGAACGATGGAGGCTACATGCGCGAGATCCGCATGGGCCCTCCGGTCTGGGAACGCGGCGGACAGTGGATGGACCAAAGCCCGATCCGTTATTCGCAGAACTTCCGCACTCCGATGCTGATCACCCAGGGCGAGATCGACTTCCGGGTGCCGTTGTCGGAGAGCCTGACGACGTACAAGCTCCTGCAGCGGTTGAAAGTTCCCAGCAGGCTGATCGTGTTCCCGGAAGAGGGCCACTGGATCCTGCGCGGTGAGAACAACCGGTATCACATGGCCCAAGTGCTGGGCTGGCTGAAGACTTACCTCGATCCCGAAAAGCCGGTCTGGCCGTAGTCAGAGGCGGATGAAGATCCGTTGCTTTTCAAGCGACCGGACCATGGCCCAGGTGATCCCGAAGAACACGGCGAAGGCGAGCGCCACGTACCAGCCTGGTGAGTCCCGTGGCGCGAATGGTCTCACCACGTCTGACACGAGCCCGTGCAGGATGTACCCGGCGAGCGCGTTGGTGCCCAGGGTCTTGAACAGGGGCCACTGCCGCCCGCGGCCGTCGGTCCACCAAAGGAAAAACGCGTAGACCAGGAAGGACAGGCCCGCGGAAAACACCAGGTACGAGATGCTCCCCGCCTGCTGGCTCATCGTCCAGATGTCGCGGGGATGCCACGGAGCGGCGAACGGCGGTGCGGCCAAAACGCCTCCAGCCGACAGGCACGAGATCCCGTAGCCCAACACCATCAACGCCGCCGCGGCGCGCAAAAGCGGCCGCTGGGCAGCCTGTCCCGTCCCCCGCACCCAGTCGTAGGCAATTGCGCCGCACAACAGGGGAATCGTCCAGGTGAGGAAACCCAGGGGTCCACCGTCGATCACGCGGTTGGCGAGCAGCCAGTCATACCAGAACCACTTCGACAATCCTAAGTGCAGCAGCCCGGAGGCGGTGAGAAAGATCCACATGGTCCGCGGCGCGGCGCCGATCACCGGCAGTACCCACAGGCTCGTGACTCCAATGTGCACCAGCGCCTGAAACACGTTCCGGCGAAAACTATTTTCGAGAAACCCGCTGACGCCCAGGTTCTGCAGGTCCCGCCAACTGTTGTAGCGTCCGTCCAACTGATGGACCACGATGCCCACCAGGATCAGGCCCAGGCACCTCCGGACCGCCGCCCGGTAGGCCGCTCCGCGCCCGTTCCGTTCCACGTTGCGCAGCAACGCCAGCCGGAACGCGAATCCCACGGCGAAGAAGAAGTGCGGCATGATGGTGTCGGCATAGCTGCAGTAGGTCCGGTGATGCTTGAAGATCACCGGGACTACCGCGAACGAGCCAATGAAGTTCACCAGGAACATTCCAGCCACTGTGTAGCCACGAAACTGATCGAGTGACTCGATTCGTTGCATCACGCGCGCCCCAGCGCCCGCAGCTCAGCGGCCGGATTCTCAGCCAGCATCAATTGCTCGCCTACCAGAAAAGCTCCATAGCCCGCATTCATCAGAGTGCGAACATCGGCCGCCGTCCGGATGCCGCTCTCCGCTACCTTCAACGCCTCTGCTGGAATCCGCGCCGCCAGTCCGAGGGCGGTGTCGAGGGAGACGGAAAAGTCGTGCAAGTTCCGGTTATTCACGCCGATGATTTCCGCGCCCGAGCCGATTGCCGCGTCCAGCTCTTCCTTGTCATGTACCTCAACCAGCGCCGCCATTCCAAACTGCCCAGCCAACTCCCGGTAGCGCCGCATCTCCGCGGTGTCCAAAATCGCCGCAATCAGCAGGATCGCGTCGGCGCCGTGCGCGGCTGCTTCGACGACGTGGTACTCCGAGATCGTGAAGTCCTTGCGGAGAACTGGGATCGAACCCGCCGCCCGCGCCTGTTCCAGGTCGGCCAGCGAGCCCTGGAAAAAGTCCCGGTCAGTCAGAACGGACATCGCCGCCGCGCCGCCCGCCTGATAGGTCCGCGCGATCTCCGCCGGGTCGAAAGAAGCGCGGAACAGCCCCTTTGAAGGCGAAGCCTTCTTGGCTTCCGCGATCAGCGCCGGTTGCCGCGACCGTAGCGCGGCGGCGAAATCACGGCGTTCCCGGACCCGGTCCGCCGCGCGCCGTTCCAACTCCGGCAGGGGCACCGGTGCCGACGCAAGCTCCTCCTGCTTCCGCGCGACGATTCGGGTCAGGATGGTTGGGACCGTGGACTTCATTTTTCTCTTTTCAGATTTCGAAGTCTGATTTATAATGGGGCCGGGAGGTGAATGATATGATGACCCTCCGGCAAGATTGGTTGGGACATCCAATGACGCGCGACATGGCGCGTTTGATCTCCGGTGTTTGGGCGTTCTTCTGGACTTGGTTCGGCATGGCCTCTGGCATTGCTGAAGGAGCCGGTATTCCAGGCACTCTGGTGCACATGGCGCCCGGGCTGCTGTTCACTGCTTTGGTCTGGACCGCCTGGCGGCACGAAACCGCGGGTGGACTCGCGCTGCTGATGGCCTCGTTCCTGGTGTTTGTTTACTACCCGTTTCTCGCAGGGCCGCATTTGGCCACGCATGTCGCGGTCGCCAGCGTGCTGCTGCTCGGCCTGCCGCCACTGATTGCGGGCATGATGTTCGTGATGTACCACGGCAAGCGCTAGCGGGCCGTCAAGTCGCGGATGTAGATATCCTTGAAGCGCATGTTTCCGGTGCCGCCCGAATGCAACTGGAGGGCGATGTGGCCGTCGAATGACTTGGGCTGGGGATCGGTGAAATCGACCATGTCGACGCCGTTGAGCCGCGACACGTAGCGGTTGCCCTCAACGCGCACCTGCATGTCGTTCCAGTCGTTTTGCCGCACCACACCTTCCTTGTCAGGCGACGGCCACACGATCCAGGCGCGTCCATCACCGTAAATTCCGGCGGTGTGCTTGTTGATGGTGCAGTCGATCTCGAACTGAAGTCCCTGGCTCACGTGCGGCGTGCCCGGTTTGAAGTCGACATGGAAGAAGATGCCGCTGTTGCCATCGCCTTCACACTTGAACCGCATCGACAGGTGGAAGTCCTTGTAGGTCTTCTCCGTCTTGAGATAGCCGTACTCCTTGCTGATCGCCTTGCCGTGGATGGTGCCGTCCTCGACCACCCACTTCTCCTTGCCAACCTCGATCCATCCGCCAAGGTCCTTCCCATTGAACAGGGGCGTCCAGTCCTCACCGGGGAGGATCCGTCTCACTCTCTGCTGGGCCGCCAGGAATCCTGCGGCCAGGGCCACGACAAACAATGCACGCTTCAACATGAGGTTCAGGGTATCATTTTCCCAGTGCCCTGGTGGACTCACCTTCTGCTGGCAGCCGTTTGCGCCGCCAGTCCCCCGCAGTGGGATTCGCGCGCCGGGATCCCGCGGGCGGCGTCGTTGCGCCTTCGTCAGATCCGGATCGAGGAAGCGCGCGTGATCAACAAGATGTGGTGGAAGGCGGCCGACGGCAGGCAAGAAACGGTCTGGCCCGGGCCGGGCAATGGCCGCGGCTACAAGGACGAGCAGCGCGAGTATACCCTCATGCCCGAGGAGCTGCCGTTCGACCTGATCCGCGTCACCGGCGGCTTCAGCGGAACTGTTCTGCTGGATGACCATGCGCGGCTCCAGCACATCTCCCGCGGCGAGCTCAGCTACCTGCGGATTGCCGCGCCGCGCAAGGTGGACTTCCTCGAGATCGAGCGCACCTCCGGGACGATCGGTGAGCTGGCTTGCCTCCGCTTCGAACCGGTGAGTCCCGTAGCCCCCGCCGCCTCCGTTACAGCCGGTCCAGGGCGCGATTTTGCCCTCGAGACGAAGCCAGGGTGGGGCGTGTCTGCTGTCCGGTTCAGCATGCCATCCCGGCCGGACGCCTACTACCGCTTCACCGTGATCGATCCGCTGGACCCCTCGCGGTACCTCGCCGAGGCGGATGTTCACGCCACGGGCGCCTGGCTCCGTTTCGAGCTGGCGTTCCCCGCCGTCCGGGCCAACGGGCCGTTGCGAGTCGCGGTCACTTCTACCGCACCGGTTCCGGAGCAGGTGCTGGCCGATGCCGAGCACGTTGAGTTCGCCGCCGTCCGGGAAGCCTACATTGCGGACCGGACGGAACAGGTGCGCGACTTGTTTCAGGGGCTAACAGCCGCGGGTGACGGCCAGATCCTGAAACTGATCGATGAGGTCCGCGCCGTCGATCCCGCCAACGCAACCATGCGCGCCTACTCGGATTGGATTCGCCAGACACCGGACCAACCCGGTCCAGCCGGACAGGCTAGCTGGACGCACCAGCAGATCGAGCTTCTCACACTCTTGCGGAACGCCGCCACGTGGTGGATCCAGAAGAGGCAGATCCACACGGGCGAGTTCGGCGGCGGCCTCGACGGGGACACCAGCCTGATCCGGAACTGGCCGGGAATCTCGCTCCTCGACGACCGGCGTGCGCAGTGGAAGCGGTCCGCTCGCGCCGTGCTCGACGCATGCTACAAAGAGGGCCAGGCCTGCGCAGACAGCGCGGCCGGCACCGCGTTCCTACTCGATTACGGGAATCCGGTGCTGTTCGAGTCGCTCCTGGCGCACGGCGCGCCGCTCGCCGCCTGGTACAACGGGAGTCCACCTCCGGTTCCGGACCATCCGGAGGCACCCCAGGGCAGCCTGTCCGGGGACCTGCGGCACATGGCCCGGTTCTTCGATCTCTTCACGGATGCAGAGCAACCCACGGACCGGATCTGGCTGCCGTCAGCGAACCTGCAGCAGACCCGTCTGGGGGGTGTCGCCTACGGCCGCGGCCAGATCTACCCGCGCCATCTTGTCAGTTGGGAGAACACCGGCGGGCGTCTCGCAGTGGAGATGCTGGGCGGCTCCCGGACGCACCTCGACGCGCGGCTGTTCGCGGACTCGCCCACTGGACGCCGGGTCACGATGCGGATCTGGGGCCTCGATCCAGGCAATTACGAGATCACGGTGGGCGGGGCCCGCATCACCGGCCACCTGCAGCGGTTTACGGCCTTGCCCCTGGACCTGCCAGCGATGGCTGAGGTCCGGCTGGCGGTTCGCCAGTTGGAGCCTTCCACGCCGCTGTCCCGGCTGCCCGATCTGGCCATTGCCGCCGAGGAAATCGGCGGCCGGATGGGGATTGACGTCCCGGTTCACAACATCGGTAGCGCACCGGCCGGCGAATTCCGCGTGACTGTCTGGGACCCGGACGGCGCCGTGGCCGGCCAGCAAGTCCACTCGGGCATCGAGCCGCCGCTCCACCGCCACCCCCGGATCCGGCTGGTCCGGTTCCCTGGTTTGCGGCCCGTTCCCGGGATGCGAATCCGAGTGGAACCGACCGGGCCGAAAGCCGAGATCTGTAACGACAACAACGAGATCCGAGTGTACAATTAAGTTGAGCCGTGCCCCACTGGATCCAAACGCTCCTCGCGCAGGCGCCCACGCTCACCCCGGTCGCGATTGTTGATATTCTCGTCACCGCATTTCTGATCTACCAGTTCATCAGCATTCTGCGGGGACGGCGCGCTGCCAACGTCCTGCTCGGCCTGGGAGTGCTGGTATTTCTCTACGTTGCCGCGGTGCTGGCCAACCTCGACCTGCTCCGGGCCGTGTTGCAGACGCTGGTGCCCTATTCAGCCCTTGCCCTCATCCTGCTGTTCCAGAACGAGATCCGGAGACTGCTGGGACGCCTGGGACGGCAGGGCTTGTTCGGGTTCGGCGGGAGGCTGAAACACCGCGAGTTTATCAACGAGATCGTGTTCGCCGTCGAGCATCTGTCCAAGGAGAAGATGGGTGCGTTGATCGTGCTCGAAAACGAGGTTGGACTGAAGACTTTCGTCGAGAGTGGTGTTGCTCTCGACGCAGTCATCTCACACGACTTGCTGATCAATATCTTCAACACTCAAATGAGCTTGCATGACGGCGCGGTGATCATCCAGAACGAGCGGATTGCGGCCTCCGCCTGCTTCCTGCCCCTTGCGAGCAACCCGCAGCTCCCCCATAACATGGGCACCCGGCACAGGGCTGGAATCGGTGTGACCGAGGAATCGGATGCCGTCTCCATCATCGTCTCCGAAGAAACCGGGGGGATCACGCTTGCCCACCGCGGTGAGTATTGGCCGGCCCTCTCTATCGGCGAGTTGGATGAGAAGATCGCGCTGTACTATGGCGGCGCGGCGGAGACGCCGGAGGAGCGCGAACGTGCCGTTACCGAGGAGGCCGGACAGCAATGAAGCGGCTGTTCACCCACAACCTGCCCACCAAGCTGGCCTCACTCGCGCTGGCCACTCTGTTCTGGGTGCTGGTGGTAGGCGAGCAGGAAGTTAACACATCGGTGGCAGCCCCGATTCAGTTGCGGAACCTGCCTAAAGATCTGGAGATGAGTTCCGATCTTCAAGAGAACGTGCATCTGGAAATTCGAGGCTCCTCGAGCCGGCTGACGCCCGGAAATCTCGCCGCGACCGTCGTTACGCTGGATTTGTCGAGCGTGAGCCGCCCCGGCGACCGCACCTTTCCGATCGACTCGCGTAGCGCCGTGCTTCCTGCGGGCGTCACGCTGATCCGCGCCGTGCCGTCGCTTGTCCGGCTCCATTTCGAGCGTCGGATGTCGAAAGAGGTTCCGGTGAAGGTGAAGTTCTCTGGCTCGCTTCCTGCCGGTGTAGAACTCGGGCAGGTGAGTGTCGAACCGGCGTCTATCCGGCTGCTGGGGCCGGAGAGCCGGGTGTCGGATGAGACCGCCGTCGAGACCGATCCCGTGGAGCTGGGTGACCTGAATGAGGGGGGTGCGGTGCAGGTTCAGGTCTACTCCGGGGACTCTCAAGTGCGGATCGAGGGTGACGGGCGAGTTACCGTTCGAGTAGAGTTGAAAAAGGACAACTGATCGGAGGATCGCATTGGGCAGAGAGCTGTTCGGAACCGACGGGATTCGTGGCCTTGCGGGCAAGCGGCCGCTGGATCCGGCAACCGTCCACGCCGTTGGTGTGGCGCTTGGCCGGTGGTGCAAGACGCACAGCGGGTCGCGGCAAGTCGTGGTGGGCATGGACACCCGGGAGTCCGGGCCCTGGATCGCCGCTCACGCCGCCGCCGGGCTCGCCAGCGAAGGGATCGGCACCCAGTTCGCGGGAGTATTGAGCACTCCGGGAATCGCCTACCTCACCAAACACGGAGACTTTGCGGCGGGCGTCATGATCTCGGCCTCGCACAATCCGTTTCACGACAACGGGATCAAGGTCTTCGCGCACGATGGATACAAGCTGCCGGACGCACAAGAGGAAATCCTCGAGGACACGATCCGGTCACTGTGGGACCAGCAGCCGGGCGCCGCGCCTGAGTTGCAGCCGGTTGCCGCGCTTGATGATCAGTATGTGGACTTCCTGGTGTCGGTGTTCCGCGGGACGCTCGATGGAGTCCGGGTTGCCGTCGATTGCTGGAACGGCGCGGCCAGCCATCTGGCGCCCATTCTCCTCGAACGGCTTGGCGCCACCGTCTACCGGACCGGGTGTGAGCCGGACGGCCGCAATATCAACCTGGGCTGTGGTGCGCTTCACACGGGTCAGCTCTCCCAGCGCGTTGTCGAGTTGGGCGCTCACGCCGGATTCGCGTTCGACGGCGACGCGGACCGGTGCATGGCCGTGAGCGAATCCGGAAAGTTGATCGACGGCGATGCAGTGCTGTATCTCTGCGCCCGGCACATGCGTTCCCGTGGCGAGTTGCACGGGGATGCCGTGGTGGCCACTGTGATGTCGAACATTGGACTCGAACTGGCCCTCCAGGCAGAGGGAATCAACCTGGTGCGGACCGCGGTCGGCGACAAGTACGTACTCGAGGAGATGCGCAGCCGGAGGGCCGCACTCGGCGGAGAACAGTCCGGCCACGTGATTTTCCTCGACCAGGCGACCACCGGCGATGGATTGCTGACAGCCATCCGCGTGCTCGAAGCGATGCGCGAAACGGGCAAGAGCCTCGAGGAGTTGGCCGCGGGGATGACCAAATATCCGCAGACGCTGGTGAATGTCGCGATCCGTGAGCGGCGTCCGATCAGCGATCTGCTCGCGGTCCAGGACGCCATTGTCCGGGCCGAGCGTGAGCTGAATGGCCGCGGGTGCGTGCTGGTCCGGTTCTCCGGCACTGAGCCGCTGGCGCGGGTGATGGTCGAGGGTCCGACGCTCGATCAGGTCGATCAGTACGCCGGCCAGATCGCTCAGGCGATCCGCAACGAAATCGGCGCCTGACCCGGTAGACGCGGCGCCCTGGGCCAGTTATGCTGGCTCTCTGGAGCGCCACATGAAAACTGCCTCTCGAATCGCCGTTCTTTTGGCCAGCGCAGGGCTCGCTTGCGCGCAGACCTCGTCCGCGTCGCTCACCGGGGTGGTCACCGACCCTTCGGGCGCCGCCATGCCCTCGGTGGACATCGCCGCCAAGCACGCGGCCACGAACCGGGTTTTCCGCTCGACGACGGACGGCGCTGGAAGGTACGTGCTGCTGACGCTGCCCACGGGGGTCTATCAGATCACAGCGTCGGCACCCGGATTCAAGACGCTCGAACGCGAGGCCGAGCTGAACGTCAATCAGCTCGCCAACCTGAACCTGGAGATGCAGGTGGGACAGACCGCCGAGGTGGTCAACGTCAGCGCTCAGGCGCCGCTTGTGAACGCAACCAACGCGACGGTGGGGACTCTCATCGAGTCCCGTCAGGTGCTGGATCTACCGTTGAACGGCCGCAACTTCACGCAACTGATCCTGTTGACGCCAGGCGCGGCGAACGTGGATGTCTCGCAGGGAGGCGCCGGGCCCGCCGTGCAAGGCCAGCGCAACCGCAGCAATCTCTACCTCGCCGACGGAGTCCTGAACTCGAACCTCGCGGGCAGCCAGATCTCGGTGTCGCCGCCGCTCGATTCGATTCAGGAGTTCCGCGTCGAGTCGATCCACAACGACGCCGAGTTCGGCGGAGCCTCGGGCGCCTACGTGAACCTGAGCACCAAGGCTGGGACGAATCAGCTCCACGGGACTGCCTACAACTTCCTCCGCAACGACGTTCTGAATGCGCGCAACACGTTTCAACCCAGGGTGCCTAAGTTCCGCAACAACATCTACGGGTTCAGCGCAGGTGGTCCGGTGTGGATTCCGAAGCTGTACAACGGGCGCGACCGGACCTGGTTCTTTGTCAGCCACGAAGGCGTGAAGAACCGTGCGGCTTCGAGCACCAATACGCGCGTGGCCACCCCGGCGGAGCGCTCCGGCGACTTCAGTCCGGTCGCCGGGATCGCCGCTACCAACACGCCCATCTTCGATCCGTTCACCACCCGCGCCGATCCCGCGCGGCCCAACGCGTTTCTGCGGGATGCGTTTCCGGACCGCCGCATTCCGGCCAGCCGGATCCACCGGATCGCCGCCCGCTACCTCGACGAGTTCTCGCCCGCGCCCAACTTCGCCCTTCCAGGAACCGTCAACAACTACCTGATTAGCGGTCCCTCGAAGAGCGACACCGGAATCTGGGTATTCCGCGTGGACCACAGCTTCTCCAGCAAGGATCGCGTGTTCGTCCGTTCCACGCGCAGCGATGCAAGCAGCGAGAGCATCGGGATTTCTCCAGTCACTTCGCTCAACGTCACCGATGTCCGCAACTGGGGCGTCGAATGGAACCGGACCATCTCCCCCACAACATTGCTCACCGTCCGGTACGGATTCAACCGCAACCTGTCCGACAACGCCTACCGCAATGTGGAGAAGGTGAATGAGTTCGTGGCGTTCGCCGACGCCAACAACTCCGACGCGTTCTCGGCGAAACCGCCTGACCGTATTCTGTTTCCCGGCTACGGAATCCAGAGCTACGCGGGATTGGTTGGGATCGGCTACAGTCCTACCGACAACTATCCACACTCAGGCGCGGTGAACCTGCAACGCACGATGGGCCGCCATTCGGTCAAGGCGGGATTCACGTTGATGCACTTTGACTACTACGTCAACAGCATCAGCCAGACGGAGAACTTTACCGCGCAGCCGACGCAGAACATTGCCGCCCCGGCGGGAACAGGACAAGCGCTTGCGAGCTTCCTGCTCGGCCTGCCATCGAACGCTTCGCGTCCATTGGGGATGCCCGACATCGACGCCCACGGTTGGATGTACGCCATTCACGCGTCGGACACCTTCCGCGTGAACAGCCGGCTGAGCCTGAACTACGGCATTCGTTGGGACAAGAACGGCAACTTCCTTTCCCGCAGCGGGACGATGGGGAGCTTTGACCGGTCCACCGGTGCGTGGCTGCTCGATGGCCCCATCAACATTCCGGGCGCGCTGTTCCAGGGTCCGAACGTGCGGCGCGGATTCGTGGATCCGGATTGGAACAACTTCTCGCCGCGCGTGGGCGTCGCCTACTCCGTAACACGGAAGACCGTGGCGCGCGCCGGATTCTCAACGTTTTTCGAGATGTTCGCCGGATGGCTGCAGATCGCGCAGGGAAACCGGAACGCCTGGCCGCATTCGACGTTTCAATCCACCGACACGCTCAATGCCACGGTTCCCACGGTGTTCATTGACCGGCCGTTCCGGGGGCTTCCGGACCGCGTCGACCGTCCGAATCCGTTTCCCTCGGCCGGCTATCACGTGAACCGTTTCTTCCGGACGCCCTATGTGCATGAATGGAACGTGTCGGTGGAGCGCCAGTTCAGTGACCGGCTGGCGGCGTCGGTCACCTACGCGGGCGCGGCGGGGAGGTCACTCGAATGCTGCGGGCTCACGAACTATGCGACTGTGCTCGCCGCGGGCAACTCGCGGGAGCCGCACCGCGTCCCATACCCGAACATGCTGGTCTTCCGCACCAACGACAACAACGGCGCGTCGGACTACCACGGGCTGCAGCTCAAGGCCGAGCAGCGGTTTCATCGTGGACTGTCGTTTCTGCTCACCTATACGTTCTCGAAGTCGATCGACCTGGCGTGCTCGGGATACATCGGAGCGGAGGGCTGCAACATCCAGCAGCCGTACAATCTCGCCGCGGAGCGCAGCGTGTCGAGCTATGATCTCACGCACATTTCGAATGCCAGCTTCATCTACGAACTCCCGGTGGGACGGGGACGCGCGCTCGGGATCCGCGGCCGCGGATTGGATGTTCTTGCGGGCGGATGGCAGGTGAGCGGGATCCTCAGCTTCCGCAGTGGACTCCCGCTGACACCGGCGCTTGCCACCGACAACGCGAACAATGGCGGCAGCCAGCAGCGGCCAAACCTGATTGGCGATCCGGGCCTGGCCGGGCAATCCCGCTTGCGCTGGTTCAACACAGCCGCATTCGCGCTGCCTCCGCGCTTCACCTATGGAAACGCGGGACGCAACATCCTCCGCGGACCATCATCGGCGTCGCAGAATCTTTCGCTCTTCAAGAACTTCGATGTGTTGGAGCGGAAGCTCAGGGTCCAAGTGCGGTCGGATTTCTTCAACGCGTTCAATCGTCCGCTGCTCGGGAATCCAGGCACGACGCTCGACACGCCGGCGTTTGGGCAGATCAATTCGGCGGGTGGGAACCGGACGGTCCAGCTTTCGTTGAAGCTGATCTATTAGTTATTAATTATTTAGTTGCTTTCCAGCGCAAAATTCGCAACTGACGCGCCAACTTGTTGATTGCCCGTTCGCGATTCAGCCGATCCTGGCCAAAACCGGCCCAAAACGGCAATTTTGCGCCGGCTTGAGATGCCCTTGCCGCCGCGATCTTGCGGAAGACGTCTTTGAAGGCCGCAGCGCGTGGCTGGTAGTGGAAGATAAGAGGTTGTCATACAGGCTCGCCGAGAATCGGGCGCAAGCCATTGGCGGGGTTGGGGAAAGCGTTACCGGTAGGCGTCCTTGCGGTTCTTGACGGTGTGGATGCGCAGGGTGTCGGGATGCTCTTCGGTGAAGCGGACGCGGTGATCGCCGACCCGGAGGCGTTTCTCGCCAGCCTTGCCTTTGAGCTCTTTCACGTTGCCGGAACCGTGCTCGGCCAGGCGAGTTAGTAGTTCAGCTTCAGTCCGAACTGCACGATCCGCGAGGAATCGCCCATCGCGCTCACGACCCCGAAAGGCGCGGCCCCGAACGATACGTTCGGCGGGGCGAACCGCGGAGTGTTAGCGATATTGAAAAACTCGGCGCGGAACTGGACCACCACACGCTCGGTCACATTGGTGTTCTTGCTGAGTGTGACATCCACACGGCCGGTGCCGTCCGACCGGCTGCTCGAGAACGTCCGGCCCGCGTTGCCGAACGTGTACGCCGGAGGAGCCTGGAACTGCGTGGTGTCGAACCACCGGTCCGGTGATGGGTTCGATAGCCGCGGTGAGACGCCAGTCCAGTGCGGGCGCTGGCCACCGCCCTGCGAGAACGTGTTGTTGACTGCCGACCCGATGCCAAGCGGTCCCCCCGAGTACATGCTGGCGATCGCGCCGATCTCCCAGCCCTTGATCAGCTTGCCAGCGGCGCCTTTCAAGCTCTTTCCGAACGGAAGCTCATAGACGCCCGTGGCCACGAAGCGGTGTGTCTGGTCGAGCTCCGATACGGACCGGTCGGCGCGCAGATTGTTCCAGTTCTGGAATCCACCGCCGCCGCCGAGCGCCTCGCCGTTCCACACACCGGTGGAGTCGTCGATCATCTTCGAGAAGGTATAGGAAACCAACATCGTCAAACCGCGCGCATAGCGCTTTTCGAGTTTGGTCTGCAAGGCGTGATAGTTCGAGCCCGCCCAGGTGGACAGATTGCTGGTGACACCGTCGAAGTGCGGATACGGACGCAGCAGTTGCGCGCGCGAGACAGTCGCGCCGGAGAGCGGGCCGCTGGAGATTTGGCCGAAGAACGGATTCGGAACCTGCGTGCGCAGGTCGTTGCCGAGGGTGAGCAAGGCGTCCGGAAGTTGGTTCATCACCCGGCCCTGCGGGAACTTCACGCCACGGCTTCCCGCGTAGCCAACTTCGAAGAGCCACGCATCCGGGAGCTCGCGCTGGATGTTGAAGTTCCACTGGCCACTGTAGGGGATGATGTTCCCGCGCTCGAAAAACGCCACGCTCTGCCCGAGCAGTGTCGCAGTGCCCAGGCTGTTGCCCGACGGCTTGTTGATTCCGCTCGGAAACGGATTCGAAAGATAGGTCACCGGTGTGACACCGTCGAGGCTGGTCACAACGGTGGTGCTCGCCTCGTATCCGCTGACGCCAAACGCCGCCGACCCTGTTCCAACTCCTGTATTGGCCGCGAAGAACAAGCCGGCGCCCGAGCGGATCACCATCTTCGGCGACAGCTTGAACGCGATTCCGAAGCGGGGTGCGATGTTGTTGCGGTCGGGTTCGGCCTGGTAGCGCGAAAGTGCGTTCTGTCCAGCGTAGGCGAGGGTGCCGCGGAGGTTCAGTCCTGGCGCGCGCAAAGGCGGAGCACCGGCGAAATCGAAGTTGGCGAGCTGATCGAAGCGGTCCTTACGCGGCGATTCGTAGTCGTAGCGCAAGCCAAGATTCAAGGTGAGCCGTGGCGTCAGCCTCCAATCATCTTGCACGTACAGCGCCGAATACCGGCTGGTCTGCGCGACGCGCGGAACCGACTGCACGGATCCGCTCGCGATCCCCAGAAGGAACGAAGCCAGTCCATGGCCCGCGTTGGCACTCGCCTGCGCGGCGTTGGGACCCTGGGTCCACTGGTTGCCGAAAGTGAAGAGCGTGCTGGCGTCGGCGGGCTGGTAGTTGTTGAACTGAATCACGCGGTACTCGAAACCCGTGCGCAGGGTGTGGCTCGAGAACGTCTTCAACGCCTGCGCCTGCCAGGCGTGGACGTTGTTGCCCAGCCGGATGATGCTCGAGTTGCCGAGATCGGAGTAGCCGGTGGGGCGGATCACGGGAAATCCGCGCGGTTCCACCTCGTTCACGAACGAAGCGGGGAAGCCGAGCGTCGCCGGGTCGAAGCCCTGGCTGTAGAGCGTGCGGAAATTACCCAGGCGGGTGAACGAATAGCGGAACGTGCCGAGCAATGACGGAGTGAACGTGTGCACATCCTCAATGACTCCGTTGCGCCGCTCAAAGATCTGGAAGCCGGAACCAGGCGATCCCGGATTGTCCTTTCCGTAAGAGACCGCGCGGTCGATCGGGGAGTCGTCGTAGTTGAAGCGTCCGAAGATCCGGTTCGAGCTGTTGAAGTGGTGGTCGATGCGAGCCGCATAGGTGTCCTTGTTCGTGTTGTTCGCATCGGTGCGGACCCAGTTGTTCACTCCCGTGACCGGATTGCCATCCGTGTTGCCGGCCGGATAGAAGCGGAGCAGGTTGCGCGCCACCGGATCGAATCGCGTGGTTGGGATAAGGTTGCCAGGGAACAGATCGCGCTGGAACACGTTGCCCACCCGCCGCGTCGTGGCCGGATCGTAGATCTGGATCACCTGTCCCGCGCCGTTGCGCGTCTGGGTGAAGTCGCCCGCGCGCTGGGGCGCCGTGGGCACGGTGTTGTTGAACGTCACACCCTCCACCCAACGGACGAATTCCACGCTGCCGAACACAAACGTCCGGTTGCGGATGATGGGCGCGCCGCCCGCGCCGCCGAACTGATTGAACTTGAACGGCGGCCGGTTCCGCCCCGCGCGGTTGGCGAACCAGTTGTTGGCGTTCAGCTTGTCGTTGCGCAGGAAGTCGTACAGCGTGAAGTGCAGCTCGTTGGTGCCGGACTTGGTCACCACGTTGAACACGCCGCCCGCGGCGCGTCCATATTCGGCGCTGAAGGCGTTGGTTTCGATCTTGAACTCGGCCACCGCGTCGACGCTTGCGTACACCACCGGCTGATTCTGCGAGGGCGCGCTGTTCGGCGCCCCGTCGAGCAGGTACTCATTCGTGTTGCCGCGTTGTCCGTTGATCGAGACCGACGACTGGTTGATCTGGTTGACGGGAACATCGTTGACTCCCGCCGCCGGACGCACGCCCGCCACCAGCATGCCGAGCGCGTAGGGATTGCGCCCCAGCAGCGGCAGTTCCGTCACCTGCTTGCCCTGCACCACCTGGCCCATGGTTGCGGATTCGCTCTCCAGCAGGATCTGGCGTCCGGTGACTTCGACCGTTTCGGTGACGGCGCCGACCTCGAGCGTCAGGTCGAGGCGCGCGGCCTGCTGCACGGCGAGCTTGATGTTCGGATCGCGGACCGGACGGAAGCCTTCCTTCGTCACCTCGAGCGCGTAGGCGCCCGGAGGCAGCAGCGGCAGAACGTAGTAGCCTTCCGCATTCGTCGCCGTCTCCGTGCGGATTCCGGTTTCAACCGAGCGGACCACCACGGTGGCCCCCGGGATGAGAGCGCCTGAAGAATCCGTAACCCGGCCGGTGAGCGAGGCGGTCTGCGCCAAAACCGCTGGCGCGAGAGCAAGCGCGGCGAGGAGGAGTTTCATTTCATTCCCGGGTAATGAACTCGTCGGTGTTCATGAGCACGCGCGCAACACTGGTCCAGGCAGCCAGGTCCGGTCCTGCTTGGGCGCCTGCGATTTTGGCGGCCTCTTCCGGGTGCGTGCGGAAGTCGTCCACTTCCAGTTGATAAAGACGGACCAATCGATCTCGCTCGGCGGCGGACGGATCGCGGCTGGTGCACAGGCGGAAGGCGAATCCCATGCGGCCATCGACCGAATCCGGACCCTCGCGCAGGATCCGCGACGCCAGACTCTGGGCGATCTCGTGGAATGCGGAGTCGTTGAGCAGGGTCAGCGCTTGGAGCGGAGTCGTCGTCCGCGCCCGGCGCGTGCAGGTGGTCATCGCGTTGGGTTGGTCAAACACCACCAGCGCCGGATGGGGAGTGATGCGCCAGAAGTGGGTGTACATGCCGCGGCGGAAACGGTCCGGACCCGTGCTCGCCTTCCAGTTCTTCTTCACCTGGCTGGCGTCCATGGCGTGGTCCGGCTGCGGGGGGAACACGCTGGGCCCGCCGACTTTGGCCACCAGAAGTCCGCTGGACGCGAGCGCGGTGTCGCGTACAATCTCGGCGTCCAGCCGCAGGCGCTGCTGGCGCGCAAGCAGCAGGTTGCGCGGGTCCTTGGCGTCGGCATCGGGACGGGCGGCGGAATCCTGGCGGTACGTGGCCGATGTCACAATCACCCGGTGGATTGCCTTCTGGCTCCAGCCGCGGGCCACCAGCTCGGTGGCCAGCCAGTCCAACAGCTCCTGATGCGTAGGACGCGAGCCCTGCGTGCCGAAGTCGTTTTCCGTCTCGACCAGCCCGCGTCCGAAGTAGTGGCTCCAGATGCGGTTCACCGTGACCCGCGCGAGCAGCGGATTGGCGGGGTCCACCACCCACCTGGCCAGGTCCAGCCGCGTCTTCGCCGCCGGACCCGGATGGAACGAAGCGGGCAGGGCGGGATAAACGCGCAGTCCCCGCCGCAGGAAATCGCCGCCCAGGTGGATGTAGCTCTCGCGCGGCTCAGCGAGATCGCGCATCACCATCGCGAGTTCCACCTTCGGAAGCTGCTTCTTCAGCGCCGCGATCGTTTCGTTGCGCACCTTGAGTCCGGCATCTTCCGTCTTGGGCTTGAACTGTTCCTTGTACTGGAAGCGTTCCTTGTACAGGGCCAGAATCTGCTCGCGCAAGGCGTGATACTTGGCGACATCTTCAGGTTTGCCTGTGGCCTGCAGCGGCCGGTGCGTGACTTCGAGGTCGTTGGTCTCCGAGAACGGCGGCAGCGCCGGACCGTATTCATCCACGTTGTTGAAAAATGCGAAGAGCTGATAATATTCGCGCTGGGTGAGCGGGTCGAACTTGTGGTCATGGCAGCGCGCGCAGCCCGCGGATAGGCCCAGGAACACGGTGCCGAACGTGTCGACGCGATCCGACACGGCTTCGACGCGGTACTGTTCGCGGTCGGTACCCGCCTCGATCTGGAGGAGGGAATTGCGCTGGAACCCGGTGGCGATGATCTGGTCCGGCGTGGCCTTGGGGAGCAGGTCGCCGGCGATCTGTTCGGTGACGAACCGGTCGAACGGCATGTCGTTGTTCATCGCGCGGATGACCCACTCGCGATATTTCCAGATCTGGCGCGGCTCGTCGCGGCTGCCTCCATCGGAGTCGGCATAGCGGGCCTGGTCGAGCCAGTGGCGGCCCCAGCGTTCGCCGTAGTGGGGCGACTGCAGCAGGCGCTCCACAGCGCGTTCGTAGGCGCCATCGGCCGTGTCCGCAAGATAGGCGTCGATTTCGGCGGGCGAGGGCGGCAGCCCGGTAAGGTCGAGGGAGACACGCCGGAGCAGGGTAGTGCGCGAAGCCTCGCGCGCGGGCGTGAGTCCCTCCTTATCGAGCCGGGCGAGGATGAAGCGGTCTACGGAATTGCGCGGCCAGCGGCTGTCGCGCGCGGCGGGCGGATCCGGGCGCTTGGGTGTGTTAAAAGCCCAGTGCGAGGACGTGGGTCCGGCGGCACGGGCGGGCAGCCCCGGCATGCCGTCTTTGAGCCACTGTTCGACGGCGGCGATTTCCGCCGGGGATAGCTTTCCGCCCGGCGGCATCTTCAGGTCGCCGGTGTGGCGGAGGGCGTCGAGCAGCCTTCCGGGTCCGCGATTGCCGCCGGCTTGGACGGCGTCCCGCGACTCGAGCGAAAGTCCGCTCGTGCGGTTCTTCGCGTTGTGGCACCCCTGGCACTTTGAGCGGAGAAGATCAACAGGAGTCTGCGCGGAGACGGCTGCCGCCATCGTCAACAGGACCGGTAACCATCGCATGCTACTGAAAATATCATGCCGGGCTGGCGGCGCGTCTGCCATAATGTGGTACTGCCTTCGCATGCATCAGCATAGACTCGAATTGTCCGCTGAGCACGATCCGCGGCAGGACCGTATCGAGCAGATCCGCTATTTCGGTTTTGCCGCGATCGTTGGCGTTCTGCTGCTGCTGAATCTCACCGGTGTCTTCAAAACGGTCCTGGGGATCGACACCGCTGCGATCCTCACAGTCGCGGCCGGATACCGCACGTTCTACAACGCCATCCACGGGCTGCTCGAAAAGACCATCTCGGCGGACCTGGCCATCTGCATCGCCGTCATCGCCGCTCTCTCGGTGGGCGAGTACCTGGCCGCGGCCGAGGCGATGTTCATCATGCTGCTGGGCGAGGGCCTGGAGGGCTACGCCGCCAAGCGGACCTCAACGGCGATCCGGCGGTTCGTCGAGCAGATGCCAAGGAAGGCACGGCTGATCCGGGATGGCGAGGAAGTGGAGGTCGAAGCCAGCACGCTGCTGCCGGACGACCTGATCTCGGTACGCGCCGGCGAGCGGATCCCGGCTGACGGCGTGGTGGCGGAAGGTGTCTCCGCGGTGGATGAGTCGACGATCACGGGCGAGTCACTGCCGCGGGACAAGCAGTCCGGCGACGAGGTGTTCTCGGGCACGCTGAACGGACACGGGCTGCTGCGGATCCAAGTGAAGCGCGCAGGACAGGAGACCACCCTTGCACGGGTGATCAAGCTGGTCGAACAGGCGCGTGAGAAACGGGCTCCGGTGGAGCGCCTTGCCGACCGCTGGGCCAAGTACTTCGTTCCACTGTTGCTGCTGGCGGGCGCGGGGACTTTCTATTTCACGCGCGACTGGCTGCGGACGGTGGCGGTGCTGATCGTCGGATGTCCATGTGCGCTGATTCTGGCCACGCCGACGGCGATGGTGGCGGCCATCGGGGGGCTTGCGCGTCGCGGAATCCTGGTTCGCGGCGGCACTGTGCTGCAAGAGGCGGCGCGCGCCGACACCGTGATCTTCGACAAGACGGGCACCGTGACCGAAGGACGGTTCGAAATTCTGAAGATCGTTTCCGCGGGTGCTGAGGAGACTCCGGTGCTGGCGGCGGCGGCCTGCGCCGAGGCCGGATCGGATCACGTGCTCGCGCGGGTGATTGTCGATGAGGCGCGGCGGCGCGGGATCGAGATTCCGGCGGCTGAATCTGCGCGGATTCTCCCGGGCCGGGGCGCGGAAGCGGTGGCGGGCGGCCGCACGATCCGCGCTGGCAACATGGCGTTTCTGGCCGAACATGGCGCCAGCGGAGGATCCGCGATTATCGGCGAGGCGGACCGGTTGGGCGCCACAGCCGTGCTGGTTGCTGAGGATACTTCGCTGCTTGGCGGCATTCTGCTGCGCGACAGGATCCGGGCGGGGATCCATGAGGCGATTCATGATCTCGAGGACCTGGACATCGGCAACCTGACGATGCTCACCGGCGACCGGCGGCGTCCGGCCGAGGTGATCGCGCAGGAGGCGGGAATCCCGAACGTCGAAGCGGAGTTGCTTCCCGAGCAAAAGCTTGCCCGGATCCAGCAGTTGATCTCGCAGGGCAAGCGGGTGGCGATGGTGGGCGATGGAGTCAACGACGCGCCGGCGCTGGCGGCCGCTCACACCGGGATCGCGGTATCCGGGGCGAGTGACATCACGGCCGAAGCGGCTGACGTCGTCTACATGGGCCGGTCGCTCGACAAGCTGCCGAAGCTGTTCGAAGTCTCGCGGCGTGCCACGGCGATCGCCTGGCAGAACATCATCATCTTCGCGGTGATCGTCAATATCGTGGCGATCGGGTTGGGCGCGACCGGGATCATGGGCCCGCTGGGCGCGGCCTTCACGCACCAGATCGCGTCGTTCCTGGTGATGCTGAATTCGCTGCGGCTGCTGTCGGTGGAGCGTCCGGCGGGATCGCCGCGGCGGTTCGAATGGCTGCGCGCACGGCTCGACTCCGCTCAGTGGACCACGAAGCTTTGGATCTCGCGCGCCGAGCCGGTCGAGTGGATGCATCGCCTTTGGGAACAGCGGCGGCGGTACTGGCGTCCCGCGGCAGCCGTGTTGGGCGTGCTGTGGGTCCTGAACGGGTTCTACTTGATCCCGCCGGATGAAGTCGGCGTGATCGAGCGGTTCGGCCGCAAAGTGCTGCCGCACAGCGAGCCTGGGCTGCACTACAAGACGCCATGGCCGGTGGAGAAGCTCACGCGGGTGCAGGCGCGGCGCGTGCGGACCGTCGAGATCGGGTTCCGGTCGACCGTCGACGCCTCGGACAACGAGCCGGCTGCGTATGAATGGAACGTACAGCATCGCGGCGGAAGGTTCCAGCGCAAGCCGGAGGAATCGCTCATGGTGTCGGGCGACCAGAACATGACCGAACTAACGGCGATTGTCCACTACCGGGTGTCGAAGCCCGAGGATTTTCTGTTCCAGCACGCCGACGGCGAAACGGTGGTCAGGGCGGCGACCGAGAGTGCGCTGCAGTCGGTGATCACGAGTACGGCGCTCGACAGCGTGCTCACCACTGACCGGCGCGGGGTTGAAGCGCAGACCAAGGAACTGCTCCAGCAGCGGCTGAACCGCTACAAGTCGGGAGTCGAAGTGCTGTTCGTCAAGCTGCTCGACGTGCATCCGTCGATGGAAGTGGTGGATGCGTTCCGGGAGGTGTCCGGCGCGTACGAGGAAAAGAACCGGCTGATCAATGAAGCCGAGGGATACCGGAACGAACAGGTGGCGCTCGCGAAAGGGAATGGCGCGGCGCGGCTGGAGACGGCGCGCGGATACACGCTGGGCCGCAAGAACCGGGCCGAGGGCGACGCGTCAAGGTTCAACAACGCCGAGGCGGCATTCCGCGCGGCGCCGGGAGCCACCGAAACCCGCCTGTACCTGGAAACAATGGAACAAGTGCTGCCAGGAAAGAAAAAAATGCTGATCGATTCCCGCGGTGGACGCCGCCACCTGCTGCTGCTTGAGGATGGAGTGGAGATCGGACCCGCGGTTTCACCGCTGTTGACAGGTCCGCCGGCTCCGAGGCTGCCGGTGGAGTAAGCCATGCACGAGCATTCGCATCATCACGGACACGATCACGGACATCACCATGGCCACTCGCACGGCCATCATGAGGGCCACGGCCACTTCGACTGGCGCCGTTACAAGTACGTCTGGTGGGGACTCCTGGCGCTCGTGTTCCTGCTGCGGACTTTTCTGACGGTACGCGAGACCGAGTTCGTGCTCATGACACGGTTCGGGCGGCCGGTGTACACAATCACTGACGCCGGACTCCATGCGAAGTGGTTCTTCGACAGCGCTACGTATTTTGACCGGCGGCTCCGGGTGTACAATCCGCGGCCGAGCGAGTTCCTCACGCGCGACAAGAAGAACCTGGTGATTGAATCTTATGTGCTATGGCGGATCCGCGAGCCCGAGATCTTCGTCCGCACCGTCGGTGACGCAACCGCGGCGGAGATGCGCCTTCACGATATCGTGTGGAGCGGACTCGCGGCGGCGCTCGGCAACCACGAGTTGGAGCAGATCATCTCCGCGAATCCGCAACAGGTGCGCGCGCCCCAGATGCTCGACCAGCTTTCGCAAGCGACGGACTCGGCGGCGCTCAAGCAATACGGAATCGAGGTGGTCGATGTCCGGATCAAGAGGCTGAATCTTCCGGAACAGAACAAGCAGAGCGTCTTTGCACGGATGCGCGCCGAGCGGGAGCGGATCGCGCGCCAGTACCGCGCCGAGGGCGAAGGACAGGCGTTGTCGATCCGGGCCGATGCGGACCGCCAGAAAGAAGAGATCCTATCGGCGGCCTACAAGGAGGCTGAGAAGATCAAGGGCGAAGGCGACGCGGAGTCGACGCGGATCTACAGTGGGGCGTACGGGCGGAATCCGCGGTTCTACAAGCTGCTGCGGACACTCGAGTCGTACAAGAAGATCTTTGACGACAAGACGACGGCGATCCTCAGCTCGGACTCGGAGCTTTTGAGGGTGCTGATGCGCGGAGAGAACGCGCAGTGATCCTGGAGGCCATCCGCGGCTGGGGTTGGCGGCGCGGTACGGCGGCCGTGGCCGGGTTGTGGGCGCTGTCCGGACTCTACATTGTGCCCGCCGATCAGCAGGCCGTGGTAACGCAATTCGGAAAAGTGGTGGAGCCGCGCGTGTTGCCGGGAATTCATTGGGCGCTGCCGTGGCCGCTGAATTCGGTGACGAAACTCAAGGTCCAGCAGTTGCAGCGGCTGGTGGTGGGCGGCGGCGTGCCGGACGCGGTGCTGGGGCGCTCGCAGCCGCTGCAGTCTCAGTTCATCACGGGAGATCAGAATCTGATCCATCTTCGTGCGGCAGTGCAGTACTCAGTGGGAGTGCCAGCGCAGTACCTGTTCAGCGCGGCCGGGGTTCCCGCGGCGGTGGGCGCGGCTGTCGAATCAGAACTGTCGCGCCATATTGCCGGCCGCGGCGTGGACGCGGTGCTGACGACCGAGAAGGCGGCGATCCAGGATCAGGTGCGGGCCAGCGCCCAGAGCTTGCTGAACCAGTATCAGGTGGGGGTGCAGTTGGCGTCGGTGAACATCGAGTCCGCGCAGCCGCCACCCGAGGCCCGGGATGCGTTCAACGACGTGGCGAGCGCACGGGCGGATTCCGCACGGATCGTCAATGAGGCGCAGGGCTATGCGAACGACGTGATTCCCAAGGCGCGCGGCGAGGCGGAACAAATGCTCAATGCGGCGAACGGATACCGCAGGCGCAAGACGGATGAAGCGCAGGGTGACGCGGACCGTTTCTCGCTGGCGGCGGCGGAGTACTCAAAGGCAGCAGAGGCCAACGGGCGGCGGTTGTACCTGGAGACGATGGAAGTGATCCTGCCGAGGATCCGGAAGCTGATCGTCGACAACCGCGGGAACCTCGATCTCACGATCATCCGGAAGGGAGATCCGCCGCCCGCACAGGCGCAGCCATCGCCACCGCCCGCGCGGCCGGCTCCTCCTCCGCCCCAGCCATGACCAAGCAGCACAAAGCGCGGATCCTGACCGGAATCCTGATGGCGGCCGCTCTGGGTGCGGTCCTGCTGCGGAACACGCGTGTCACCGATACTGTGGCCTCGGCGATCCAACCCAGGCCCGATCCGACCCCGCAGGACACGATCTATTCGATGTTCGACGCGGCGCGCGATGGCAACGTGGGCGATTACCTGCGCCACTACACCGGCCAGATGGAGACTTCGCTCAAGCAGACCGTGTCGGAACAGGGAGAATCACGGTTTGCCGGATACCTGAAGCAGACGAACGCGCCGGTGAAGGGAATCGCGATCATGGAGCCGCAGGTGTTGACGGACCGGGAGGTGAAGCTGCGGGTCGAGTACGTCTACCAGGACCGGAACGAGGTCCAGATGTTTTACCTCGAAAAGCAGGGCAAGGACTGGCGGATCGCGCGGCTTGAGACGGCCGAGCGGATCAAGACGCTGGTACCGTACGGGACGCCGGTCCGGTAAGCGCTATTGGACCCAAGGCCCGCGGCCGGAGTCTCCGCGCTGCTTGCGCATGTACACCTGGAACTTTTTCTTCGCCCGTTCGTGCTTCCATTCGCGATAGATGCGGTTCGCCCAGCCGATCGGGTCGAACGAGCCCGCGGCGCGCTGGAGTCCGCGTGAGCGCAGATAGATGAGTCCCCACACCATCCCGCCGAGATGCGCGGTATGGCTGATGCCGCCGCCAGTGGACCCGAACGTCATCAGGAACGCGATCGCGCCGATCAGCGCCACGCAGTACTTTGCCTTCATCGGGAAGATCCAGAAGAACAGCGTCGCGTCGGGGAACAGGATGCCGAAGGCGAGCAGCAATCCGTAGATGGCTCCCGAGGCACCGATGGTGCGCGTCACCATGTCGAGTTCGCTCCCGAACAGCAGGTTCAGCAGCACGACGAACACGCCGGCGCCCACGCCGCAGATTAGATAGTACTGCAGGAAGCGCTTGGTTCCCCAGACGTTTTCGAGATCCTTGCCGATCATCCACAACGTGAGCATGTTGAGCAGGATGTGCGTCAGCGCGGTGGCCGAATGGAGGAATAAGTACGTGGCAAGCTGCCATACCTTGAAACGGTAAACGACCTGCGACGGCATCAGCCCCATCCAATCGAACAGCCATCCGCTTCCGGCCTGTGTGGCGAAGAAATAGCCCAGGAAAAGCGCCACGTTCACAATCAACAGCCACTTCACGGCTGGAGGGAGATTCGAACTGCCCACGGAGTAGGTGTAACCACGGCCGCCCGTGCCGTAGTAGTCGCGATACGCCATCTGGCTACAGCATATCAGATGCTGCTACAGTGTTCAGATGCGTCGAATCAGAACGGCGGTGCTCGGCACCGGATTCATGGGCAAGGTCCACACGGAAGCCATCCGCAGGCTGGGCAACGTGGAAGTGGCGGGACTGGCGGCGTCGCCGGGCCGGAGCACCGAAGCGCTGGCCGAGTCCTACTGCATCGGCAACGTCACCACGGATTGGCAGAAGCTCGTCTCCGACGCGTCGATCGAGGCGGTCCACATCTGCACGCCCAACGCGCTTCACCATCCCATGGCGATGGCCGCGCTGAACGCGGGGAAGCACGTGCTGAGCGAAAAGCCGCTCGCAATGTCGTCGGACGAAGCCAAGGACATGCTCGTGCTCGCCAGGAAAAAGAAGCTGGTGCATGCGACCAATCACAACCTGCGCTACTACCCGATGGTGCAGCATGTGCGGCAACTGGTGAAGAATGGCGACCTGGGCGAGATCCTCGTTGTCCAGGGCACGTACTCCCAGGACTGGCTGCTCTACGACACCGACTTCAACTGGCGGATCATGCGGAAGGCCAACGGCCCGTCGCGTGTGGTGGGCGATATCGGCTCCCACTGGATGGACATGATCCAGCACCTCACCGGACTCAAGATCACCGCCCTGTGCGCGAACACCATGATCTTCCACAAGACGCGCAAGAAGCCCAGGGGATCGATCGAAACGTTCGCCGGAAAGCTGCTCGCGCCCGAGGACTACGATGAGATCAAGATCGACACCGAGGACTTCGCTTCGGTCCTGGTGGAGTTGGGATCGCGCTGCCGCGGCGCCTATACGGTGAGCCAGGTTTCGGCCGGAAACAAGAACCGGTTCCAGTTTGAAATTTATGGGACCAAGTGCGGGGTCATGTGGAACCAGGAGCGTCCGGACGAGCTTTGGATCGGACACCGCAACAGCCCGAACCAGGTGATCGTCAAGGATCCGTCGCTGTTGGCCCCGGGCGCACAGGGATTCGCCGACCTCCCCGGCGGGCACTCGGAAGGCTACGACGATTCGCACAAGCAGTTGTTCAAGCGCTTCTACGCGAAAATCGCCGACCCGGGCGCCGAGATCGACTACCCGACGTTCGAGGATGGACTGCGTGGGATGGGGCTGATCGAGAAGGTCCTCGAGTCCAGCAAGAGGCGGGCCTGGGTCAAGGCCTGAAGCGTTTAGGATCCGAAGCCGGCAGGCTTTCGGGTCTGTCAGGAATTCCCCTGATGTAGATCGCTTCATTCCGGTAGTCGATGTAGGCCTGCATCAGGTACTCGGGCCAATAGCGGGCATGCGGGCCAAACTTCATGTGCCGCTCGTAGGCCGATGGCGGGCTTGCCGCGCTGGCCCGGCCGAGGTATTCGATCCACTCCCGCGCATGAGTCACGGCCATGACGTACGGAGTCGTGACAGAGACCCATTCGGCGTCACCACCAGGGATGGGGGGAAGAATTCTGCCGTCCGCGTCGAATCCCTCGTGCACATACAAGCCCATGCGGGTGTCTCCCAGTACGTTTACACCGGCGAGGAAATCCGGGTCGATTCCAAGTCTCGCGCCCAAGTCCGAAACGATCATCGTGGGCGTTTCTTTGGCCGGGCGAGCGTTGGCGTCGAACAGCGCCCAGCACACGAAGCACGAGTGGGTCAACGGACTTATCGGAGGTCCCTCTGGCCTGTACTCTTGCTCGGCCCATTGATGAGGCTGACCAGGGCCTGTGCCTCACGGAAGACAAGGGTCTCGGAGATGATCCCGTTGAGCCGGTTCAGAACGTGCACCCACGGGCCGATCTCGTCGATGTACCGTTCGAATCCGGCTTCGGACCGCCCGCGGCTTGTGAAATCGCGCCATGGTATATCTTCTCACCCACCGGAAGGTGATCGAGCAGGTCCTCGAGTCCGCAAGAGGCAAGCCTGGGTCAAGGCCTGAGGCGTTTCGGATCCGAATGCGGCAGGCTCCTGGGCCTGTCCGGAATGCCGGTGAGGTAGACCGCCTCCTTCCGGTGGTTGACGTACGCCTGGAAAACATACTCGGGCCAGAACGTGGGGTGCGGGCCAAACTTCATGTACCGCTCGTAGGCCGATGGCGGAGTGGCCGCGCCGGCCCGGCCGAGGTATTCGATCCATTCCGTACGAGGTACGGCCATGACATACGGAGTCGTGAGTGAGAACCACCGCTCGAGTGACTGGGATGGAGCGAGCCTCGTGAATACGAGATCCCCCCTCGAACCTTTGTATCCCGCCGGGATTACGCACGGCACCGATGCCTTGCCGGTGATCTCCCGCAGTAGAGTCCTGCCTCCGCCGTCGAAGCCCTCGTGCGTGTAGAGGCCCATGCGGGTTCCCCGCAGGACATCAACCGCGGCAAGAAAATCCGGAACGATCCCGAGCCTTGCTCCCAGGTCCGACACAATCATCGCGAAGGTCTCGTTCGCCGGACCAGCGCAGGCATCTAGGAGCCTGTCCGAGAATTCCCGAACATCGTGGGAACGGATAGAACAAAACCAGTACATAATGTTTTATGCCCAAGGGGTACCGCGCCTACAACCCGGACCAGGATCTGCTACTGCCACCGA